>NZ_VIFM01000549.1 GCF_006636215.1 Myxococcus llanfairpwllgwyngyllgogerychwyrndrobwllllantysiliogogogochensis | reverse complement strand
GCACGCCTCCGCGGGCGCGGGCGGAGGCGTGCCCCCAGCCGGCACCTGGGCGGTGGCCGTGGAGGAAGCGACGAGCAGCGCCGCCAGCAGGACGTGAGACATGGGCAACGATCTCCAGGGCCGCTCGGGGCGGCCGGGTCGGAAAGGCGGGCGATTCAAGCCACGGGACAGGGGGGTGTCAACGCCAACCGGGACGCGAGTTCGCGCCGTCAACGACAGGACGTCCAGGGTCATTTCCCTGTCCTCCCCCGGGGTTGGCACTTCGGACAGGCATAAGTGGTGCGTCCGGCCTGGGTGAAGGACTCCACCGGCGAGGCGCACTTGGAGCACGGGCCGCCACCGCGCCCATACACCAGGAACGGGTTCTCGGAGCCACCATCCTCGAGGTACACGGGCTCCTCGCCCTGCTGCTCCTCGAGGCCGAAGTCGATGCTGGCCCGGATGGCCTGGACCAGCCGCTTCCAGTCGTCCGGGGTGAGGGTGGAGGGCTTCCGGGCGGGGTGGAGGCCCGCGCGAAACAGGGCCTCCGCGGCGTGGATGTTGCCCAGGCCGGCGATGCGCGCCTGGTCCATCAAGGCGATCTTCAGGTCCTGTTTCGAGGACGCCACGGCCTGTTCGAGCTGGCCGGAGGTGAGGCCATCCGCCAGCGGGTCGCGGCCCAGGGCCTTCACGACGTCCAGGGAGCGCAGGCCCGCGGAGGGCGTCGGCTCCATGCGGCCGAACATGCGCGCGTCGGCGAAATGGAGCACCTGCCCGTTGTCCAGGTGGAAGCGGGCGCGGCTGTAGGGGACGACGTCGCCTTCGGAGCGCCGGACGAACTTGCCCGTCATGCCCAGGTGGCCGAGGAGGCCTCGGCCTTCCTCGAAGGCGAAGAGGAGGTACTTGCCTCGCCGGACGAGGGACTCCAGCCGGCCGTGAAGCAACGCGAAGTGGCCGCGCTCGGCGCCGCGAAAGACGCGGGTGTCATCCGCATCCGCGCGCACGAGGCGTCGTCCATCGAACCAGCGCACCAGATTGCGCCGGGCGATTTCCACTTCGGGTAACTCAGGCATCCGCTCGGGCACATAGCACCGGCGCCCTCCCAGCCCACGCATTTCTTGCGCCTGTCGTCTCGCGCACATGCCCCGGGGCGCCGGCGGCGGTGCCCCGAGCACCCCCACCCCAGGCC
>NZ_VIFM01000548.1 GCF_006636215.1 Myxococcus llanfairpwllgwyngyllgogerychwyrndrobwllllantysiliogogogochensis | reverse complement strand
TCACGCGCAACTGGACTCCCGCGGGCTCCGTCCGCCTGGGCCCCTCGCCCAGCCTCATCCCGGCCGTGCAGGAGATGAAGCGCATCGGCTGAACCCTCTCACGCGACATCTACCTTGACGCTCACCGCTGACGTTCTCCGAAACGATGAAGCAGAGCAGCGTTCGAGTCACGCTCCAGCCAGAGCACCCTCTCGGCAACGCAGCCTGGAGCCTTCAAGGCACGATGCTCACCGTGGGAGTCGCCTCTCCCCTGAGTGAAAACACTCTCTATACAGTCACGGTCGTCGGCGAGGACCTTGTTGGCAATGCATTGAGTGGGCCTCATTCACTCTCATTCACTACAGAAGGCCCTGCCCCCGACACAACTCCGCCGACGGTCTTGTTCACGACACCCGTGAATGGAGCCATTGGAGCTGGCCGGAACACACTTCTCGAAGTCGTATTCTCGGAACCCATGGAAAGAGGATCCGTCGAAACGGCATTCGCGATTCTATCGCCTGCGGGCCTCAATACCGGCACATTCGCATGGAATGCAGCGTCAACGGTAATGACATACACCCTGCCCTCGAGCCTTGCTCATGGAACGGACCTCCACTGGCAAGTCACGGCCACGGCGCGTGACGTCGCGGGGAATCCACTGGTGGAAACCTTGAGTCGAAACTTCCGGACCATGCGTCAGGCGATCACGACCTTCGACTTCGATCTCAGGACTAGCGGTCCCTTGTCGGCTCCAGATTTCTCGCGACAGACCTCCTTCTACAATGGGGCCAACGTCGGCGACTGGTCAGGCGACCTCAGTTATCGGCTGTTCTTGGGCTTTCAAATGACCAGTCTTCCAGAAGAACTCGTTTTCATCCGCCAAGCACAAATCAAATGGTGGGCGACTGGTCAGCGCGGCGACCCTTATGGGAAGCTCGGACGGCTCCTCCTTGAACCTGTGGATGTTGGCGAGGAACTCCCGACTAGTACCTCGGCACAGAGGTTCTGACCGATTGGTTTTGAGCGACTCAGCGTAGGACGGGCAGAAGTTCCGGGGCCAGCAGCAGTTCAATGCTGCGGGCCTGTCCGGCGCTGCGCCGGATGAGCCCCCGGCGTTCAAGCTCCAGCACCATGCGGTGGACGGTGGGAGGAGTGGTGCCGAAATATCGCTGCATGTCGGCTTCGGCGGGAGGGCGCC
>NZ_VIFM01000547.1 GCF_006636215.1 Myxococcus llanfairpwllgwyngyllgogerychwyrndrobwllllantysiliogogogochensis | reverse complement strand
AGGGAGTCCAGCTCCGCCTTCAGCAGGGCGGCGCGTGCGCTCCCCAGGCGTTTGCCCGCGTCCTTCAGCAGCGCGTCGAGGGCCTTCTTCTCGACGCTGGCGAGGCGCTGCATCAGCTCCTCACGGGGGAGGCCGGTGGTCCGGGCTAGCACCGCGACGGTGGGCTCCAGTGGGTAGTCGAGGCTGGTGGTGTTGAACATGCGGTAGCGCGTGCCGGCGAGGACGAGTTCGTCCTTCTCGGCGAGGTGCGCGCGCAGGACGCCCTCCAACTCCGCCTTGCGCGCGCCGAGAATCTTCGCGAGGTGGGCGACTTCCTGGCGCTCGCGGGCGACGGACTCCAAGTCGGACGTGTCCTCGCAGACGACGTCACGCTGTCCCTCCAGCGCCTGGGCGTAGGCGGGGCAGTTGCGGCGGTGGTCGCAGTGGACGCAGTTGGGGTTGAGGCGGGCGGGGAAGGACTCCGCCTTCTCCATCTGCTGGCCCAGCGTCTCGATGTAGGCGAGGGCTGCTTCCAACTGCTCCTCGGTGCGCGTCGTCTCCTGCCGCACGCCGTGGCGCAGCATCCACATGGAGAGGCGCACCTTCTTCGCCCAGGGCCACATGCGGCGCGCGGCGAGGGCGTAGAGGCTGAGCTGGAGGCTGGAGTCCAGCTCCTCACGGGTGAAGAGCTGGTAGTTGGACTTGTAGTCGATGACGTGGACCGTCTCGTCGTCCACCCAGTCGACGCGGTCGATGTAGCCCAGGACGGTGAAGGGCCCCACCGGCAGGCGGAACTCCTTCTCGACGGCGAGGATGTCGCGGGAGTCCACGCGCCCCTGCTGGCGCACGAAATCCTGGAGGATGCCGAGGCCCTGTTGGAAGAGGTCCAGGCCGGAGAGACCCTCGGCGGCCCACGCTTCACGGTAGAGCTGGAGGGCACGCCCTTCGGAGAGACGGCCCGCGTACTCGGTGTCGATGACTTCCTGGAGGAGCCGCTCAAGGACGGCGTGCAGCGCCTTCCCGAAGCTCAAGGGGATGCCGGGCTCGGCGGTGTGCTTGTCGAGGTAGTGGAGCTGGTAGGCCAGCGGGCAGGCCTCGAAGCGGCTCAGCCGGCTGTATGACAAATGCTCGTTTCGCAGTGCGCTCATGACGTGGGCCTCCGGGCCGGTGCAGTGGCGTGTCGCGAGACAGTCATCACGCTCTTTTTGA
>NZ_VIFM01000546.1 GCF_006636215.1 Myxococcus llanfairpwllgwyngyllgogerychwyrndrobwllllantysiliogogogochensis | reverse complement strand
ACGCTCACTCCTGCGCCGGGCGAGTGGCCTGATGTGCGGCGGGTCCTCCTCTGGCTCGCGGAGGATGAAGCTGGGCTCGACTGGCTCCTGAACTGGATTGCGTTCAAGGTCCAGAACCCGGGCTCCAGGCCGGGAACCGCAGTCCTGCTTCAAGGCCCCCCGGGCACCGGGAAGAACGTGCTCTATCGCATCCTGGCGCACGTACTCGGCCCCGCGAACTGCGTCCAGATTGGGGAGGCGGACCTCGCCAAGCCCTACAACCACCACTTCGCCACGAAGCTGTTGGTCTTCGCCAACGAGCTGCTCGACAACCACAAGCGCGGTGGGGCGCTGGGCGACGGACTCAAGGCGACCATCACCGATGGTGAGGTGTTCCTGGAGAGCAAGGGCGTTGGCCGCACCCCAGCGGTCAACCGCGTCGCGCTCATCGCGGCGACCAACCGCTCCAAGCCCATCGAGCTTGAGGAGAGCGACCGGCGCTGGACGGTCTTCCACAACAAGACGAAGCCCGCCGAGTACCAACACCCCGACCTGGGGATGACCCACCGCGACTTCCTGGAGGCGCTCCATTCGCAGGGCGCTGATGACGCCTTCACACCGGAGTTCATGCGGCAGGTAGCAGCCTTCGCCTATGAGATGGGCACCTACGTGGTGGACATGAAGCGAGTCCGCAGACCGCACACGAACGCCTCCCGCGATGAACTCCAGCAACTCAGCGAGCCCGTGACGGAGCAATTCCTCCGCGAACTCAGCGAGAGCGCCGACCCGGACCGCCAGCTCTACGATTGGGCGTCTTACGAACCTCGTGGCAACGCAATCTGGCACTCCCCTCCGGGTGCCCGGGTCGGCAAGACGCAAGCGTTCGTAAACGACGCCCTCTTCATTGCCGTGGTCGGATTCTGCAAGTCCATCGGACAGCGGCACCCACCGCAGAAACGAACTTTCCTGGTCGCGTTGAAGTCGGCGGGCTGGGTTGAGCAGCGAGACAGCAAGAGTCGGGGTTGGCTCCCGCCGTGGCACGCGACACGTAGCGATGCACCAGCGACGGACGACGCGAAGGTCGTTCCCTTCAACCCGTTGCGCACCCCGCCCGCGCCATGCCCCGTCAGTGCGCATCCCGTCACGCCGCATCTGAGTCCCCCTACTGAGAACACCCCATGAGTACATGCCCGCCCCAGGGCTCGCACGGGCCCGAGTTCC
>NZ_VIFM01000545.1 GCF_006636215.1 Myxococcus llanfairpwllgwyngyllgogerychwyrndrobwllllantysiliogogogochensis | reverse complement strand
TGTGCAGTGGTGAGGCCCTCCCCGCCGAGCTCGTCCGCCGCGCGCACGCCCTCCTTCCCGCCTCCGCCGAGGTCCACAACCTCTACGGCCCCACCGAGGCCGCCGTCGACGTCTCCTTCTGGCACTGCGCCCGGGGCGACTCCCGACACTTCGTCCCCATCGGTCGCCCCGTCTCCAACACGCAGCTCCACGTCCTCGACGCCACCGGACTCCCTACTCCCGTCGGCGTGCCGGGCGAGCTCTTCATCGGCGGCGTCCAGGTCGGCCTCGGCTACCTCAGCCGTCCCGCTCTCACCGCCGAGCGCTTCCTCCCCGACGCCTTCTCCGCCATCCCCGGCGCGCGCCTCTACCGCACCGGCGACGTCGCTCGCTGGCTGCCTGACGGCTCCCTCGAGTACCTCGGCCGCGCCGACTTCCAGGTCAAGCTGCGCGGCTTCCGCATCGAGCTGGGTGAAATCGAGGCCGCGCTCCTCGCCGCTCCCGGCGTCTCCGATGCCGTCGTCGTCCTTCGCGAGGATGCTTCCGCTCCCCGCCTCGTCGCCTATCTCGTCGCCTCCGCCGAACTCGACACCCAGGCCCTGCGCGCCTCCCTCTCCCAGCGCCTGCCCGAGTTCATGGTGCCCTCGGCCTTCGCGACGCTGCCGACGCTGCCCCTGTCTCCCAATGGCAAGGTCGACAGGCGGGCCCTCCCGGCTCCGGACCTGAAGCCTCGCGAAGAGGGAGACTTCCTCGAACCCCAGACTTCGCCACAGCAGGCGCTGGCCCGCATCTGGACCGAGCTGCTGGGCGTGCCGCGCATCGGCCTCCGTGACAACTTCTTCGAGCTGGGCGGCGACTCCATCCTCGCCATCCAGGTGGTCTCACGCGCGCGTCAGGCCGGCCTGCACCTGGCCGCAAACCAGCTCTTCCAACACCAGACACTGGAAGCGCTGGCGCGCGTGGCGAAGCAGCAGGGTGGGCCACAGGTCGATTCGGGCATGGTGCTCGGCACCTCCCTCCTGACGCCCATCCAGCTCGACTTCTTCGAGAAGGAGCTCCTCGAACCGCACCACTTCGCCCAGGCCTTCATGCTCGCGTCGAGCGAGCCGGTGGACGTCCCATGCTTGGAAGCGGCGCTGCGCGCGGTCGTCGCCCACCACGACACGCTGCGGCTGCGCTTCACGCGCCGCCAAGACGGCACCTGGCACCAGGAGTTCACCGGCCTGGAGTCCCT
>NZ_VIFM01000544.1 GCF_006636215.1 Myxococcus llanfairpwllgwyngyllgogerychwyrndrobwllllantysiliogogogochensis | reverse complement strand
GGGCGTGATGGGGCGGGGGCCACGCGGCTGGTGCTGAAGTACCAGCCGCTGTGGGGGCCGCCGGAGCCCTTCCGGGCGTTGCTGGCGGGCTTCGAGCGGGACAACCCCGGGGTGACGCTCGTCACGGAGGCGCTGCCGAACTCCTCCGATTTGGCGCACCAGTTCTTCCTCACGTCGTTGGAGGGCGGGGCGAAGGACTTCGACGTGCTGGTGGCGGACGTGGTGTGGGTGCCGGAGTTCGCGCGCGCGGGGTGGATAGCGGACCTGTCCGCGGAGTTCCCGCCGGAGCGGCTGCGCGCGGAGTTCCTGCCGGGGCCGGTGGAGGCGGTGGTGGTGGAGGGGCGGACGTACGCGGTGCCCTGGTACCTGGACGTGGGCGTTTTGTACTACCGGACGGACCTGGTGCCTCGGGCGCCGCGCACGTACGCGGAGCTGGAGCGCTTCGCGCTGGACGCGAAGGCGAAGGTGCCGGGCATCCAGGGCTTCGTGTGGCAGGGCCGGCAGTACGAGGGGTTGAGTTGTAATGTCTTTGAGGCGCTGTGGGGGCACGGCGGGGACGCGATGGGGGAGCACGGGCGTGTGTTGTTGGAGACGGAGGCGGGGCGCGAGGCGCTCGCGTATCTGCGCGGGTTGCTGGTGAGCGGAGTGTCGCCGGAGACGGTGATGGGGTTTGGGGAGGAGGAGGCGCGGCGCATCTTCCAGGAGGGGCGCGCGGTGTTCATGCGCAACTGGCCGTATGCGTGGAGCGAGGCGCAGAAGGAGGGCTCGCCCATTCGCGGCAAGGTGGGGATGGCGCCGTTGCCGACGGTGAGTGGCGAGCCGGGATTCGGGACGCTGGGTGGGTATCAGCTCGCGGTGAACGCGCATGTGTCGCCGGAGCGGCGGAAGCTGGCGGCGAAGCTCATCTCACACCTGACGTCGCCGGAGGCGAACCTGGTGCTGGCGGTGCATTACGCGCGCAATCCGCCCCGGGCGTCTGTGTATGACGATGCGAGGTTGAAGGAGAGCTCGCCGTTCATCGCGGGCCTGCGGGAGATGGCGGAGCGCGCGAGGCCCAGGCCGGTGACGCCGTACTACAACCTGATTTCAGATGTGTTGCAGAGCGAGTTCTCCGCGGCGGTGGCGGGGCTGCGCTCGCCCGAGGCGTCGCTGAAGCGCGCGCAGAAGCAGGTGGACCATTTGATGGGGGAGGGGCGATGAGCGCGGGGGCATCGGGCGGAC
>NZ_VIFM01000543.1 GCF_006636215.1 Myxococcus llanfairpwllgwyngyllgogerychwyrndrobwllllantysiliogogogochensis | reverse complement strand
GGCATGCGGGGAGGTTCCTGGCTCGAGTCGCGGGGCGCTCAGGCGGTGGTGGAGCAGAAGCGCTCGTAGTCGATGAGCTCCACCTTCGCGCCCGGCGCGCACACCGGGCACTGCGCATCCCGGCGCAGCTTCAGCTCCTGGAAGCGGGTGCTCAGCGCGTCGAAGGTGAGCAGCCGGCCGACGAGCGACTCGCCCTGGCCGAGAATCAGCTTGAGGGCCTCGTTGGCCTGGAGAAGGCCGATAAGCCCGGGCAGCACGCCCAGCACTCCAGCCTCCGCGCATGAGGGCGCGAGCTCCGGCGGCGGCGGGGCGGGGTAGAGGCAGCGGTAGCAGGGCCCCTGTCCGGGGACGAAGGTCGTCACCTGTCCCTCGAAGCGGAAGACGGAGCCGTGGATGTTGGGCAGGCCCTTCATCACGCACGCGTCGTTGAGCAGGTAGCGGGTGGGGAAGTTATCTCCGCCGTCGAGGACCAGGTCGAACCCCTCCAGCACGCGCAGGACGTTGTGCGAGGTGAGCCGCTCCTGGAAGGGGATGACGCGGACGTCCGGGTTGAGGGCCTCAATCGCGGCCCTCGCGCTGACGACCTTGGGCTGGCCCCGGCGCTCCTGGGTGTGGAGCACCTGCCGCTGCAGGTTGCTCAGGTCCACCACGTCCGAGTCGACGATGCCCAGCGTCCCCACGCCCGCGGCCGCCAGGTACAGCGCCGCCGGAGAGCCCAGCCCGCCCGCGCCCATCAACAGCACGCGCGACTTCAAGAGCTTCGCCTGCCCCTCCTCGCCGACCTCCGGGAGGATGAGGTGTCGGCGGTAGCGCTCCTTCTGTTCGGCCGTGAGCACGAAGGGCTTCTCCACCGGCAGCGCCGCGTCGCTCCAGCGGTTGTAGCCGCCCGCCAGCGAGGCCACGCGCGTGTAGCCCAGCTCCTTGAGGCTCTTCACCGCCAGCGCCGAGCGTGTCCCGCCCGCGCAGTAGACGACGAGCTCCTCGTCCCTCCCGGCCCGCTCCTCGATTCGCAGCTCCAGGTAGCCCCGGGGGATGTGCACGGCGCCAGGCAGCCGCCCGCCCGCGTACTCGTCCGCCTCCCGCACGTCGATGAGCTTCACCTGGGCCCGGTCGTCCAGGAGCCGCTTCACCTCGTCCACGGTGACTTCGCGAATCTCCTGTTTCACACCGGCCAGAAGCTCACGGAAGGATGGGGCCATGGGGCGGGGTATAACCCGAGGGC
>NZ_VIFM01000542.1 GCF_006636215.1 Myxococcus llanfairpwllgwyngyllgogerychwyrndrobwllllantysiliogogogochensis | reverse complement strand
CTAAACCAGAGTTCGTGATTCTCGAACGGCCTCAGACGGCACGCCTGAGGTCGGCTCGGCGCAGGGATGGACTGGCAGAGCGTTGGGCGTTGCGAGCAGCGAGGTAGGCATGCACCCGCACCATGAGCCGGGCCATGGTTCGGCAGCGGTGATTGCGGGTGACATTGGCGTGCAGGTCCAGCCATACCCGCTCGATGCGGTTGCCCTCGGGGCAGTAAGGCGGAAGGAAGTGGAGCACGATGCGCCCGCCGAGTTGCGCGAGGGCACGGCGAGTCTTCTTGCTGGTGTGGACCGCGGCGTTGTCCAGCACGAGGTGGATGCGGCGAGCCCGTCGGTACTGGCTCGCAATGCGCCAGAGCAACTGAATGAAGAGGGTGCTGGCCTTGGACCTGCCCTCCACCCACGTCAGCTTCCCCGTCCGGACATTCAGTGCTCCAGCCACGAAGCGCTTCTGGTTGTTGCCGGGCGTCACGACTACCCGGCGCTGCCCGGGCAGACACCAGTCGCGCCCCACCTTGGGATTGAGGTGGATGTCCACCTCGTCCACGTGGAGCACGGGCTCCTCGGGGGGCTTGTGCGCCTCCATGCATCTGAGCACATAGAGCCTCCGGCGACGCTTCCACGCGGGCCAGGGACACTGGACGATGGGCTTTGCCGCCTTGAGGCGGGCGCCGAGCGAGGCGAGTGTCCGGCCCATGGTCGCCACGGACACACGAGGCATCCCCCGGCGCTGCAGCTCCACACACAGCAGCTCCCTCGTCCAAGTGGGCCGGCACCAGCCCCAGTCCTCGGGCGTGCCGGCCAACACTCGCTCCAGCCTCTGCCTGAATTGGCCGTCTACCTTGGGATGGCCGTTGCCCGCCCGTCTGTCTCGGAGGGCTTCGCGCCCAGCTTCCCGGTAGCGGCGCACCGCGCACACGACGGTGGAGGTGGCACAGCCCAGCGCCCGGGCTGCGGCGTTGCATGAGTCCCCTCGTCCCACGGCCGCTACCGCCATGCACCGCCGCATGGTGAGCGGGCAGCCACTCCTCTCTGCCCACCGAAGCAGCGCCTGGCGCTGCTTCCTCTTCAACCACTGCCTACCTTTGCCCTCGGGCAGGGCCTTCTCGCTCTCAGGTCTTCTGCGCACACAGAGCCGAACGAGAGGTGCCCCTGCTCCCTCTTCCCGCCTCCTCCGCGCCCGCCTGCTCCCCAGCCTGATCGCGAATCACGAACTCTGGTTTAG
>NZ_VIFM01000541.1 GCF_006636215.1 Myxococcus llanfairpwllgwyngyllgogerychwyrndrobwllllantysiliogogogochensis | reverse complement strand
GGTGGGGCGGCGGGAGGCGTTGGAGGAGGCGACGCTCGTCGTGCACAAGCTGCATGGGACGGCGGGCAGCTATGGGTTCACGGAGGTGAGCCTGTCGGCGGGGCGGCTGGAGGACGTGCTGCGGTCGGCGAAGGACGTCTCGCGGTTGGACTGGGGCGTGGTGGACGCGGCGTTCCGGGAGCTGGCGAGGACGGCGTCGGTGCCGGTGAAGTCCGCGCGAAAGGAGGGCCCCGCGGCGGTGTTGCCGACGGAGGGGGTGTTGTTGGTGGTGGACGAGGACGCGCGGGTGTTGGCGGAGGCGGAGCGGTTGGGGCGTGCGCACGTGGTGCGGGTGTTGCCGGCGCGGACGGCGAGCGAGGCGGTGGCGGTGGCGCGCAAGCAGTGGGTGGATGGGGTGCTCATCCACATGCATCTGGGTGGGGAGATGGGGGGCATCCAGGCGGCGCATCAATTGCGGTCGGTGGAGGGCCTGGGTTCATTGCCCCTGGGTTTCACGGAGGCGGCGGGAGGGTTGGAGGACCGGGTGGCGGCGGCGCATGCGGGGGCGTCGTTGTTCCTGCCGAGGCCCTTCACGGCGCAGGACTTCGCGGCGGCGGCGGAGCGGATGGTGGCGGCGCGGCGGCCGGAGCGCGCGCGGGTGTTGGTGGTGGACGACGACCCGGAGGCGATTGCGGCGTTGGTGCACTCGCTGGCGAGCGAGCAGGTGGAAGTGGTGGGGTTGGGGGATGCGCACCAATTGATGGAGGCGTTGGCGGAGCATCGGCCGGACCTGTTGTTGTTGGACGTGCAGATGCCGGGGCCGAGCGGGTTTGATTTGTGTCGCATCCTGCGGTCGACGCCGGCGTGGCAGGAGTTGCCGGTGTTGTTGATTACGGCGCACCTGGGGTTGGAGTTCCGGCTGGCGGCGTTCCAGGCGGGGGCGGACGACTACATCTCCAAGCCGGTGTTGAAGGAGGAGTTGAGGGCGAGGGTGCAGGCGCGGCTGGAGCGGGCGCGGCTGTCGCGGGAGCGGGCGGAGCGGGATGCGTTGACGGGGTTGTTGTTGAGGCGGCCGTTCATCGAGGGGCTGAGGGCGAGGCTGTCGGAGGCCCAGCGTCAGCAGCGCCCGTTGGCGTTGTGTTTCCTGGATGTGGACCACTTCAAGCGGGTGAATGACCGGTATGGGCACCTGGCGGGGGACAGGGTGCTGACGCGGCTGGGGCGGTTGTTGGGGGCGCGCTTCCGGAG
>NZ_VIFM01000540.1 GCF_006636215.1 Myxococcus llanfairpwllgwyngyllgogerychwyrndrobwllllantysiliogogogochensis | reverse complement strand
GAACACGATGTGATGCACCACCCACACCAACACGTGCTCCGCCTCCCCCACCTTCAGCACCTTCGCCCTCAGCAGCGGCCCTCGCTCCAGGTCGAACGGCCCGCGCGCCTCCTCCTCCACTCGCGCCTTCACGTCCCCTTCCTTCACCTCCTCCACGCGCAGGCTGAACTCCACCGCCTCGTGGATTCGCTGCACCGGCCGGCCGTCCACTTCGCCGAACGTCGTCCGCAGTGACTCGTGTCGCCTCACCACCTCGAGGAACGCCTCCTCCAGCGCTCCAACGTCCAGCCGCCCTTTCAGCCTCGCGGCGAAGGGAGCGTTGTAGGCGGACCCATCCGGGTCGAGCTGCGCGAGGAACCACAGTCGCTGCTGCGCGAAGGACTGCTCCACCACGCCACCGTGCGGCTGGTGCACCAACGGAGGCCGACGCCCCGCTCGCTCCACCTTCGTGCGGGTGGACTGCTCGCTCTGCGACATGGTGCTCCTCGGGTCCTCGTGAAGCCCCGTGACACCGGTGACCGGGCTGCGGGACTCCCGCGTGAGAGGCAATGAGAGGAAGAGACCGGATGCGTGCGTCAGGCCACGCGGAACTTGTGCCGGGAGTCACCCGGCTCACCCTGACCTGGCTCGACCCCGCGCTCCGGCAGGAGCAGGTCATACGGGTCCATCGCATCCCCCGCGAGGCACTCCAGCTCCACGTCCATGCCCAGCCCATATCGCCGGGCCAGCTCCGTGAGGACACGCGTCACCGCCTCGTCCTCCAGCGAGAAACCCGTGGAGTCGAACACCGTGGACCGCTTGCGCCAGTCCTCGTAGCGCTCGGGATGCTGCACGACCTCGATGATGCCCGGCCCAATCTGCTCGGGCCGGAGCTGCTGGCACTCCCCTTCGACGAGCGCCTGGGGAAGGAAGTCCGGGCACACCAGGCTGCGCTCCAGCAGCGAGCGAGGCAGCTCCACCTTCCCCGGCAGGTCCGAGCCCACCGCGTTGACGTGCACCCACGGCCGCAATCGCCCGTCCTCCAGCACCGGCCCTTCACCCACCCCCACGGACGTCACCGTGCACAGGATGTCCGCCTCCGCCTCCACCGCCTCCCGTGGCGCCGCGCGAACATCCAACCCCAGGAACCCCACCCGCTTGGGAAAGGAGCGCTGCACCGCCGCGTCCACGTCAAAGGCAAGCACCCGCTCCACGGGCCACACGCGGGACAACGCGTGCAGCTGCGTGACGGCCTGCGCCCCGCACCCCACC
>NZ_VIFM01000053.1 GCF_006636215.1 Myxococcus llanfairpwllgwyngyllgogerychwyrndrobwllllantysiliogogogochensis | reverse complement strand
GCCCGGAGGTGCCTCCCGCGACGGCCGACGACGCGGCGCGCTTCTCCGCCTCGGCGGGCTTGGATTCCTTCGAGCAGCTCGCCGCGCTCAAGCAGAGCAGGGCGCACAGCATCACCGGACCGACGCGGGAGGCAGGCATCTACTTCACGCCCTTCTTGGCGAGGTCGGGGTGGCAGAGGGAGCACTGGGACTCGGGCCGCTCGTGCTCCGCGCACCAGTCGCCCTTGGCCTTGAAGACGGCGGCGAGCTTCGGGTTGCAGCGCGTGCACAGGGACTTCTGCACGCCGTGCTCACACTTGGGCTTCTCGGCTTCGGCGGACTGGGACTTCTCGGGGGCCTTGGGCGCTTCGGCCAGGGCAGGGGAGACGGTGAACAGCGCGATGAGCACGGACAGGGTACGCAGAGAACGCATGAGGAGGCTCCAGCCGGGGCGGTCGCCCACGGCGGTGAATTCCCGCGCGACCAGGCGCGGGGACGTTGGACAAGGCTTCAGGCGACGAGGACGCGCATGCACGCGCACGCCCGGTGGGCATGCGGAGGGCACACGTCTCCCGTGAAGGGAGGCGTCAGGCTCTAGGCGGCTGGAAGATGTCGTCGGCCAGCCCGGAGAGGACCGGCTCGTCCACGCGGCCCGGCACGGGCGGCGGAGTGGGCGCATCCGCGAGGTTCTCCAGGACGGGAACCGGCGCGGGAGTGGCCCTCAGCGGGCAGCAGGGGCAGAGGACGCAGCTGGGAGCGCAGTCGGTGCACTCGTCGTCTTCTTCCTCCGCGCAGTCGGCGTGCGTGTCCGAAGCGAAGGCCAGCGTCTGAAAGACGCCGCCCGTCATCAGGACGAGGAGCACGGCCAGGAATCGCAGGAGGAACCGCATCCACCCACTGGCTTAGCCAGGACGAAGGGTCGGAGTCAATTCGCCGAGCCGGCGGCCCGACTCTCCGGAGGGACGGTCAACTTCTCCAGGAGGCGCCGCATGGCCCGCGAGTCCCAGTCACGAGGGCCTGGGAAGCGGGCGACCAGCCTGCCATCGACCACGAGGAGGCTGGTCGGGAGCAGCTCCACGCCGAAGGCATGGGCGACCTGCTTGCCCACGTCCAGGCGCAGGCGAAACTCGGGGGGAGGAGGGCCCTCGAAGTACGACTCCACGTCCGCGAGGTCCGTGTCGTGGCTGAGGACGATGACCTGGAGTCCCTCGGGAGGCGATTCGGCCAGGGAACGCAGCTGAGGTGTCTCCCTGCGGCAGGGTGGGCACCACGACGCCCAGAACACCACCAGCAACGCGCGCGAGTCCGGTGCATCCGCGATGATCGGCGCGGGGCCTTCTATCCGGACGTAGCTGGGCGGAGGGTCACTCCGGCAGGCCCAGGTCATGGCGAGCAGGCCGAGCGCCAGGGCGTGCCAGGGGTGATGGATGCGCATCAGGCCCTGAAGGTAGCGCGGGCCCCTGGCCCATGCCATGCCCGCACGCAATCGAAGCGGTCTTCGTTCGTGCAGGGGAAGTGGTTGTGGGCCTGAACCGGTGGATATGGCGGGTTCTGGCTGTTCTACGTGTCGCGGGAGTCCTGAATGAAGCGCGGTTGGATGGATGTGGGTGTTGTCGCGGGACTGGCGCTGTTGCTCGTGGTGTCACCGGCCGCCGCGGTGAGCCGGAAGGACTCGATTGACCGCCTGGCGGCGAAGTACCACGAGCTGAAGCAGTTCAACGGTGCGCTGCTGGTCGCCGACGAGAAGGGCATCATCCTCAAGAAGGGGTACGGCCCGGCGAACTTCGAGTGGCAGATCCCGGTCACGCCGGACACGAAGTTCCGCATCGGCTCCGTCACCAAGCAGTTCACCGCCGCGGTCATCCTGCAACTCGTGAACGAGGGCAAGGTGGGGCTCGAGGACCCCATCACGAAGCATCTGACGGACTACCGCCAGGACACGGGCGCGCGCGTCACGGTGACGCACCTGCTGAACCACACGTCGGGCATCCCCAGCTACACGTCGCGGCCCGACTTCGGTGAGAAGGTCTCTCGCAATCCCTACAAGGTGACGGACTTCGTGAAGCAGTTCGCCAGCGGCGACCTGGAGTTCGAGCCGGGGTCGAAGTACTCGTACAACAACTCGGGCTACTTCCTGCTGGGCGCCATCATCGAGAAGGTGACGGGCAAGCCCTACGCGCAGGTGCTGCGAGAGCGGATCTTCGAGCCGGTGGGGATGAAGAACACGGGCTACGACGTGTCGTCGACGATCCTGGCGAAGCGCGCGAGCGGGTACGAGCGCAACCCGGATGGGTACGTGAATGCGGCGTACCTGGACATGGGGCTGCCTTACGCGGCCGGGTCGATGTACTCGACGGTGGAGGACCTCTATTTGTGGGACCGCGCGCTCTATGGGGACAAGGTGCTGCCGGCGGCGCTGAAGCAGAAGATGTTCACCCCGGGGCTGGACGACTACGGCTTCGGCTGGAATGTGGCCCCGACCCAACTGGATGACGGGAAGACGAAGGTCGCGACCACGAGCCACGGCGGCGGTATCAACGGCTTCAGTTCGTTTCTGATTCGCGTGCCGGAGAAGAAGGAAGTCGTCATCGTCCTGAGCAACGTGGGGCGCGGAGTGAGGGCGCAAAGCCTGGCGGTGGGAGTCCTGAGCGCCCTGTACGGTGTCACGCCCCAGACGCCGCTGAAGCCGATCAGCGAAGTGGTGTCGGCGTCGCTCGCCAAGGGGACCGCCACGGAGGCCATCACTCAGTACAAGGCTCTCAAGGAGAAGAAGCCCACCGAGTATTTCTTCGGGGCGGGAGAGCTCAACCGCGTCGGCTATCAGCTGCTGCAAGGGGGCCGTGTTCCGGAGGCCATTGAGATCTTCAAGCTCAACGTGGATCAGTTCCCGCAGGATGGGAACGTCCACGACAGCCTGGGCGAGGCGTATATTGCCCACGGCGACAAGGCCCTGGCCGCGTCGAGCTATCGCCGGTCGCTGGAGTTGGATCCGACCAACACGAACGCGGAGAAGGTTCTCAAGGAGATCGAGAAGCCCGCGGCGAAGACGCCCTGACGTATCGACTCCCGCGGGGCTTGGGCTCCGCGGGAGTATGTTTCCCGCTCATGAGCGACCCGGTTCTCTACCGCCCCTTCGACATCGTCCAACGCCTGGGGACAGAGAAGGCCGTCATCTACCGTTGCATTGAAGTGCTTCCCGGACGCGGCTTCATGGTCCAGAGCGCTGACAGGGTCTGGTTGCCCGTGGAGCGAGAGATGCTCCGGGGCCACGAGCAGCGCTTCTGGGAATTGCTTTGTGAAGAGGCGCCCGAGGTGAGGCGCAGACTGTTCGCGACGGTTGAGCAAGCCATCGCTTCATTCGACGCCGACTTCAACGAGGACTGAGCGGGCACCCAGGCGTCGGTTACGGTCACTGCGCTTCTCGCCGTCATAGGAATGCCGGCGGGCAGCTCGTCGTTCACTCGCCCCTGTGGTGTGTTTTCCGTGAGGCGAGACGGTTGGCGAGCCAGCCAGCGGGCAGGACGCGTCGCGCGAGTGACGCCGCGTTCGCCCACGGCCTTTCGGCTCCAGTGGTATGAGCCTGGGATGCGCACCGCGCGCGCCGCCTCGTGGTCTCGGTTCCTGGTTGTTCTCATGTTGCTGGGGTTGAGCGCCGGCGTCGCGTCAGGCGCCCCGGCACTCGAGCTGGTGCAGGTGGGAGGCGCCCGCCCCTTCGAGGCCGAGTACATCACCGAGGTGATGTACGACCGCGTGGGCCTGCTCTGGATTGGCACTCGCGAGGGGCTCTACCTCCACGACGGTCAGCGCTTTCGCAAGTTCCAGTACGAGCTCGGCAACCCCGCATCCCTGGCGAGCAACGCGGTGCGGACCCTGTTCGAGGACCGTCTCGGTCGCCTGTGGGTCGGCACCATGACGGGCGGGCTGAGCCTGGTGGACCGGGCGCACTGGTCTTTCAAACACTTCCGCCACGACTCCTCGGACGCCACGAGCCTTCCCCACGACGGCGTGTTCGCGCTCGCGGACGCGGATGACGGCCAACTGTGGGTGGGGACGAGCGCGGGCCTGGCGTTGCTAGACCCATCGACCGGGCGAGCGATGCGCGTGCCGCTCGTACCGGGAGGCGGCGAGGAGTTCGTGATGGCGCTGCGTCACGACCGCGCCGGCGTGCTCTGGGTGGGCACGCTCAAGGGGGGCTTGTTCCGGCTGGACCCGGGAACCCACGCCTTCGAGCATGTCTCTCCAGAAGAGGGAGGCCCCGACGCGAGAGATGTCTTCAGCCTCGCCCCGGACCTGGGCGGAGGAATGTGGGTGGGGACGCGCGCGGGGCTCTATCGGATCGTGCCGGGCGAGCCGGTCCTTCGCCGCGCCAGGCTCACGCCGTCCGACGTCGTGGACAAGCTGCGCACCGTCACCGAGCTCGAGCCCGATGGGCGAGGGACGCTGTGGGTCGGTTCCTTCGGCTCGGGCCTGTTTCGCGTGGACACCGTGACCGGGGTGGTGAGCGAGGAGCGGCTTCCTTCGGCGGGGCCCGGCTACGAGCAGCGCATCGACGAGGGCTCGCTCGCCGTGGGCGCGAGCGGAGATCTGTTCATCGGCACGTTTGGAATGGGCCTGTTCCATGCGCCGCTGCGGTCCGACGTCTTCCAGACGCTGCGGGCGAGGGGTGGGGACAGGACCTCCGGGCTGACGAACGAGGACGTATGGGCGGTGACTCCCGAAGACGAGGGCCACCTGCTGGTGGGCAGCTTCGGCGGGGGCGTGGACCGCGTGGATGTGCGCACCGGTCAGGCCGAGCCTCTGCGCGTGCCCGTTCCCGAGGGTGCGGATGCGCGCGGTGTGCTGAGCCTGCTGCGCACGAGGGAGGGCATGTTGTGGGCGGGCTTCACGCAGGGCTCGTACCGCTTCGAGCCCGGGACGGGCCGGTTGAAGATGTACCGCAGTCGCCTGGACACCGGCGCGGGTGACAATCCTCGCTACGTCACCGCGCTGCTGGAGGACTCGCGCGGGCGGGTATGGCTGGGCAGTGGTGGAGACGGGCTGCAGCGCTATCGCCCGGAGACCGACGACTTCCAGGCCTTCCGGCACGGAGCGGACGCGCCGCGCTCGCTGTCCGACGACTATGTGACGGCGTTGATGGAGGACCGGCGTGGGCGCTTCTGGGTGGGCACGCGCTCGGGCGGGCTCAATGTCTGTACGGCGGGAGAGGACACGCTCGACTGCACCCGGCTGGGCGCGAGCTCGGTGCCGCGCCTGAGCCACTTCTACGTGAGCACGTTGATGGAAGACCCGACAGGGGCGGTCTGGGTGGGAACGGTGGGCGGTGGGTTGCAGCGCGTCTCCCTCGACGAGGCGGGCGTGCCCGTGGACGTGGCGTTGTGGACCAGCGCCGAGGGGCTCATCGACGACAACGTGATGGCGCTGGCGCGTGCCCCGGATGGCGCGCTCTGGGTGAGCACCCGCGCGGGACTCTCCCGCCTCGAGGTGCACACCCAGGCGTTCGAGAACTACGCCGCGTCGGATGGACTGCCCACGGGGGTGTTCAACCCAGAGGCGGTGGCCCTGCTGGGAGGACGGCTCTACTGGGGAAGCTCCAAGGGACTCGTGGACCTGGACCCCACGGTGCGTCCGCCGCGAGAGCCGCCGCCGCCCCTGGTGCTCACCTCCATCGAGGGGCTGGAGCGCGACGCCCTGCCAGACAAGCCCGTGTGGGAGCTGTCCCGCCTGGACGTGCCGTGGCATCAGCCGTTCTCGCTCGAGTTCTCGTTGCTCGACTACGGACGCAGCGGCACGGAGTACGCGTACCGCTTCACCTCCGACGAGCCCTGGCTTCCGCTGGGCACTCGGAACCAGATTTCCTTTCACTCGCTCCCGCCGGGGGAGCACTCCCTGCAACTGCGCGCGCGCAGTCCGGGGCGTGAGTGGGTCCGGATGCGCCCCTTCGTCCTGCGCGTCGCCCCGCCCCTCTGGCAGCGCACCGACGTGCGCTTCGGCACGCTCGCGGTGGTCCTCATCCTCTTGGTGGCGGGGCTCGCGTGGCGCACCCGCCTGCTGGGCCGGCGCAACCAGGCGCTGCGCACCTTGCAGGTCGAGCGCGAGCAGGCCCTCGAGGAGGCGCAGACGGGGCGCGACCGGCTTCGTCGCCTGACCATGCGACTGGAGGCGGCGAAGGAAGAGGAGCGCAAGCACCTTGCCCGGGAGCTGCATGACGAGTTCGGCCAGGCGCTCACCGCGGTGAAGCTCAACCTGGGCCTGGTGAGCGCCACGGTCCCCATCACCGGTCCCGCGGCGGTGCGCCTGCCGGACGCCGTCGCGCTCATCGACCGGCTCATCGGCCAGGTGCGCGCGCTGTCGGTGGACCTGCGTCCTCCCCAGCTCGACGAGCTGGGGCTGGTCTCCGCGCTGGAGTGGTACCTGCGCGGGGTGACCCAGCGCAGTGGGGTGGAGCTGGTGTTCACCTCGGCGGCGGCGCCTCCCTCGCTGGGCGCGGGGCGAGACATCGTCGTCTTCCGGGTCATCCAGGAGGCGGTCACCAATGCCTTGCGCCACGCGAAGGCCCGTCGCATCGACGTCAGGCTGGAGTCGGTGGGGCAGCTCATCCGGCTCGAGGTGCGGGACGACGGGAAGGGCTTCGAGGTCGACCAGGTCCTGACGGGCCGTGCACCCGGAAGCTTCGGGGTGTTCGGCATGCAGGAGCGGGTTCGAGACCTCGGAGGACGTTTCGAGGTGACCTCGCGCCCGGGGGAGGGGACGCGGGTGGTGGCGGAAGTGCGACTGGAGGACGACTCCATCGGAGGAACGCATGCGCGTGTTGCTGACGGATGACCACCAGTTGGTGAGGGCGGGGCTGCGCGCGCTGCTCGAAACCTTCGGTGGGGTGACGGTGCTCGCGGAATGCGGCGACGGGCAGGAGGCGCTGGTGTTGACGAACAAGCTCCAGCCGGACGTGCTGCTGCTGGACCTGTCGCTGCCCGGGCTCAATGGCATCGAGGTCGCGCGGCGGGTGCCGAAGCTGAGCCCCTCCACGCGGGTGCTCGTGCTCTCCATGCACACCTCGGCGGAGTACGTGGCGCAGGCGCTGCGCGCGGGGGTGGCGGGCTACCTCGTCAAGGACTCGGCGGTGGAGGAACTCAAGGTGGCGCTGGACTCCGTGTCGCAGGGGCGCACCTACCTGAGCCCCGCCATCTCCCAGACGGTGGTGGCCGGCTTCCTGCGCATCACCGAGGAGACGCCCGCGGCGAATCCCCTGGACCTCCTCACCTCGCGCCAGCGGGAGATCCTCCAGCTCATCGCGGAGGGGAACGGCACGCGTGCCATCGCCGAGCGGCTGGACGTGAGCGTGAAGACAGTGGAGGCGCACCGGACGCAGTTGATGGACCGACTGGACATCCATGACGTCCCCTCGCTCGTTCGCCTCGCGGTGCGCCACGGGCTCGTCCCGGGGGAGCCCGTGGGGCCGTAGGGGATTCCTGAGGGACGGCTAGGGGGCTCCCCGATGGTGGGCTCATCCGAGGGTTATCTAGCGTCGCGCCGTGTCCTCGTCCCTCACGGAGCGCCCCCACCGCATGAGTCTCCATCCCCGTCCCCGTCTCTCCAGCGCAGTGCTGGTGGGACTCCTGAGTGTCGTGCTCACCGCTTGCGGTTCGGACCCGAAGTCGCCAGGCGAGCCAGATGCCGGAGGCGGGATAGATGCCGGAGGCGGGACAGATGCCGGAGGCGAGACAGATGCCGGAGGCGAGACACCTGTCAGCCACGCGGTGGGTGGCACCGTCACGGGCCTGCGTGAGGGCGCCCAGGTGGTGCTGCGCAACGGCGAGGATTCGCTGCGGGTGAGCGCCAATGGGGCCTTCGTGTTCGGCCAGAAGGTGGCGGAAGGGAGCGCCTACTCGGTCGTCATCCAGGAGCAGCCGGTGGGCGCCACGTGCACCACGGGCGAGGCGAGCGGCACCGTGGGGGATGCGGACGTCACTCGCGTCCTCGTGAGCTGCGCGGCGAACCTCCACGCGGTGGGAGGCAGCGTGTCCGGTCTGGTCGCGGGCTCCACGCTGGAGCTCCAGAACAACGGAGGGCCTGTGCTCACCGTCACGGAGAGCGGAGCCTTCCGTTTCGCGGAGGAGGTCGCGGACCTCACGGACTACGCGGTGACGGTGAAGACGCAGCCCGAGGGCCACGACTGCATCGTGGAGCACGGCGCGGGCACGCTGAGCGGCTCGGCGGTCACCGATGTGGCGGTCAATTGCACGGCGCGGACCTTCGCCCTGGGCGGCTCGCTGTTCGGCCTGACCCCAGGGAACTCGGTTGTGCTGAGGAACAACGGCGAAGACGCCGTCACCGTGTCCTCCAACGGCCTCTTCACCTTCGCTCGCCCGGTGGCCTTCGGGGCGACGTACGCGGTCACCGTCGAGGCGACCTATCCCGTCACGTGCAGCGTGTCGCGGGGCGAGGGCACCATGGCGGCGCAGGCGGTGACCAACGTCGCCGTCACCTGCAACACCACGCGATACCTGGTGGGCGGAACGGTGTCGGGCATCATCAAGGGAGGCGTGCTCAAGCTGCAGAACGGCGCCGAGTCGCTCCTGATCAACACCAACGGCCCCTTCACCTTCGCGCAGCCCGTGCCCGACCTCGCGGGCTATGCGGTGAGCCTCGTTTCCTCGCCCATTGGACATACCTGCGAGATGGTGGGGGGAACGGGCACGCTGAGCGGAGCCAATGTCAGCTCGGTGGTCGTCACCTGTGAGCCGAAGCAGTACCACCTGGGTGGGGCGGTGACGGGCCTCTCCAGCGGTCAGTCGGTGGTGGTGAAGAACAACGGGACGGACGCTGTCACCGTCACGACCAACGGCGCTTTTTCCTTCCCGACCGGGGTGCTCTATCGCGGCACCTATGCCGTCACCGCGGAGGCCACCTATCCGCTGAGCTGCATCGTGCCGAATGGCACGGGCACGCAGGGCTCGGCGGACATCACGAATGTGGCGGTCGCGTGCCGCACCCAGGCCTTCGCGGTCGGGGGCACGGTGACAGGATTCGTCGAGGGAATGACGTTCGAGCTGTGGCTCAACGAGAGCGAGGTCCTCACCGTCGGCTCCAACGGTGCCTTCACGTTCACCCGTCCGGTGGCGGACCTGGGGGCCTACGCCGTCGCGGTGAAGACGCAGCCCCCGGGGCAGTCCTGCTCGGTGCAGCAGGGGACGGGCACGGTGGGAGGCTCGAATGTCACCCAGGTGGCTGTCACGTGCAGCCCGGACTCCTTCGCAGTGAAGGGCACGGTGGCGGGGCTCGACGGCTCGCAGTCCGTGGTGCTGCGCAACAACGGAGGGGCGGCACTCACCGTTGCCGTGAATGGTGCCTTCGTCTTCCCGGCGCCGGTGGCGTTTGGTGGCGCCTACTCCGTCTCGGCGGAGATCGCGCCCCCGCTGGGGTGCAGCGTGGCGAAGGGCTTTGGCACCATGGGCGCCGGGGATGTCACTGACGTGACGGTGCTCTGCGGAGGGACGTCATACCCTGTCGGAGGAGTCGTGGCGGGGCTGGCGGCGGGCGCCACGCTCGAACTCCAGAACAACGGCGACGACGTGCTCGCGCTCTCCGCCAACGGTCCGTTCACCTTCACCCGGTCCGTGGTGGACCAGGCCACGTACGCGGTGACGGTGAAGACGCAGCCGGTGGGGCAGCGCTGCTCCGTCCGGTCCGGGGACGGCGCGGTGAATGGAGGTCCGGTCTCCGACCTCGCGGTCTCCTGTGAGGATGTCTACGCGCTGGGGGTTCACGTCGCGGGGTTGACGGGCACGTTGGGGCTGCGCTCCGGAACAGACACCCTCACCGTCGTCGCCGATGGAGAGCACGCCTTCGCGCAAGGGCTGCTCCCCGGTGAGTCGTACTCGGTGCAGGTGAGCCGTCAGCCGCTGGGGCAGACGTGCGAGGTGCTGAGCGGCACGGGCACCATGGGTGATGCGGGCCTCACCGTGGCCGTCTCCTGCGCTCCCAACGTGATGGTGCTTCACGTGGGGGGCGGCGCCTCGGCCCTCAACGCGACCGCCACCGAGGCCTTCCTCGAGGAGTACCGCCCCACGGGGGGCGCTCCGGTGCGGACCCTCCCCATTCCCGCCATGGGCCCTGCTGGCGCGAACCGGCTGACCTTCTCCGGCAGTGACGACTATCAGGGGGCCCTCGCGCTTTCCGGGAACGGCCGCCTGCTCACCTTCGCGGGGTATGACGCGGCGGCGGGAACCGCGAATGTCTCCGGCACGTCCGCGGCGCAGACGTCCCGCGTGGTGGGTCAGGTGGACGTCGCGGGAGCCTTCACCATCGGCGCTCGCCTGAACGATGCCTACGACCTCGACTCGGTGCGCTCGGCCACGACGGTGGATGGCTCCGCGTACTGGCTCGCGGGGCGGGGTGGTGGCATCCGCCACGTCCTGGCGGGCGCGAACCCCAGGGCATCGACCGTCCTCTCCAACGGGGTGAATGACTGCCGTGTCGTGAATGTCTTCGACGGGCGTGTCTACTTCACGCTCGGCATCGCGCCGGTCCCGAACCCGCAGGGCTACCGTCAGGGCGTGCACGCGTTCCCTTCCGCGCTCCCCACCGTGATGGAGACCCCGGTTCAACTGCCCTCGTTCGCCATCACGCTCACGACCTCCGGCTTCGCGCTGCTCGACCTGGACCCCGAGGTGGAGGGAGTGGACACGGCCTACGTCTCCATCAACATCAGCCTCCCTGCCTCGCAGGGTGGAACGCCGGACACGTTGCGCCTGGAGAAGTGGACCTTCGACGGAGTGGCCTGGAGCAAGAAGGACTCCTTCGTGCCCACCTTCGCCGTCGCGGGGACGACGACCAACCGCATGGCAGCCCATGGTGTCTCCGCGACGAAGACTCCCTCGGGCGTGAGGGTCTACGTCACCACCTACCTGAGCAGCTCGGGTGGCGCGGGCAACATGGTGGTCACCTTCCTGGACGACGGGAGCACGGTGACTCCCTCGGTGACCGTGCTGGCGACGGCCCCGGCCAACACCGCCTTCCGTGGCGTGAGCGCCAGTCCGCGCCCCTGAGCCGTGCGCGGCGCCACGCGCCCCTAGGGGATTCCTGAGGGACTCCTAGGGGCGCCCCCGATGGTTCGCGGTTCCCTCCTTCTTCACAGTCACCATTCCCCATCCCCGGTCCTCGCGTGTCGGATGCGCGGCGCCGTGCAGAGAGGTCGATTCATGAGAGAGCGTTCCGGTCGTCGTTGGCTTCACCGCGCGTTGCTCGGGCTTGTCTCCGTGGCCGCCATCGCGGCGTGTAGCAGCGACAAGTCTCCCTCCTCCGTGAAATCCCTGCGGATCGCGCCCACGAGCTTCACGCTCGCCGCGGGCCTGGGGGGCGAGGTGGTGGCGACGGCCACCCTTTCCGATGGCAGCACGCGCGATGTCACGCGGGAGACGACGTGGTCCTCGGATGACGCCGCCATCGCGACGGTGTCCCAGGACGCGAGTGGCGCGCCCCAGGTGCGAGCGCTGGCCCAGGGCCAGACGACCGTGCGGGCCCGGTGGGACGCGGTCTCCGCGGAAGCGCCCGTGCAGGTGACCGACGCCACGCTGGTCTCCATGGTGATTGCTCCCGCGGCGCCGTCCCTCGCCGTGGGGCTCTCCCAGCAGCTCACGGCCACGGCCACCCTCACGGATGGCGGCACGCACGTCGTCACCAGTGACGTCCAGTGGAACTCCTCGGACGCGACGGTGGCCACGGTCTCCGAGAGCGGCCTGGTGCGCGCCATCGCTCCGGGGCAGGCCACGGTCCGGGCGGTGCTCGGCACGGTGGAGGTCTCTGCCTTGGTGACTGTCACCGACGCCGTCGTCACCGCCATCGCCGTGACGCCCGATGCGGCCTCGCTCGCCCGTGGAAGCACCGTGTCGTTGGTCGCCACCGCCACGCGCTCCGACGGCACGGTGGCGGATGTCTCCACCGAGGCGACTTGGAGCTCCAGTGACACGGCGGTCGTGTCCCTGAGCCAGCGCCTCGCGAGCGGTCAGGGGATGGGCACCGCGCGCATCACGGCGACGTTTCGTGAGGTGAGCGGGAGCACCCAGCTGACGGTCGCGGAGGCCACCGCGCTCACGCTCTCGCCAGCGGAGGTCACGCTGGTGGAAGGACACCCGCGCCAGCTCCATGCGACGGCCACGCTCGATAACGGCACGAGCCAGGACGTCACCACCAGCGCCACGTGGAAGAGCAGCCAGCCCACGGTGGCCGTCGTCTCCATGGATGCCTCCACGCGCGGTCAGGTCACGCCGGTGGGGCCGGGTGCCTCGTCTCTCACGGCGACCTTCAACGGCCTGAGCGCCAGCGCCCAGGTGAACGTCGCGCGCCTGAGTGTCTCCGCGGTCGTCCCCACCTTCCAGACGCTGGAGGATGGGGTGGTCTCCTTCACGGCTCAGCTCGCCAAGGCGGTGGCCCCCTCCACGAAGCTGCGCTGGCGGGTGACGCTGAGCCGCACGAATCCCCCCATGACTTCGTCCGAGCCGGAGATCCAGTCTCCTGTCGTGGGGCAGGCCCTGCGCTACGACACGGGGACGGCGGGCGAAGTGTCGGACCGGCCCGAGACCTGGATGGGTGGCTTCGAGACGGACGGGAGTGGCGTCACCTATCTCGGCCCGGAGGAGGGGTTCGAGGTGGGCACGACGCAGCTCCAGACGAGCGAGGGCCAGACCTGGGCCTTCCGCACGCGCTTCGCCATCAAGGGCCGCTACACGCAGCTGCTCGAACTGCTCGATGTCAGCGAGGCGGGCGCTCCCGTGCGCCTCGGCGGAGAGACGGCGCTGAGCGCCACCGTGGGCACCCTGCGCGCGCCGGACGCGTCCGAGTTGCTGCTGTATGCCGCGTCACCGACAGGGGAGGCCACGAGCGAGGAGTCGAGCTTCCCGCAGGCGTACGCCGTGTCCCCGGACGGCACACGGCTTCGTCAGCTCACGCCGGTTCCCGCTCCCTTCGTCTCGCCTCGCGACGTGCACTCCGAGCTGACCCGTTCGCCCGACCGCAAGACGATGGCGTGGGTGGATGGGCGCGACATGTTCGGAGGCATCTTCTTCCGGGGCGTCGTCTATCTCGCGGATGCGGATGGCAGCCATGTGAGGCGCCTCTCGCAGGTGAGCCCCGCGCTGTGCGGAGAACGCTCCGTCGAGTTCTCGCCGGATGGGCAGTGGATCTCCTTCGTGAGGTCCTGTTCGTACGACCCATTCCCGGGCCGTGCCTCCACGGAGTTCCAGTACATCATCCGCCCCGACGGGACCGACGAGCGGCGCATCCTCATCGCGGACGTCAATGACATGCCGTCGCCCACGCCCATCTCGTCCGTGGTCTACGGCACCTTCTCGCGCGACAGCGCCACGCTCTACACCGTCGAGTATCTGGCCAAGGGCACCCGGCTCTGGGCCTACTCCCTCGCGGATGGGAGCGCGCGCAAGGTGCTCGACTTCGCGGTCCGGGGGCAGGAGATGGCGTCCCTCTCGAAGTTCCCGATGGTGCTGCCCAATGGTGACCTGCTCTATCACTACCGGAACCTGGACGTGACCTCGGACACCTGGCTGGAGCGTGTGAAGCCCGATGGTACCGGGCGAGAGATCGTGCGTCCCATCGGGCTCGGCAACCACGGCCAGTATCTCCAGAGCCTCTTCACGCTCTCTCCGGACGGTACGCGCGTGGCCTACGCGCAGGTGGACCCGGAGACAGGCATTGCCACCATCATGGTCTCCAACATCGATGGCACGGACGCTGTCTCCATGGGCAATCCGCCCGCGTACTTCGTGAGGCGCGTGTCTTGGGTTCGCTAGCGCCGTCCCCGGCCCGTCTCGCACTTCGCCCGCTCTCGAGGTCCCTCTCATGAAGACTCTGCTCAGAACCCTTGCCGGGGTGGTCCTGGCGCTCGCCGGCACGCGGGCGGGTGCCAGTGCCCCTCCGAACCACGATGCGCTCCTGGAACACGCCCCCGCGCGGGACGCCGGTGCCATGCCACCGGAAGGAGCGTTCCCGGATGCCCGGGTGCTGCACACCGACTCCCGGCTCGGAGTACCCACCTTCGTCTGGGCCTCCAAGCCCATGGCGGGTGCCGCGCGGCCCCTGGCGCTTCGAGCCGACAGCGCCTACGCCCGGATGACTCCGGCCACGGCGGCTCGCGCCCAGCTCGACGCGCTGGCGCCCCTCTATGGGGACCGCTCGCTCTCGCAAGAGGGCGTCTTCGTCGCCAGCACCCGCCGCAGCCCGCTGGGCTCCTCGGTGGTGACGCTGAGACAGGAGGTGGGCGGAGTCGAGGTGTTCCGAGGCGGCGTCAGGCTGCTGCTCGACTCGCGCAATGTGCTGGTGGCCGCCTCGGGTCACCTGGCTCGGGATTCGGGGCAGGGCGCCAAGCGCTCCGCTCGGGGCGACTCGCTGGGGGCCACGCAGGCCGCGGCCGTGGCGTTCGCGGACCTGACGGGCCAGTCGCTCGACGCGAGCCTGCTGCGGACCACGGGGCCCGCCTCAGGGCGCTACACCCGCTATGAGCTGGCCTCCTACGCGCGCCCGCTCCCGGTGAGCCTGCGACTTCCCGCGCGCATCAAGCCGGTGCTCTTCGAGCTGCCCGAGGGGCTGATTCCCGCCCACTACGTGGAGCTGAACACGGGAGTCCCGGAGTCATCGACGTCGGACTACTACGCGTACGTCATCGCCGCGGACGACGGCCGCGTGCTCTTCCGCAATGACCTCACGGCGGACGCGGCACACAGCTATCGGGTCTGGGCGGATGCCACGACGCCGTACACGCCGTTCGCGGGCCCCTCCGGCAACGAGCAGATTCCTCACCCGACGGGGACTCCGAACGGCTACGTGCCGCCCTTCGTCGAGCGAAACCTGGTGACGCTCGACAGCGCGCCCTTCAGTCGCAATGACCCCTGGCTCCCGGTGGACGCCACCGAGACGACCGGCAACAACGTGGATGCCTACGTGGACGCCAGTGCGCCGGATGGGTTCGGTCCTGGGGACGTGCGTGGCCACATCAGCGGGCCGGCGACCTTCGACTATCCCTACAGCTTCGACCTGCTGCCGTATGAGACGCCGCAACAGCTCCAGTCCGCGGTGACGCAATTGTTCTACGTGAACAACTGGTTGCACGACGACTACTACGACGTGGGCTTCGACGAGGCGGCTGGCAACGGCCAGCAGGACAACCTCGGACGGGGCGGGCTGGGCGGAGACCGCATCAAGGCCGAGGCGCAGGACTACAGCGGCGTCAACAACGCGAACATGGCCACGCCCGCCGATGGGGCCAGTCCCCGCATGCAGATGTATATCTTCACCGGCACGCAACCGCAGCTCACCTTCGAGGTGACGGCTCCCGAGGAAGTCGCGCGGCCGTACACGTTCATCGCCGCGCAGTTCAGCCCTCGCTTCTTCGCGGCGAGCGCTCGGGTGGTCCAGGCGCTCGACGCGGCGGATGCGGCGGGCCCCTCGACGACGGATGGCTGTTCGGCGCTGACCAACGCCGCGGAGATCGCGGGGCAGATCGCGCTCGTGGACCGGGGCACCTGCGGCCTTCACCTCAAGGTGCTGCTCGCGCAGGCCGCCGGAGCCACCGGTGTCATCATCGCCAATAGCCCCGGCCAGGCGTTGCCCGCCGGCATGGGGGCCACGGAAGGGCTGGCGCTGCCCGCCATCGGCGCGGTGATGATCCAGTCGGGGGATGCGGAGCTTCTGCGCAAGCACCTGTCCACTGGCGTGTGGGTCACCCTGGCCAAGCGGTCCGTGGGCGACCTGGACGGCACCATCGACACGGGCATCGTCGCGCACGAGTGGGGGCACTACATCAGCAACCGCCTCGTTCACGACGGCGCGGGTCTTGGAAACAACCAGGGGCGCAGCATGGGGGAGGGGTGGGCGGACTTCCATGCCCTGCTGATGATGGTGCGGGAGGAAGATGCCCAGGTCGCGTCGAATCCGAACTGGACCGGCGTGTTCCCCACGGGCGAGTACGCGACACGCAACATGGGGCCGGACTCCTCCTACTTCGGCATCCGTCGAGTGCCGTACTCGGTGGACTTCCGGAAGAATCCATTGACGCTCCAGCACATGAGCAATGGCATCCCGTTGCCCTCGGGTGTTGCGTATGCCTTTGGCGCGGATGGCTCCAGCAATGCCGAGTACCACAACGCGGGTGAGGTCTGGGCCAGCATGCTGTGGGAGTGCTACGTCGCGCTGCTGCGCGACACCTCACGGCTGACGTTCGCGGAGGCCCAGCGGAGGATGAAGAGCTATCTCGTCCTGGCGTACACGCTGACTCCGGCTTCGCCCACCTTCCTGGAGGCTCGCGATGCGTTGCTCGCGGCCGCGTATGCGGGAGACCCGGTGGACTTCGAGCGCTTCTCGGCGGCCTTCGCCCGGCGCGGCGCGGGCATCGGCGCGGTGGCTCCGGACCGGGCCTCCGCGTCCCATGCTGGCGTGGTGGAGAGCTATCGCACGGGCCCGGACGTGATGTTCGTCTCGGCGGAGCTCACCGATGAGGGCGCTGGAGAAGCCTCCGCGCGGACGTGTGACGCGGATGGGTACCTGGACAACGGAGAGACGGGTGTCCTGCGCATCACCCTGCGTGGCACGGGAAGCGAGCCGCTGCGAGCGACGAGCGTCACCGTCACTGCGGACAGCCCCGGCGTCAAGCTGGCCAACGGAGGCCAGCAGTCATTCCCCGTCGTGGGCCTCTTCGAAACCGCGACGGTGGACATTCCGGTGTCGCTGACGGGAGCGGCGCCGCGTTCGCTCATTCGCTTCGCCATCGCCTATCGCGATGCCAATGGTGTCGTGGCGGGCGACAAGACGGCGACGCTGGTGGCCCGCGTGGAGCAGGATGAGCTGCCAGGCGCGTCCGCGGTGGAATCGGTGGATGCGAGGTACCTGCCGTGGGAGATGACGTCCGCGCTGGGTGATGTGTCCTTCCGGGTGAATGAGAGCTCCACGCTCGAGCGGGCCTTCCTGGGCGAAGCGGTGGGACGGGTCGCGGACTTCGCGCTTGTCTCGCCCGAGCTTCAGGTGGGGCAGGGCGCGCTCTCGTTCTCGTTCCGCCACCGGTACTCCTTCGAGACCTCCGGTGGGGAGTACTTCGACGGAGGTGTCATCGAGCTGTCCGAGGATGGCGGGAAGAGCTGGACGGACATTGGCGAGAGCATCGTCCTGAATGGCTATACGGGTGTGCTCACGCCGTATGAGGGCAACGTGAATCCCCTGGTGGGGCGCCGCGCCTTCCGCGGTGCCAGCTTCGCCTTCTCCCAGAACACGTGGATCACCACGAATGTGAATCTCGGCACCCGCTACGCGGGGAAGGCCGTGCACATCCGCTTCCGCATCGGCACGGACGAGGCGGTCGGCGCCGCCGGCTGGTTCATCGATTCCGTTGGCTTCACGGGCCTTACCCAGACGCCGTTCACGGTGCTCACGGACGAGCAGGGCCTGTGCACCTCGGGGCTGGTGCGAGCCGAAGCGGGCGAGGGGCTCGCCGTCGACGAGCACTCCCTGGTGAGTCTGCACGGCAGCGGGAGCAGCGAGCTGCCCGGTGTCCTGGCCTATCGCTGGGAGCAGGTGGCGGGCCCGGTCGTGACGCTCAGCGATGCGCAGACGGCCACCCCGAGCTTCACGGCTCCGGAAGTGATTGCCGATACGACGCTGACGTTCCGGCTGACGGTGTTGAACGAGGGGCTGCAAGACCGGGACACGGTCCAGGTCCTCGTGCGTCAGGTGAACCAGGCGCCAGTGGCCTTCGCGGGACCCGCCCAGACGGTGGACGAGGGCGGTTCAGTGACGCTCCAGGGCAGCGGCGAGGACCCGGAAGGGGACGTGCTCGTGGGCTATCGGTGGACGCAGGTGTCGGGTCCCGCCGTGACGCTCACGGGGGCGGAGACCTCGACGCCGAGCTTCACGGCTCCGGCGGTGGCGAGGGGCTCGGTGGAGCTCACCTTCCAGCTCAAGGTGGGTGATGGCTTGCTGGAGAGTGAAGGCGCGACGGTAAGCGTGACGGTGCGCCATGTCGCGCTCGCGCCCACGGTGAGCGCGGGTGAGGACCTGTCCACGGAGGCCACGAGTTCCGTCACGCTCACCGCCTCCGCCGAGGATCCGGAGCAGGGCACCCTGACCTACGCATGGCGCCAGAGCGAGGGGCCTTCGGTGTCGCTGAAGGACGGGGCGACGGCGGGTGCCAGCTTCACCGCGCCGGAGGTGAGCGCCCCCACGACGCTGACCTTCATCGTGAAGGTCACCGCCGAGAGTGGCTTGTCCGCCGAGGACAGCGTGACGGTGTCCGTGAGCCCGAAGGTGGTGCCACCGAAGGAGTCCGGGTGCTCAGCCACGGGCACACCGGCCATGTTCCCACTGACGCTGTTGTTGCTCGCGCTGCTGGCGCGGCGGCGACGCGAGGCCCCCTGACGGGGTGATTCAAGCGGGGTGGTGGCCTGGTCGCCACCGCCTCGCTTGGAGGACGGACTCACCGCCCGCGATGAGGAGTCGGGATGAAACCGACCTGCTCCGGGCCTTCGAGGCAGGCGAGTGCCGCATGTCTGGCGGTTTCCTCGTAGCCCCCTCGTTCAACCATGCGATGAAGCTGGCACGCGCGGGCATGCACTGACGTCATGCCCTCGCGACGGCTGGCCGGAAGATGTTCGACGGCTCCGCCCTCAACTCGCGGCTCGACAGGGTCGCGCCGTCGCTCGACAGCGAAGCCAGAAGCAGCTCGCTGTATGCGAATGGTTTCCTGGTGGGAGACCTCTCCATGCAGCGCGCCACCGAGTTCAGGGCCCGTCGGGGCCAGACGTCAGAGCGCCTCGCGCGGCTGCCCTCGCGGTGGCAACTGGACTACCAGCGCCGCCTGACCCAGTGACGTTGATGACCTGAGGTCTTCGCGCGCCGGGAGTCCGAGCCCGGCGCGCGAGGCTCGGCGACGGTCCTGTCGGTGTGTGAGGTCCCTCGGGAGGAAGCCGGCGCGGTGCCGGGCCCGTCCGCGAAGGAAGTCCTCACCGCCCGCGAGGCTTCAGGTCCTCTTCCTCATCGTCCGGACCCATGGCGTCGGGGTCCGGCTCCGGCTCTTCATCCGGACCCATGGCGTCCGGGTCCGGCTCGTCTTCCATGCGCTCGGTCTCGTCGAGGCCATCGTCGTAAGCGGCTACGACGGGGGCCGCCGCATGCGCTTGCAACTGCGACTCACGCAACTGCCGGAACGCCTGCACGCCCACCGCCGCAAGCCCGATGACGAAGATGATGGGGCCCGGCGACAGTCGGATGTGCAGCAGCGCCCAGAGCAGACTCACCCCCACGACACCGGCCGACGCGAAGCGCGTCCACGCGGGCCGGGCGACTTCCGGTCGCAGCGCGAGCAACCCCAGCAAGGACAGCAACAACAGCTCCACCACCACGGACCCGGACAGGTCCCATCCGGACAGCGTGGTGATGCCCGAACCCGCCGTATAGAGCACGTCGTCCGCGGCGCGCTGCGCGGGGATGACGTGCAGCTCAGGGGGGCCCGCGGGCACCGGCGCATCCGCCACCACGGGCAGCGTGCTCACCGTCGCCCACGGCGCGAAGAGCGTCAGCACGCACAGCGCCACGCCTCCCAGCGCCACCACCTCCGGAACGACCAGCAGCTGCTTCACGTCGAAGTAGCGCGCCAGCACGCCTTCCGGGCCCGCAATCACCTTGCGGTACTGGTCATGGACGATGAGCCCCGCGCCCAGCAGCCACAACACAGGCGTGAAGCCCAGCCCCAGCATCCGCACCGCCAGCGCCGTCAGCAGCGCCGCGTACGCCGCCGGCACCTCGGGGCGGTAGAGCACCATGGGAAGGAGCTTCGTGACACCCGTGGCCTCGCCGGCCAGCCGCAGCTCGCGCGCCAGCACCAGGACCGCGCCCACCAGGGCCAGCACCGTGCCCACCACGCCCACGCCGTCAAAGGCGGGGAGGATGGAGAGCGCCAACGCGAAGGCGAGAATCGCGAGCCCCACCACGCTCTGCGAGTGCGCCGGCACGCTCGCCAGCCACCGGGGGCCATCGAACCTGGGCCCCGTCTGTCCCGGGTCCGTGTCCTCGGCCGTGTCGGCCGGCGCAGCAGCCTTCGCCGCTGCTGGGACGTACGCGGCGCCCAGACTGTGCGCCTCCGCCTCGTCGAGGATATCCGCCGCGTAGGACGGCTCATCCATCGCGCGCTTGGGCCGGAGCGCGGGACGCGAGCCCGTGCCTCCCTGGGGGGCCTCCGGCATCTTCGCGCCGCAGTTCTCGCAGTACCTCAGCCGACTGTTCGAGGCTTCGCCGCACTCCGGGCACCGCATGGGTCACCTTGCTGTGCGGAGGGCGGGGGGAGGCCCTCTCGGTCCAGCGCAAGCCCTGGAATAACACGCCGATTTCACCGGAAGCGAGAGGCCCCCGGTGGAGCGGCTACGGGCGGGCCGCTTCGGCTGCGGTGGGCGCCTCCGCCGTGGCCGTCAGCTCGCGGATGCGCCTGGTCAGCGACTCCGGGTCGATGGGCCCCACGTGTTTGCCCTGGATGATGCCCGCCGGGTTGATGAAGTACGTCTCAGGCACACCCGCCACGCCGTAGCTCACCGCCATGCGCGAGCGAGGATCCACCAGCTGCGGGAAGCTGTACCCCTGGCGCCGCAGGAACGCGCGGGCGTTGTCCTCGGAGTCCTCGAACACGACCCCCAGGAACACCGCCTGCGAGCCGAACTCCCGCTGGCCCCACTCCAGGACCGGGTGCTCGTACTGACACGGCCCACACCAGGACGCCCAGAAGTTGATGACCACCGGGCGGCCCTTCAGGTCCGCCAGGCTCACCTTCTCACCCGTGTCCAGCGAGCGCAGCACGAAGTCCGGTGCCGGCTTGCCCGCGAGCATGAAGGGCACCTCGTGCGGATTGCGCCCGAAGCCCTTGGCCAGCACCACCAGCAGTCCCACGCAGAGGGCGGCGAAGCCCAGCGTATAGCGCCACCGACGCATCAGGCCGCCCCCCGCTCCGCGTCACCGCCCGGCAGGGGCGAGGCCCCCGCTTCCGAACTGGCCATCGCCACCGCCGCCCGACGGCGCGGCCACAGCGCGATGATGGTGCCCAGCACGAAGAGCGGGATGCACCACCAGATCCACCCCACCAGCGGGAAGACCCAGACGTTGAAGCTCGCGTTGCCCGCCTGCTCGGAGAAGGCCATCAGGGAGATGTACAGGTCCTCACCTGCCGTCTCGCGCACCGCGGGCGTGCCGATGGGGTCCGTGCTCCGCTCGTAGTAGTTCAGGCGGGGCTTCATCTCCTCCACCTTGCCGCCCGGCGTCGTCACCTCCACGCGCGCCGCGACGAAGGTGCGGTGCGGCTCCTCTCCGCTCACCAGCCCCAGGTACTTGAGCTGATAGCCGTCCAGCATCATCGTCTGGTCCTTCTTCAGCGTGCCGGACGTGTGCTTCACGTACGAGGACGACGCGGACACCGCGACGATGAGAATCACGATGCCCAGGTGCACCACGTAGCCGCCGAAGCGGCGCTGCGCCTTGGTGGCGCTCGTGAGCACCGCGGTGACGAGGCCCTCCTTGCGCTCCGTCATGCGGACCCGGATGGGCGACACCAGCTCCCGCAGCGTGACAACGGTGACGAAGCCCGCCAGCCCGAAGGTGAGCAGCGGATACACGCCGCGCAGCCCCACCGCGAAGCAGATGGCCGTGACGATGAGACCCACCGCCGCGGGGATGAGGAACTGCCGCCGGAGCGTGGCCTTGTCCGGCGTACCCCACGGCAGTACCGGCCCCACGCCCATCAGGAAGAGCACCGCGATGCCACCCGGCACCGCCATCTTGTTGAAGTACGGCTCACCCACGCTGACGCGCACGCCGCGCACGGCCTCGGACACCAGCGGGTACAGCGTGCCCAGCAGCACCGTGAACGTGATCGCCACGAACACCAGGTTGTTCATCAGGATGCTGGCCTCGCGTGACGCGAGCGAACTCAGCCGTCCTTCGGGCACCAGCAGCGGACCGCGCACCGCCAGCAGGCCCACGCACACCACCAGCAGCACGCCCAGGAACACCAGGAACGTGGGGCCGATGTCCGACTGGGTGAAGGAGTGGACCGAGTTGAAGATGCCCGAGCGCGTCATGAACGTGCCCAGAATCGTCAGCACGAAGGACGCGAGCGCGAGCGACAGCGTCCACAGCTTCAGCATCCGCTTGCGCTCCTGCACCATCGTCGAGTGCATGAACGCCGTCGCGGTCAGCCACGGCAGGAAGCTGGCGTTCTCCACCGGATCCCACGCCCAGTAGCCGCCCCAGCCGAGCACGGCATACGCCCACCACGCGCCGAGGATGATGCCAATCGACAGGAACAGCCACGCCACCAGCGTCCAGCGACGCAGGGGCGCCATCCACGCCTCGCCAATCTCGCCGCGCAACAGACCCGCCACCGCGACGCCGAACGGCACCGTCATCCCCACGTAGCCCAGGTAGAGGAAGGGCGGGTGGATGACCATCAGGATGTGGTTCTGGAGCAGGGGATTGGGGCCGGGGCCGTCCGCCGGCACGGGCGACACAGCGCCCCAGGGGTTGGCGGGACCGGCGATGAGGAACGCGAAGAACACGCCCACCGCCAGCATGGTGCCCAGCGCCAGTTGCATGTAACGCGCGTGCTCGCGGCGGTGCATCCACGCGAAGGCCGCGATGTACAGGCCCATGATGAGGCCCCAGAAGAGGATGGACCCCTCCAGCGCGCTCCACAGCGACACCACCGTGTACAAGAGTGGCGTGTCCCGGCTGCCCACCTGCGCCACGTACTTCACGCTGAAGTCGTGCGTGACGAGCGCGAAGACCATCATCAGGTTCGCGGCGACCATGCAGCCGGCGAAGCCCCACACCGCGCGCATCACCCAGGGGAAGCCCGCTTCACTGCGGCGCAGCCCGGTGACCAAACCCACCAGCGCGCCGAAGGTCGCGAACGCGAGCCCTCCGAGCACCAGCCCGTATCCAATCGACCCGTTCACCGCGCCTCCGCGCCCGTCCCCGTGCTGGCCGTCGTCGTGCCCTCGGAGAGCGTCTCACGCCACTTGTTCGGGTCCTCGCCCTCCTTGGGAGCGCGGTACTCGTTCGAGTGGTTCACCATCAGCCGGTTGGAGCTGAACACGCCGGACGCGTCGTAGGTGCCCTCCACCACGACGCCAATCTTGTCGCGGAACATCTGCGGCGGCGTCTCCGTGGAGCGAACCAGCACGCTGGGGGTGCCCTCCTTGGCGTCGTTGGCCACCCGGAAGTGCAGGGTGGTGTGCTCGGCGTTCCACTGAATGCTGCCCGGCTGCACCACGCCACCCAGGCGGATGGTGGCCGAGTACGCCTTCTCCCCCTGGGCCAGCATCTCCGAGGGGCTCCAGTAATAGACGAGGTTCTCTCCGATGTTGCCGAAGGCCACGAAGCCCAGGCCAGCGCCCGCGACGAGCAGGGCTCCCAGGGCGAACAGTCGATTGCGAGCGACAGGCGTCATGACGGGCTCACTCCTTCGCGGCCTGGGGCCGGCGCAGCCAGAGAGACAGCGAGTAAAGCACGAGCGCCACCACGGTGATGCCGTAGCAGGCCCAGACATAGCCCCAGCCGCCCTGGATGCGGCCACTGCCCACCTGGCCCGCGGCCTGGGCGAGGACTCCCAGCGTCGTCAAAGTCGTCATGTTCAGGCCACCTTCGGGGTGTCGTGGACGGAGGCCGCGCCGCCCGTGCCAGGCAGGGCTTCCGGGAGGGCCACTTCCGCCCGGCGCTCGGCGAGGGCGATGCGATAGCGGTGCATCAGCATGGCGATGGTCAGCAGCAACAGCCCGATGGCCGACACTCGCAGGCACAGCACCATCTGCGGATCCACCGTCTTGGGGCTCGACTGCACCTGATGCAGGCTGCGCCACCAACGCACGGAGAACCAGACGATGGGCAGGTTGATGGCGCCCAGGATCGCCACCACCGCGCTCCACGTCGCGCGCTTGTCCGGGTCCTCCACGAAGCGCCGCAGGACGAGGTAGCCGGTGTAGGTCACCAGCATGATGGCCTCCGACGTCAGGCGCGGATCCCACGACCAGTAGACGCCCCAGGTCGGACGGCCCCAGATGGCCCCCGTCACCATGCCCAGCGCGCCGAGCACGAGGCCGACCTCCGCCGCCGACTCCGCCGTCGAGTCCAGCTTCCAACTGGCGTTGGAGCGCACCAGGTACGCCACCGCCGCCACGAAGTTCAGGAACATGGCCAGCATGGCCATCCACTGGAGTGGCACGTGCACGTACATGATGCGCTGCACGTCCCCCATCTCCCGGTCCGGCGGTGCCCACGCCAGCCCCAGCCACCATCCGGCGGCCAGCACGCCCAGCCCCACCACCGGCAGGCCCCACTTGATGAGCTTGTTCATCCGTCAGTCCTCGATGATGCGCGGGAACAGCACGAAGCCTACGCCCCAGTAAATGAGATTGAACCCCAGCAAAAGCCCCAGCCATGAGCCCAACTGATTCATGGGGTCTCCCTGAAGCACGAGCGAGGTCGCCTTGGCCAGGGACAGCAGGGCAGGGATGACCAGCGGGAACAATAGCAGAGGCAGGAGCACATCCCGCGCCCGGGCATTGCTGGAAATCGCGGCGTACACGGTACCCGGCGCGCTGAGGGCCAGGCTGCCCAGAAGGAGGACTGTTCCCAGGTCCACGAAGCCGGTGACGACCTTGACTCCGTAGAGGGCCACCATGACGGGGAGCAGCACGATGCCCAGGGCGATCAGCAGGAGCGCGTTGCCCAGGGCCTTGGACAGGTAGATGGCGCGCGCGTCCGCGGGGGCCAGTCGGATGCCGTCCAGGCAGGCGTTCTCGGATTCGACGCGGAAGGACTCGCCCATGGCCAGCACGCTGGCGAAGAGGATGGCGAGCCAGAAGTAGCCGCCTGCGTTCTTCTCCAAGAGGCGCGTGTCCGGCCCCAGCGCGAAGGAGAACATCAGGAGGGTGGCCAGCGCGAAGAAGACGATGGCGTTGAGGCGCGCGCGCGTGCGCCACTCGATGAGCAGGTCCTTGCGCAGGAGCGCCAGCGTGGCGCCGATGAGGCCGATGGGCCTGGGGCGGGGCGTGCTCATGCGGCCACCGCCCGGCCGTCCTGCAGGTGCAGGCGCTCCTCGCACAACGTCATGCCCTGCTCGACCAGGTGCGTGGCCAGCACCACCGTGACGCCGCCCGCCTTGAGCTCCGCGATGATGGCCTCCATGTCGCGGATGCCGGAAGGGTCCAGCTCACCGAAGGGCTCGTCCAAGAGCGCGATGCTCGGGGCCTTGAGCAGGAGCCGGGCGATGGCCAGGCGCTTGCGCATCCCCGCGCTGAAGCCGCGCACGGGATTGTCCGAGCGCTTCTCCAGGCCCACGCGCGACAAGAGCGCGCTGGCGCCATCCTTGGGCGAGGGGTGACCCAGCAGGCGCGCCAGCACGGTGAGGTTCTGGTGCGCGGTGAGGTCCTCGTAGAGGAAGCTCGCGTGGGACAGGAGCGCCACGTCGCGCCGCACCGAATCCCGGTCCGTCACGGCGTCGCGACCCAGCACCTCCACGCGTCCGGCCGTGGGGCTCAGCGCGGTGGCCAGCATGCGCAAGAGGGTCGTCTTGCCGGAGCCGTTGTGGCCGGTGAGCAGCAGCGAGCGCCCGCTGGGCAGCGCGTACGTCAGACGCGCGAGCGCCCAGCGACGCCCGTAGCGCTTGCTGACGTCGTGCAACGCGAGCGCGGGGGCGGAGGTGGATGGCATCGGGAAGCCGGTTCGTAGCCGGAATCGCAACTGTCATCCAGTGAAACCCGGGCGGCAGGCCGGGCAGGGACGGAGCGGGCCTGAAGACAGGAAAGTTTTTCCAATGGGTGGGGCCTCGTGTGCCCGCGAGAGCCGTCGATTTTCCACCGCGCGTCGTGTCCACCGGTGACCACGCGTCCCGTCCCGCCGGGCTCCCCCCGCGAAGAGGTGGTTTCGCCCAGGATTCGGGTGTGGCATCCCGCCTGCAATACCCCCCCGCGCGAGTTTGGGGAGTTCCGTTGGGGAACGTGGGCCAGGGGATGCTTTTCCGCGGAGGGGCGTGATGGCGACAGCGAGGGTCTTGCGGAGGGCGGTCAAGGCGGCGGCCGCTGGCGTGCTGCACTACAGTGGGATGCGCAGGGCGATGGCGGCATATCGGAGGGTGCAGTCGGGCGGCCGGCGCATCCTCATCGTGAGCTACCACCGCGTGGTGAGCGACTTCACGGGGGAGCTGCAGCGCTCCATCCCCGGGTTGCTCATCAGCCAGGAGACGTTCCGACGCCACCTCGAGGAGGCCTCGGCGGCCGGCTTCGAGCTGACGTCGATTGGTGACGCGGTGGATGTGATGTCGGGCCGGAGGGTGGCGAAGAAGGACTTGTGCGTCATCACCTTCGACGATGGCTACCGGGACGTGTACCGGTACGCGTACCCCATCCTGAAGCAGATGGGGATTCCGGCCATCACCTACCTGCCGACGGCGTTCATCGGCACGAAGCGGCGGTTCAATCATGACCGCCTGTTTCACCTGCTGCGCCGGGCGCAGGAGCGGCACTACCACCCGGTGTATGCCGCGCTGCCGGAGGCGTCGATGGAGCTGCTCGGCCCCATCCTCTCCGGACAGAAGACGGTGTCGGCCGCGCTCGACGACTTCATTGGCGAGCACCCCACGCGGGTGCTGACGTCCATCATCGATGCGCTGGAGCAGCAGCTGGGGGGCGGGCAGGACCTGGTGCCGGAGCAGGGCGACATCATGAACTGGGACGAGGTGCGCCGCATGGCGCGCGACGGCTTCGAGTTCGGCGCGCACACGCTGGGGCACACGGTGCTGACGCTGGAGCCGCAGGAGGTGGTGGAGCAGGAGATCCTCGAGTCCAAGCGGACGATTGAAGCCGAGGTGGGCATCCAGGTACGCGACTTCGCGTACTGCAACGGGTGGTACTCGGATGAGGTCATCCGCGTGCTGGCGTCGCACGGCTTCCGCTCGGGTGTCACGACGGAGGACCTGCCCAACCGGATTGGCGGAGATCCATTCACCCTCAAGCGCAAGGTGCTGTGGGAGAACTTCAGCCTGGGCATGCTGGGGGACTACTCGTCGCCGCTCACCGGCTGCCAGCTGGATGATTGCTTCGGGTTGCTCGGCATGAGCCACCCGGTGCCTGGCAGGAGGACCCACTCGTTCCGGGAGACCCTGCTGGGCAACGTGTTGCTGAAGCCGACGGGGGCTTCCTTGAAGGAGGCTCCGTGAGCGGAGGTGGCTCGTCGGCCGCGTCTGGGAATTCATTCCTCGGACGCGCCGGCCCCCTGGTGTTGGCCCGGTTGTTCACCGCCGGGTTGACGCTGTCCATTCCACTCGTCCTCGCCCGGGTGCTGCACCTGGACGAGTACGGTACTTATTACCAGCTCTTCCTCATCGCCACGACGCTGTATTACGTGCTGCCTTTTGGCGTGGTGCAGAGCCTTTATTACTTCCTTCCGCGCACCAGCGAGAAGCGGCCCTACCTGGGACAGACGCTGCTGTTCATGTCCGGTGCGGGCCTGCTGGGCGCGGTGCTTGTCTATGTCTTGCTGGGCCCGGTGGCGGCGTGGTTCTCCAATCCGGCGTTGCTGGAGTACCGGGGGGCGCTCGCGGCCTATACAGCGTTCCTCCTGGGCAGCTTCCCGCTGGAGGTGTCGCTCACGGCGCAGGGGCGCACGCGCGCATCGGCCTGCGTGTATCTGATTTCAGACGCGGTGCGCGCGGCGGTGATGGTGGTGCCGCCCCTGCTGGGCGCGTCGCTGCACGGGATGATGGTGGCGGTGGCCGTCTTCGCGGCGCTGCGGTTCGTGGCGACGTGGGTCGTCTCGCTCAGGGGTTCCACGGGGCCGCTGGCCAGCGCGTCGCTGTTTCGCGCGCAGCTGGCCTACTCGGCGCCCTTTGGCGCGGCCATGTTGTTGGCCATTCCGCAACAGAACGCGCACCTGTACGCGGTGGCGGGCGCGGTGGCGCCGGCGCTCTACGCGCTGTACAGGGTGGGGTGTTTCCAGCTTCCGGTGGTGGACCTGCTCTACACGCCCACCAGCGAGGTGCTGATGGTGCGCCTGGGGGAGCTGGAGCGCGAGGGCCGCCTGGAAGAGGGCGTGGATGCGTTCCGAGACGCGGCCGGTCGGCTGGCGTATGTCTTTCTTCCGTTCGCGGCGTTCCTCTTCGCGGCGGCGCCGGAGTTCATCGGCGCGCTGTTCGGCGAGACGTTCCTGCCCGCGGTGCCTGTCTTCCGCGTCAGCGTGCTGGGGGTGGTGCTCTCCATCCTCCCCATGGATGGGACGCTGCGGGCGCGGGGGCTGACCCGGGCCATCTTCGTCTCGTACGCGGTGAAGGCGGCGGTGACGGTGCCGTTGGTCATCCTCGGGGTGAAGCACCTGGGGTTGATGGGAGGCATTGGCTCCTGGGCGGTGGCGGAGGTGGTGGGCAAGGCGATGCTGCTCGTGCGGGTTCCGGCGGCGCTGTCCACTCCCCGACGCCAGCTCCAGCTGGTGGACATCATTCCCTGGCAGGCGCTGGGGCGCTCCGCGCTCGCGGCGGGCGCGGCGGGCCTGGCGGTCTTCCTGTTGAGGGCGGGCGCACAGGGCGCGTGGATGCAGCTGCCGACGGGCTTCTTCTGGCGCGTGTTGCCGCTGGCGGTGGCCGGGGTGCTGTTCTGCGTGGGCTACGTGGGGGTGCTGTACGCCGCGGGTGTGCGGCCGCTCACGGTGCTCGCGGGGTTGAGGCCTCGTAGGACGGCTTGAGGAAATCCGGGTGGCGCTTGAGGGCCTACTTCCCACTTGGGGGGCCGGTACCTAGGTTCCACCCCGTCGCGCGGTTGGGTCAGGGAGGCGTGGATGGGTGTCGATGCGATGACGTTGTACCGGGTGGCTCGCGGCCTGAGGCTGAAAGGGGTTCCCTTGCTCCCGGCCTTGCTGCGAAAGGCCATCTACTACCTTCACAGCTCCTACGTTCCGGACGAGGCCGACATCGGCGAGGGGACGCAGCTGGGGTACGGCGGAATCGGCGTCGTCATCCACAAGGCGGCGAAGATTGGGCGGCACTGCCTCATCTCCCAGCAGGTGACGATTGGCGGGCGCTCGGGGCTCGAGGGTGCTCCCGTCATCGGTGACTACGTGCGGGTCGGCGCGGGCGCCAAGATTCTCGGCAACATCCAGATTGGCGACTTCGCCGTCATCGGGGCCAATGCCGTGGTGCTCAAGGACGTGGCGCCAGGCACTGTCGTGGCGGGCATTCCGGCGCGGATCATCCGGCAGGACCCTGATCCACTCACCACGTATCAGCGGGAGATGGGGTTGTTGCCCCGACGCTCGCCCCTGTCGGCGGTGCCTCCGTCGGCGTCCGTTCCTCGATAGGGCTCCCCATGCGTGTGCTCCTGGTTGGCGACCATCCTCCGCCTTTCGGCGGCGTGGCGATTCACGTTCAACAACTTCACCGCTTCCTGCGCAGCCGTGAGGTCGAAGCGAAGGTGCTGGACATCGGGAAGGGCGGCCGGCCGGTTCCGGACGTACTCCCGATGCGAGGCCCCGCGCACTTCGCCCTCAGGCTGACCGGGTTTCTCGCCTCGGGGTGGACGGTTCATGTCCACACCAGCGGGAACAACCCCAAGGCCTGGCTGCTCGCGGCGGCGGTGGGCAGTCCGCCGGGGGCACGCGCCCCCCGCTTCATCACCCTGCACTCGGGGCTGTTGCCCGACTACCTCGCGGCGGCGCCCTCTCGGCGGGCCTTCGCGCGGGTGGCGCTCGCGGGCTACTCGCGCATCATCGCGGTGTCCGCGGCGGTGCGCGATGCGCTCGTGTCGTGTGGCATTCCGGAAGAGAAGCTCCTGGTCCACCCGGCCTTCTGTGCCTCGCAGGTTCAGGCGGGGGCCGTGCCGGTGCGAGTCGAGGCCGCGCGTGCGCGTCGCCGCCCGTTGCTGGTGATGGCGCACCATCCGTCGCCGGTCTACGGGCGCAAGCTCGCGTTTCGCGCCTTGCGGCTGCTGACGGAGTCCCACCGGGGAGTGGGCCTGGCGTTGTTCGGTCCGGGCACCGACTCCGAGGACTTCCTCCGCGACGCGCGCGAGCTGGGTGTGGCGGGTCCGCTGGAGCCGCTGGGGGAGCTGGATCATCCGGCGGCGCTGGGGCTCATCGCCCGGAGCGACGTCTTCCTGCGACCCACCACGCATGATGGTGACTCCATCTCCGTGCGAGAGGCGCTGGCCCTGGGCGTGCCCTGCGTGGCCAGCGACGTGTGTGAGCGGCCCGAGGGGACGCGGCTCTTCCGCGCGGGGGACGCGACGTCGCTCGCCGCGACTGTCCGCGAGGCGGTGGCGGCGGGCCCCCTGCGCGTGGCCTCTCCCGACGTGGGGCCGGTGTTGCTCGACATGTATGAGGCGTTGTCACCCCGGCCCGCGCCGGTCAGACCGGTGCCCGTGACGTGGTGAGCGTCATTCCATTTTCCACTCGCGGGGAGACCGCGAGGATGTTCGACACAGGAGAGAAGAGAGATGCGGCGCAGTGATGACTTGGATATGTCGCGCCGGGCCCTCCGGGGGCGCGATCTGGTGGTGTTCTCCAACGACTGGGATGGGGACCCGCTGTCGAAGGTCCACATCATGCGGATCCTCTCCCGGGACAACCGCATCCTCTGGGTGAACAGCATTGGCAACCGCGCGCCGAAGGCGAACGCGCACGACGTGAAGCGCATCTTCAGCAAGCTGGAGCGCTTCACGCAGGGCCTGCGCGAGGTGGAGCCCAACCTCCATGTCCTGTCGCCGCTGGCGATTCCGTTCTACGGCAATGAGCTGGTGCGGGGCGCCAATCGCGAGCTGCTGCGGCTCCAGGTGCGCCGGGCGATGAAGCAGCTGGGCTTCCAGCGGCCCATCTCCTGGAGCTTCCTGCCCGCGTCCGCGCCCGTGTCGGGCACGCTGGGCGAGGAGTTCGTCGTCTACCACTGTGTGGACGAGTTCTCCGCCTTCAGCGACACCAACGGCCGTCACATCGCGGAGCTCGAGGACCGGCTGCTGCGCCGCGCGGATATCTGCATCACCTCCGCGGAGCGGCTCCGGGACAACAAGTCCCGCGTCAACCCGCGCACGGTGCTGGTGCGGCACGGCACGGACTTCCGTCACTTCGTGAAGGCGTGCGACGCCACCACGCGCATCCCCGAGGACATCGCGCGCCTGCCCAAGCCCCTCATCGGCTTCTTCGGGCTGGTGGCGGACTGGGTGGACCAGGAAGCCATCATCGCGACGGCGCGGGCGCACCCGAAGGGCTCGGTGGTCATCATCGGCAAGACGACGCCGGACTGTGACGACTCGAAGCTGCGGGCCGAGCCCAACATCCACATGCTCGGCCGCAAATCGTACGCGGACCTGCCGGGCTACAGCCGGGCCTTCGACGTGGCGCTGATGCCGTTCAAGATCAGCGAGCTCACGCTGAACGCCAACCCGCTCAAGGTGCGCGAGTACCTGGCCTCCGGCCTGCCGGTGGTGTCCACGGACCTGCCGGAGGTCCGCAAGGTGGGGCTGTGCAAGATCGCCACCTCGACGGAGGACTTCGTGAAGAAGGTGGGCGAGTGCCTCGCGGACGGCCCCGGGCCCAATCGCGAGCGCGCCGAGAAGATCTTCAACGAGAGCTGGGATGCGCGCGTGGAGGAGATTCGCCACCACGTGGGCTCGGCGATGGTGGCGGCCGGCAAGACACTCTGAATCGCGGCACCACGTCCATGCGGCGGTGAGGGGCTCTTCGGGGCCGTCACCGCCGCGCGTGTGTGAGGTGGCTCACGCGCGGATGAGGGACTGTCGTCCCGTCACGGTGCGCTCCAGGTGCGCATAGAGACGGGCCACGCGCGCGTAGTCCGAGGGCCGGATGGTGGGCTGCGTGAGCAGACGGGTGAGCTCCGCCTTCGCCTCCAGGTAGTGCGAGGCGGGGATGCCGCCATTCTCCTCGAGCAGTCGCGCGGCTTCCGCGTCCTCCAGGGCAGGGGAGATGCCCAGGCGTTCCTGCAACCGCTGGCGGAGCGCCTTGTCGAGTTCTGGAAGCAGGTCCTTCTCCACCTTTGAGCGGCGCATGAGCCAGCCCATGCTGCGCACGTACTCCAGGGCGGAGCGGTGTTTCTCCACGAGCACGGGCCTGGGGGCGCCAAAGCGCGTGCCACGGGAAAGAACGTACACACCTCCCACGGCCAGCACCTGCGCGACGAAGACCCAGATGCCACGCGACAGGGGCGGTGGGGGCGCGAGCTGGTGGTGGTACTCGTCGATGACGAGCGGACCGCGCGCGGCGAGCGCGTTCCACAGGCGCGCGTTGTCCAGCAGCTCCAGGCGACGATTCTCCAGCACGTCCGCGCCAGCGAGGACGTAGACCTCACCCTTGCCAAGCGCGCGTCGCCACACGGCCACCGCGCCACCGAGTCCGGCGAGGGGCACCGCGTCCGGGTGGTCCATGCGCAGCCCCCGGTCCTGTGACATGCGAAGGGCCGTCAGCCCCCGGAACGGGCCCGCGCCCAGCCACACGTCCACCGTGGTGCCGCCCGCATCCGCCAGGTCCGTGGACAGGCCTCGCTCACTCGCGGGCAGGAGCGGCCCCTCGTCGAGCCGCAGCCACGTCTCCAGCGCGGCCTGGTGCATGCCGAGCTCGCGCGTCGACAGGTACACCAGCGTGCCGCCTTCCTGGACGAAGCCCTCCACTGCGCGCACTTCCTCCTCGGACACGGGGCGGCCCGTGGGCGCCGCCAGCACCAGGGTGCGTGTCCCGGAGGCGAGCGACTCCAGCGAGGTGAGCTGGGTGCTCACGGCGCGTCCCTCCTCGCGCAGGAACAGGAAGAGCGCGCGTGCGCCTTGAGGTCCCGGGTTCTCCACGGAGGCAATGGGTGAGTCGGGGGCCTCCCGGCTCGTGGAGAGGCCCATCGCCAGCGCGAGCGCGATGAGCAGGCCGAAGACCGCCACGGTCCGCGCGTTCTTCATGAGGCACGCTCCCGCGTCCCGGTAGGTCGGTCCTTTTTACCGGGAGGACTCGTGAGGCTCATGCCGCGACCTCCGTGCCCAGCGTCCCGTGCAGTCGCTCCACCGACTCGACGAACCGCGTGGCCTCTGCTTCCGGCACGGGTGTCAGCGAGTAGAAGGCGGCGTCGTACCAGGTCACCAGTCGTTCGACCTCCCGGGTGATGGAGGCGGGGGCTCCTCGCGCGGGAAGCTCCGCCGCCAGTTCGCGATTGGTCTTCACCCGGTCCGGACGGGCCAGCCGTCGCTCTTCCAGCGAGGACAGCATGGCCAACAAGGCCTCGCGAATCGCCTCGCGCGAGTCTGCGGCCAACGCCGAGCGGGCCCGCTTCAGGTGCTCCGGTGGAGCGTCCAGCACCAACGGCGCGCCGGGCTCGGCGGCTCCCGGGCGCACGACGTTCCGGCGCAGGCGCAGCGAGCGCAACTTCAGTGCGCCCCACAACACCATCGCTATCGCGAAGCCCAGCATCACCGCGCGCGTCGCCACCGCGAAGCCCTGGGCCTCGCGTGATTCGAACAGGCCCTCCAGCCACGCCTCCAGCTTGCGCAGCAGTTGCTTCACGACGTCGCCGTGGCGCTGTCGGGCCCGGGAGAACTCGGGTCGGTCGAGCACGGCCTTGAGTCGCTCGCGCTCCTCTCCAGAGAGGTCCGTGAGGGCCTCCTCCGACGTGGCCGCGTGCTTCTCCAGCGCGCAGGCCTGCTCCAGGAAGTCCGCCACCTGTCGGGCCCGCTCGGGCGCGGTGGCGTCCTCGTCCGCGGGGGGCAGGGGCATGCCACCCATGCGCCGTCCCAGCTCCTCCACGGCCGAGGAGACCTCCGCGGGGCGGGACCTGGCGGTCTCTTCGAGGGCGCGCGCGGTGGCCTCGCGGTCGTCACACGGCAGCGAGGCCAGCAGCAGCAGGAGGGGCAGGCTTGGCACGAAGGAACTCGCGAGCGGGTGGCGTCAGGCGGCGAGGGGCGGCGACGGCTCGGTGCCCAGTCGCTGCTCCAGGTCCAGGGCTTCCCGGCGCACGCGCAGGTCCAGGTAGAAGAACGAGCAGACGACGAAGTTGACGGGGGAGAAGAAGGACTGCGCCGCCACCTGGAGGATCTCCACGGGCACCAGCAGGAGCTGCGGCGTGCGCGCCATGGTCTCCGCCGAGAAGGGGTTCCCATACGGCAGCATCACCAGCCACGCGGGGATGCCGAAGAGCAGGTGCACCGAGAAGAGGATGAGGCTCACCACGGTGAAGAGAATCATCCCGCGCACCATCACCCGTCCCAGGAAGCCCGGCTCCACGCGTCCGGACAGCATCGCTCCCGAGCGCGTGAAGGCGCCCCAGGCCCCCAGGTCTTCCATGGCGAGCACGGGAGGCAGCAGCAGGAAGCGCAGGAAGTACCAGAGGATTGCTCCGAGCATGCCCAGGGCCAGCAGCAGTCCGCCCGCCACCAGCAGCACGATGCCCAGCACCTGGGAGTCCATCGCCGTGGCGATACCACCGGCCACCATCAGCACGGTTCCGGGGATGCTCGCGACCAGCGTCACCAGGGTCGACCACCCCACCGACAACAGGAAGGCTCCCGTCACCGCGCCCACCTTGGACAGGCCCCGGCGAAGGCCGTCCGCGGGGCTCACGGGCGTGCCCAACTGCGCGGACAGCACGTAGCGCGCGGTCGCCACCGTGGTCAGCCAGTAGCTCCAGATGAGGAACATGAACAGGCCAGACCAGAGGACCAGCGACAGACTCGCCTGCCCCAGCATCTCGAAGGGCGCCTCCTTGGTGACGGCGTCCTTGTCCGTCACATAGAGCATGGGCGTCAGCCAGCGCGTCAGCTGGAGCGTGGCCTTGGTCGCGATGAAGCCGACCAGCGAGTAGCCGAGGTTCAACACGAAGAGGGGCTTGAGGTGGCCGCGCCAGAAGGTCACGGCACGGTCAATCAACTCCCCCAGGGCCAGGGGGCGCAGCTCGGAGACGGAGGAGGGCGAAGTCACGGGACGCGCAGCATAGCCCGGGGCGCGCACGCGGCCAGCAGTGCTCGCGCCGCCTGGGCCGGGTCCTCGGCTTCCAGCACGGAGGAGATGACGGCGAAGCCCGCCGCGCCGGTGAGCCTGCTCGCCCTCTCCTCGGTGATTCCTCCGAGCGCCAACGCGGGACAGGGCAGCCCCGCCGTGAGCGCGAGGAAGCCCTCGGGGCCGAGCGTTGTCCGGGTGTCCCCGGGCTTGGAGCCGGGGGCGAACACGGGGCTCACCAGGGCCAGGTCCGCGCCGCGCGCCGCGCGAGCCTCGCGCTCGTCATGGACGGCCAGGCTGATGAGCCGGCCTGGGGGCAGGTGAGGGCGGACGTCCCCGGGTGTGGGGCCGTCCGAGGGCAGATGCAGGTGCGCGCCCACGAGCAGGGCCACGTCCAGCCGGCCATTGACGAACAGGGGATTGCCTCGTGTCCGGCAGAGCGCGGCGAGGACCCGGGCGTTCTCGAGGAAGCGACGACCGGAGGACTCGGGATGGCGGTGCTGGACCGCGACGTCAGGGCCCGCCTCGAGCGCGCGGCTCAGCGCGCCCAGGAGCCGCTCGCGCGGCAGACGCCAGTCGGTGATGACGACGAGCCGGGGGAGGGAGGGCGCCACCGGGAGCGTCATGGGTGGGCGCGCCTACTGGACGATTCCGTCGAGCGGGCTGGACGCGGAGCCGTAGGCCTTCCGGGGGATGCGGCCGGCGAGGTACGCGTCCCGGCCCGCTTCCACGGCCTTCTTCATGGCGACGGCCATGCGCACCGGGTCCTGGGCGCCGGCGATGGCGGTGTTCATCAGCACGGCGTCCACGCCCAGCTCCATGGCGATGGCCGCGTCGGACGCGGTGCCGACGCCAGCGTCGACGATGACGGGCACCTTCACCGTCTCCAGGATGAGGCGCAGGTTGTGCGGGTTGCGGATGCCCAGGCCGCTGCCGATGGGGGCGCCCAGCGGCATCACCGCCGCGCAGCCCGCGTCCTCCAGCTTGCGCGCGGTGATGGGGTCGTCACTGGTGTAGGGCAGCACGGTGAAGCCCTCCTTCACCAGGATGCGGGCCGCCTTCACCGTCTCCTCGACGTCCGGATAGAGCGTCTTCTCGTCGCCGAGGACCTCCAGCTTGACCCACTTGCTCATGCCCAGCTCCTCGGCGAGCCGGCAGGTTCGCACCGCGTCCTCGGCCGTGTAGCAGAGGGCCGTGTTGGGCAGGAGGCGCAGCCGCTCGCGGTCGATCCACCGCATGAGCGAGGCCTCGCCCGTGGCCTTCAGGTCCAGCCGGCGCACGGCGACGGTGACCATCTCCGTGCCGGAGGACTCGTGGCAACGCTTCATCACGTCGTGGCTGGGGTACTTCCCCGTTCCGAGGATGAGGCGGGAGGCGAACGTCACTCCCGCGATGGTGAAGGGCTTACCCTGGATGCTCATGGCCATCTCCTCGCTACCCGCCGCCGACAAAGGTGACGATCTCCACGCGGTCCCCGGGCTGGAGGTGGTGCTCGGGGTGGCGGGCGCGGCGCACCACCTCGGCGTTCACCTCCACGGCCACGCCCGGACCGCCGACTCGCAGCGATTCCAGCAGCGCCGAGAGGGTGGTGGCCTCCGGCACCTCGCGTGTTTCTCCGTTGACCCAGACCTGCACGGCGTCACGGCTCCTTGCGATGGGGACCCGGGGACGCACTACAGGGGGGCATACCGTGCTGTCAACGCACACTCCGGCAGTACGTTCGCCACCGTCACCGGTATACTCGACGTCATGCTCATGGCTCCCAGCAGGCTTCTCTCCATCGCGCTCGTCGTCGCGCTCGGGCTGCCCCTCACCGCGCTCGCGGACGAGCCCGTTGCCACGCTGGACGCCCCGGTCCGCGCGCCCACGCCGGTGCTCCACGGCCACCGGTATGCCTTCGTCGCCGGAGGCGTGCTCGCGCTGGGAGGATTGGGGCTGGGCTTCTTCGCGCAGGGCGAGGCGAAGCGCGCGCAGGGCCTCTCGTCGGCCCGGGATGCACGGGAGACGATGGACCGGGCCCGCTCGGCCTCCACCGCGGCGAACGTGATGTACGCCGCCGCGGGCGCCGCGGTGCTGTACGGTCTGGTGCTGGAGCTGCTGCCCGACGAGGCCGCCGACACGGCGAGCCTCACCTACCACTTCTGAACGAGCCCCCCGTGGCCCTCCGCTCTCCTGTCCCCCTCCTGGCCTGCGGCGCCGTGCTCGCCGTCGTGGCCTGCTCCCTCAACGTCGACGACCTCGCCGGCAAGGCCTGCACGGACAACTCCGAGTGCCCCACGGCCTATGCCTGTACGGCCCTGGGCGCCGACGGCCAGCGCACGTGCGAGGTCATCTACCCGCCGCACTACACGGAGGCCGACGGTGGCGCGGACGCGGGGCCGGTGCCCACGTACTGCAAGGACGTCGAGCCCATCCTCGCCGCCACCTGCGTCAGCACCTGCCATGGCGCGGACACCAGCGGAAGCAGTCAGACGTCGTTCCGGCTGGACTACTACGAGCCGACCGGCAACGGCGTGCCCGGCGCGAGGGCCAAGGCGCTGCGCATCCGCGTGCGCGCGTCGGACCTGAAGGACATGCCTCCCACGGGCAGCCCTCAACCCACCACGGAAGAGCGCGCGTTGATTGCGCGCTGGGTCGCGGGGGGCGCGCCTCTCTGCGACAGCACGGGCACCAACGACGCCGGGCCCTGAAGTCCCCGCCGTACCTCCTCGCTTTCAGGTTCCAGGTTCCAGGTTTCAGGTTCCATGACGAGCCCCATCATGAAGAAACTCCTCGCGAGCGCGGCCGGCGTGGTCGCGTTCACCGTGGCCTGCACCATCGACGTGGCGGACTTCACCGGCAAGACGTGCGAGACGGCCAGCGACTGTCCCGACACGCACGTCTGCGTCGCGGTGCGACAGGGACAGGGCCGCACGTGTGAAGTGCTCGGCCTGCCTGGTATTCCCGACGCGGGGGAGGTCGACGCGGGGCCGGTGCCCACGTACTGCGACGACGTGCAGCCCATCCTCGCCGCCAGCTGCGTGAGCACGTGCCACGGCGCGGACACCAGCGGAAGCAACCAGACCTCGTTCCGGCTGGACTACTACGCGCCTCCGGATGGCGGTGGCGCGGACGGCGGAGGACTTCCGGGGGCTTTCGCGAAGGCCGCGCGAATTCGCGCCCGCACGTCCGTGTTCCAGGACATGCCGCCTTCGCCCACCACCGTCACGCTGCCCACCGCCGAGCAGCGGGCCATCGTCGCCCGGTGGGTGGAGGGTGGAGCGCCCTTCTGCGACGCGGGCACGGGTGAGCCGGATGGCGGAGCCGCCGACGGTGGCCGCGCGGATGGCGGAGTCGACGCGGGGCCGTGAGCGGTGTGATTGCGCGTGAGGGAATGAAGGGTGCCTGCCTGGGCACCTTCGTTCCTCGCACGCGGTCGTGACGGGGATTGTTCCCATGGAGAGCGGCCGGGCGACCGGGGCCTCCGTGCGCGGATCGACGCCCCTGTGTCTTCCAAACGCGCCGCGCAACCCCTGTGCAAGTGCGAGAGGAGCGCTCACTTTCTGCCCAACACCGGGAGACATGCTCTCCCGACAGCCTACCGAAAGGGGCAGGACGATATGCGCAAGCTCATGATGGCGGTCGGTGCGATTGCGGCTCTGGCGATGGTTTCCGGTTGCAGCAAGCGGGACAACGTCGCTGAACAGCGCCAGGACGTCGCGGAGGCGCAGACGGAGGCTCGCCAAGAGACGGCGGAGATCCGTCAGGACGAACAGAAGGACATCGCGGACACGCAGCGCAACGCACAGGAAGACATCGCGGAGACGCAGCGCGAGGCGAACCAGGACATCGCCAGCGCGCAGAACGACGTCCGCGACGAGCAGGGGGACCTGGCCGAGGCGCAGCGGGACTTGAATGAGGACGTGGCCACGGGCGGCTCCGGCGCCGCGGGGGCCACCATGGCCGCGACCAGCGTCCAGGGCCGCGTGCTCTCCACGAGCGGTGACTCGCTCACCGTGGTGGACACCACCAACAACCGGCAGCTCAAGCTGAAGACGAACGACCAGAGCCGCATCCTCCAGAACAACCGCGCCGTGAAGGTGAAGGACATCAAGGAGGGTGACCAGGTCCGCGCCTCGTACGTGCTGGACGGCAAGGACATGGTGGTCCGCGAGCTGAGCGTCACCCAGGCCGTGACGCCGACGAACCAGTAACGCAGCACAAGCGGGCGGTCCGCCTCCTCGCGGATGGCCCCGGGACGGCTCCCACTCCGGTGGGGGCCGTTCCCTTTTTTCCCTGAATCCATTCCGAGGGGTTGGAAGGGTGTGTCGGACCTGGGTGGTAGGAGGGACGCGTGGGGTTTCCTCACGCCTTCCCAACCCTGGGGAGGACCTTCATACCCGGGAGCAGTCATTCGAAATGGGCACCCACCACCCTGCACAACCCCCTGCCAGACCCTTCATCCTCTTCACCGCCGGGGCCACGGCCTACGAACTCATCCGGTACCTGGGCGCGCGCGGCTCGGGAGAGCTGCTCATCGCGCGCAGGCACTACCTGGACACGCCGGGAGACCTGGTGCTCATCAAACGCTTGCAGGACGCGGGAGACGAGCTGGGGCGCGCGCGGCTTCGCGAGGAGGTCAAACTGCTGATGCGCTTGTCCCATCCGGCCATCGCCCAGGTGTTCCTGGTGCGGGTGCATGACGGGCTGCCCCACCTCGTCATGGAGTACGTGGAGGGGCACAGCCTGGAGACGCTGGTCAGCTTCGCGGCGCTGCGGCGCCGGCCGCTCTCGGAAGCCTTCGCCGCCTACGTGGGCGCGGAGATCGCGGACGCGCTCCACCACGCGCACACGCTGGAGGATGATCGCGGCCGGCCGCTGGGGCTCGTCCACCGCGACGTCAGTCCCCGGACGCTGCGCCTGGACGTGCGGGGCCACGTGAAGCTGGCGGACTTCGCCCTGGCGTGGGCCCGGCTGCCGGGGCGCGTGGCCACCGAGGCCCACCTTGTCCGGGGAGACCTGGCCTATGCGTCGCCGGAGGCCCTGCTGCGCCGGCCGCTGGACGGGCGCTCCGACCTGTTCTCCCTGGGCGTGGTGCTGCTGGAGCTGCTCACCGGGTTGCACCTGCTGGACCTGGAAGCCGTGGAGCGCGCGGCGCTTGCGTCCGGCCCGCTTCCGGACGCGGAGCTGCTCCAGGCGGAGAACCCCAGCTGGCTTTCCGCGCCCATGATGGCGGCGCGCATGGCGTGCTTCGCGCCGGAGCACGTCGAACACGCCACGCGCACCCTGTCCTCACCGCTGCGAGCCATCCTCGCGCGGCTCTTGCGCCGCGAGCCGGAGGAGCGCTTCCAGACGGCATTGGAGCTGCGGGACTCGCTGCGCGCGGTGCTGGGTGGACGGGGCTACGCGTATGGGCCCTCGGAGGCCGCGCGCGAGGCGACCCAGGTCCGTCAGGATGCCCGTTCCCGGAGGCGCACGGCGGATGTGCTGTCCTCGGATGAGGCGCTGCCCACGGGGTCGGGGCGCGGCGGCGCCTCCATGGCCGGGACGTGAGCGGGGCGGGCGCGGTGTTCAGGGGATGCACGCGGTGGGATGGGTGCTTGTCTGGCGCGCGCGGACAGGCAGACTGATGCGCCTATGGGCGACGTGAACGAACTCCACCAGCGCTGGTGCATCGCGGACGGACACGCGGACTCCCTCATGTGGAACCGGGACTTGTGCACGCGCTCGGACGAGGGGCACGTGGACTTTCCCCGGCTGCGGGAGGCGGGGGTGAAGCTCCAGTGCTTCACCATCGTCACCCGGGGCTTTCCCTTCATCGGTGGCTTCCCGGTGTTCGCCGCGTGGCGCGGCTGGCCCCGGGAAGCACGCGCGAGCGAGTGGACGCGGGCCTTGTGGCAGATAGAGCGCATGGAGGAGTTCTGCCGTCGCTCCGAGGACGCGGCGCGAATCACCACCACGCCCGCGATTCTGGAGGACAACCTCGCCCGGGGGCGGCTGTCCGCGGTGCTGGGGGTGGAGGGGGGACATGCGATTGAAGGCAAGGTGGAGCGACTGGCGGAGCTGCACCGCCGGGGCGTGCGCTTCATGGGGCTCACCCACCTGTCCAACAATGACCTGGGGGGCTCTTCCTTCCCGATGATGGGCAACCGGGGGCTCACCTCCCTGGGGCAGGAAGTGATGGAGGAGATGGCGCGGCTGGGGTTGAGCGTGGACGTGGCTCACGCCTCGGAGCGCACGCTGGAGAACCTCTTCACCCACCCTTCGGTCCGGTTCTTCTGCTCACACACGGGCGTGCGGGCGGCGGGGGGAGGGTGGCGCAACCTGAGTGACGCCTCCTTGCGCTTCATCGCGGACCGGGGGGGCGTGGTGGGAATCATCTTCGCCCCCGTCTATCTGGGAGGCGACGCGGTGGATGACGTGGTCCGCCATATCGAACACGCGGTGGACGTCATGGGCGAGGAAGGCGTGGGTCTGGGTTCGGATTACGACGGAATGGTGCCGCTGCCACGGGGGATGAAGGACGTCACCGACTTGCACCTGCTCACCACGGCACTGCTGCGCCGACATCCGGAGTCCTGGGTGGAACGAGTGATGGGAGGAAATTTCCGGCGTTTCTTCCAGACGACACTGGGTGGTTGACCGGCGGCGGTACGCTCGAAATATTGGTCGCAAGCTCATGAACCGCTCTCTCTTCGTCCTAGTGTCCGTCGTTGGTTCCCTCCTCCTTGCCGGCTGCGGTGGCGCCAGCGCGGGAGATGATTGTGACGAGGCGGGCAGCTTCGTCTGTCAGGAGAACGTCCTGGCGCTGGAATGCCGCACCGGGACGTGGCGGGAAGTTCCCTGCCGGGGTCCGCTCGGCTGCCGCGAGTCCGACGAGGCCGTGCGGTGCGACACCTCTGGCAACGTCGCGGGGGACGCGTGCTCCTCCAGCTCCGAGGGCCGGGGGCTGTGCCGACAGGATGGCAAGGCCGTGCTGGAGTGCCGCCAGGGAGTGCTGGTGGAGACGGCGACGTGCGCCACCTGTGAGGTGGACAACTCCGAGGTGACTTGCCAGCCGTGAGCCGTTGAAGGCGAGCGTCAGGAGTCTTCACTGGGGGACGTGTGGTAGCTTCGGAGCGCCGCTCGCGGGACTCCGATGCGACTTCCGATTCAAGCCTTTGGAGCCTGACACGCTGGTCGTTTCACTTTTCCCCGAGCGGCGCTCCTCTCTCCCATCTGGAGGAAGTGCGCGCGATGGCCCTGGCCGCCGAAGTCCGCATCGAACAGGTCGCTCGCGAGGACCTGGTGATGTTCGTCAACGCGTGTTTCTCCTGCACGGGCCAGCGGGAGTTCTACGGTGACGCGCGCGGGCAGTCGGTCTCCATCGAGTTCCTGCACCAGTACATCCTCGGCAATTACCGGCGCCTCTACCGGCGCACGCTCGCCGCGGGCATCAACCACTTCAATCAGGCGCAGATCATCCTCAACCTGCTCGCCGTCGGCAGTCCGGCGGACGCGGCGGAGCGGCGGGAGGAGGGTGCGCTCATCGCCGCCGCCCTGCGGGGCCTGCCGTCGCAGCGGGCCTACCGGGTGCTGGAGTCCCTGCGCTCGCGGCACATCAACAACCGCAGGACTCGCGCCATCGTCCGTGAGTACCTGTCGGGGCGCTCCAGCCTGCCGTTCGACGCGGTGAAGTACCGCGCCAAGCTGCGCGCGGCGGTGGTGCATGGCCACCTGAAGCTGGACGGCGAGCTGGGGCCGTTCCTCTTCCACGGTTGGAAGAAGCGCGTCTACACCCAGCCGTTGCTGGAGACCTTCCGCAAGGCCCACTTCGCCCAGGAGGCGCTCTACGAGCTGCCCTACACGGTGGCGGAGGGGCTGGCCCAGAAGCACGGCGTCCCCCGCGACGTGTTCCTCCAGCGAATCGAGCCCCGGCTCACCCAGGCGGAGCGGCTGCGCCTTCAGGAGTCCGCCGCGCGCGAGGGGGGCGTGGAGCCGCCGGTGGACCTGTCTCGCGCGCCGCTGACGAAGCTTGCGCTCTACGCCCTGTCGATGACGGACGAGGTCCGTGAGGCGCGCCGGGACGAGCTGCACACGGCGCTGGAGCGCGCCTCGGCGCGGGTGCTGGCGCGGGCACCGGCCTCCCTGGGCCGGGTGGCGGCGGTGCTGGACAACAGCTACTCCTCATCGGGTTCCTTGCAGAAGCGCCGGCGTCCGCTGGGGGTGGCCCTGGCGGCGCACTACCTGCTGTCCGCCTCCGCACGCGAGTACCGGGCCTTCTGGACCTGTCCCGTGGAGGAGCCGTTGCGCGTCACCGCGCGCGGGCAGACGGACCTCGCCACGCCGCTGTTGGATGCGCTGGCCTGGGGCGCGGAGCTGGTGGTCATCGTCTCCGACGGCTACGACAATGACCCGCCCAAGGCCGTGGCCGAGCTGACGCGGGTGTTCCGGGAGCGGCTGGACCCGGGGCGTCGCACGGCCCTCGTCCACGTCAATCCCGTCTTCGACGCGGAGGAGTATTCGCCGCGCTCGTTCGGAGGCGCCGTCGCCACGGTGGGCGTGCGAGACGCGGAGGACGTGCCCACGGTGCTGGGCTTCGCGCGCTTCGCGGAGGGCACCGCGTCGCTGGCGGAGCTGGAGCGTTATCTCTCCGCGCGGGTGGCGTCCTGGCTGGAGCGGGATGCTCGCCGGAACGCGAGCGTGGAGGTGGGCGTGGCACCGGGCGCGCCCGTGAGCGTGGAGGAGGGCGAGGCATGAGCGACGCGCGACTCATTCAGCGGCTGGAGCCCAAGGGCCTGAGGCTGGCTCCGTCGCAAGTCTTCGGACGCATCCGGCTGGTGCCGGTGCTGCGGGACGAGGTGAGGGGAGACCTGCGCTTCGCGCGCAGGGACTACTCGGACGCGGTCTCCGTGGTGTCGCTGGAGGGCCCGCTGACGGGGCGCGGGCTCAAGTACGTTTCCTACATTCCCCACGGCATGGTGGTGAGCTGGACGCACCGGCAGACGGAAGCCGTCTTCGGCACGCGCCTGCAGGCGCCCGAGGGCAAGCGCGTGAAGGTGGGCCCGGTCCCCGTGCGGCTGCTGCATCGGATGGTGCACCGGGAAGACCGCAACCAACTGCGCATGCTGCCCCTGCACCTGGCGATGGAGGGCTTCCTGGCCCTGCACTTCGGCGGGCCGGATATCGCCTGGGCGGAGTACTCGCGAGAGGCCCTGTCCCACGGGTTGAGTCCGCGGGTCGAAGGCGTGGTGCCCGGGTGGGCGAGCACCGCGCTGGATGGCGCGCTGCGCACGTTCGAGGTCCACGAGAAGCAGGTGGGGATGCTGCTGTTCAACGCGGACGAGCTGCTCTCCGCGTTCATCGTCGCGCACCCGGATGACTACCGCCTCCTGCACCGGACGTTGCTCGAGGACTTCTACGGGGACCTGCTGCTGCAGTACGGCTATCTCATGGAAGCTCCGGAGCTGGGGCTGTCCCTGGACGCGAAGCGGGTGTCCAGCGTGGAGGACCTGCGCGCGGAGGTGGCGCGCATGCGCGCGGACTGGGCGGCCTTCCATGGCTTCATGGCCGGCGGGCTGTTCGGCGTGGAGGTGACGTCCCGGAAGGTCTACGAGGCCGGGCCGTTCCTGCTCCAGCACTTCCACACGAGCCTGCTTCCCTCGGAGGAGAACCACCTGGGCGAGGCGATTGTGAGCCCCGACGGAACGCTGGAGTACCTCAAGACCTACCGGCTCTCGGCGGCGCAGACGCGGCGGGCGTACCTGCTGCAACGGCTCGCCACGTCCGGATGGAACCTGGACGATGCCGCGGAGGAGCTCGGCTCCACCCGACAGGACCTGGTCCTCCGTCTCCACAACGCGGGCTTCGGTTATCTGCTCAAGGACCACGTCCTGGAGGAAGCCCGGCGCTCGAAGGCGCGGGGCTCATGAGGCTCGCTCAGAGCGCCGCGAGAAACGCGTCGAGCGCCGCGTTGACCTTCTCCGGCTGCTCCTGGTTGGACAGGTGCGCGGCGCCGGGGATGACCTCCAGCTTCGCCCCGGAGATGAGGTCCACCATCTGCTTCGCCTTCTCCAGCGGGGTGATGGCGTCATGCTCACCCACCACCACCAGCGCGGGCCCGGCGTAGCGCGCCAGGATGTCCTTGGAGTCCGGACGCAGCGCCATGCCCCGCTGGGCGGCGGCGATGCCCTGGCGCGAGGCGGTGCGAATCTGCGCCTCCACCACGCGCCCCACCGGCGAATCCGGGGGCGAGGAGATGAGCTTGGGCATCAGGGCCTGGATGACGGGGTCCGCGCCCTTCTCCAGGGCCTCCTTCGCGGAGGCTTCCCGGCGGGCCTTGCCCGCGTCGTCGTCGGCGGTGCACTGCGTGTCCATCAGCACGAGCCCGGCCACCCGACCCGCGTCCTCGCGCAAGAGGGCCATGGCCGCGTAGCCGCCCATGGACACTCCGCCCACCACGGCCCGGTCGATGTTCAGTGCGTCCAACAGTCCCAGCGCGTCACTCGCGATGCGTGACATCTCGGTGGGGCCTTCACCCGGCATGCTCTGCCCGAAGCCTCGGATGTCCGGGATGATGAAGCGGTAGCGCCCGGACAGGGCCTTCACCTGGGCATCGAAGGCGTCCCCGTTGAGGGGAAAGGCGTGCAGCAGCAGGACGGCGAGGCCCTGGCCCACGTCGCGGTAGTGCAGGGAGAGTCCATCCACGGTGACGGTCTGCATGCATCCTCCGAGCAGGGCTCAGAGCCACTGCTTGTGCTTGAACCAGAAGAACAGGCCCACGGGCAGGGCGATGATCATCACCCACATGGCGATGTAGGAGCCCTGACTCGACAGGGCGTCGAAGTTCTGTCCGAAGAATCCGACGATGAACGACAGCGGCAGGAAGATGGTGGCGAAGATGGTGAGCTGCTTGGTGATGTCGTTCGTCTTGTTGGCCACCATGGACAAGTAGCCGTCCATGACGTTGCCCAGGATGTCGCGCCCGGCATCAATCTGCTCGTACAGGCGCACCAGATGGTCATACACGTCGCGGAAGTAGAGCGTGGAGCGCTCGTCGACGTGGGGGATGCCCCGCCGCGCCATCAACCCCACCACGTCCCGCTGCGGGGACAGCACCCGGCGCAGCTGCACCAGCATCCGCTTCATCTCGAAGATGCGCTGCAGCTGGGACTTCTCCGCCCGCTCGAAGATGGACACCTCCAGGTCCTCCAGCTCGTCACCGAAGGTGTCGAGGATGGGGAACTGCGCATCCACCAGCCCGTCCGCCAGCAGGTAGAGGATGAAGTCCGTGCCCCGCCCCAGCGTCGCGTTTGGATCCGCGCGGACGCGCTGCTGGACGCTGTCCAGCCCCGCGAAGGCCAGCTCGTGCACGCTGATGATCCACTCCTTGGCGAGGAAGAAGTGGTGCTCATGCAGCGTCAGCTCGCACACGTCCTTCCCGGCGGTGAAGCCCTGGAGGACGATGAAGACATGGTTCGGGTACTCCTCCAGCTTGGGCCGCTGGTCCAGGTGGAGGCAGTCCTCGACGGCCAGTCTGTGGAGTCCGAAGCGCTCGGCCAGCCGGGCCATCACCGCTTCGTCGGGGTGGAGGACGTCAATCCACTTCCGTCCCTCCTCGGCGAGCAGTTCCTCACCCCCGGTGAAGAGGGTTCCGTCCTTCATCAGACAGACCTGAATCATCCCGTAGCGCTCCCGGGCCTTGCGGCGCGGCCCCGATCCGAGTGCTAGAACTCCCCCGCGCGGAAGTCGAGCGCTAGAGTGTGCCCCCCGTGTCCGCTGACGCTGAAAACCCGCAGGCCTCCCTGACCCCGAGGCTCGAAGAAATCCTCCAGTCCCACCCCGACCGCGCCTTCGCGGGCCGGCTGCGCAAGGTGTACGCCGCCGCCGCCCAGGCCATTGGCCGGCTGAGTGACATGGACCTGGTGAAGTACGAGACGCCGGTGGTGGACTCCAGCCCGGACCTGTCGCTCTGGGAGGAGATGGCGCCCGTCATCCGAGACACGGTGATGGACGTCAACGCCCTCTTGAACGTCATCCGCGAGCAGTTCCCCGCACAGCCTTCCGCGGGCCTCGCGGACATCCTGCGCGAGGTGGGCGGGGCCCGCTTCCAGGACCCGGCCACGTTGCTCCAGGACGCCATGACGCAGCTCGCGCAGGGGATTACCCAGCTGGGCGAGGCGATGCGCAATCCGTCCGTGGTGAGCGACCGGTGGACGCTGCTGGCTGAAATCCAGAGCTTCCGGGCGCGCTTCCGCGAGCAGGTCAGCAACCTCGTCTTCGAGACGGCGAGCACCTTTGGCGAGGTGACGCGGGCGCAGGTGGTGCCCGGGCACGAGGCGGAGGTGAAGGCGGCGGTGACGGTGCGCGCCATCACCGCGGACCTGGGGCGCATCCTCACGGCGCGGCACAACAAGGTGCGCGAGGCGGAGCCCGAGGACGTGCAGTGGAACGCGCAGCAGCTCCAGACGGAGATGGACGCCTTTGGCCGCACGGCCGCGTACCGGAACCTGCGCGCGCAGGACAAGCGGCACATCGTGGAGATGCGCGCGGAGGTGGGGCGCCTGGCGATTCTCCCCAACCCCTCCCGCCAGGACCTGCTCAAGGTGGTGAGCGAGCTGGACGCGTTCGTCCGGGGCCTGTCCGCGGTGAACCAGCGCCAGGTGCTCATCATCCATGACCGCGAGGTGTGGGCCTCTTGCGGCGTGAAGCTGGAGCGGGCCCTGATGCTGTCGGACTCGGACGCGCCGGCCTCGGCCCGACTCCTGGCCGAGGCGGCTGTCAGCGCCCAGTCCCTCTACGGGCGGGCCTCCGACATGGACGCGTTCCTGCGCAAGGCGCGAAAGCAGCCCCTGGCCCAGCTCGTGGGACCGGAGCTGCGCGCGACCATCGAAGTGTTCCAGGGACTGTTGGCCCAGCTGGACGTGATGTGATGGCGGCGGCCAGCAAGGCGGTACCGCGCCCGTTGCGCGAGGCGGACCTGTCCCGTGTCGAGGGTGTCTTCACGGACGTGGATGGCACGCTGACCACCGGCCACCGGCTGCGCGCGGACACCGTGCGGGCGCTGGAGCGGCTGTCCGCTTCGGGCCTGCGCGTGGTGTTGGTGAGTGGCAGGCCGGCGGGGTGGGGTGAGGCGTGGGCGCGGCAGCTCCCGGTGGACGGCGTCATCGTGGAGAACGGTGGCCTGTTCTTCCTGCGAGGCAAGCGGGGGCTCCGCAAGGTGTACCTGGAGGCACCGGCCGAGCGAGTGGCGAACCGGCGTCGGCTCGAGAAGGAAGTCGGGCGCGTGCTGAAGCAGGTGCCCGGGGCGCGGCTGTCGGTGGACAGCGCGTACACGGAAGTGGACCTGGCCGTGGACTACAACGAGGAAGCCCGGCTGGGTGAGGCGGGGGCGTCGCGCATCGAAGCGCTGCTGCGGGCGCGCGGGGTGACGGCGGTGCGCTCGTCCGTGCATGTGAACTGCTGGCTCGGTCGCTTCGACAAGCTGAGTGCGACGCGGCGCTTCGCGCGGGTGGCGTGGGGCGAGCGTTTGGAGCCTCGGGACGGCCGTTACGTGTATGTAGGGGATTCTTTCAATGACGCCCCGATGTTCCAGGCTTTCGAGCTGGGCGTGGGCGTAGCCAACGTGCGCGCGGTGTTGGACCGCATCGACGCGCCGCCGGCTTTCATTACCCGGGCAGCCGAGGGGAAGGGGTTCGAGGAGCTGGCTCGGGCCCTCCTCGCTCGGCGGGGCCGTGGGGCTCGTGAGGAGTGACACCGTGAATGTCGTGAAGCTGGAGCTGGCGCGGGGACTGGGGCGCCACCTGCGCGCGGGACACCCGTGGGTGTTTCGCAAGGCGCTGGAGCATGTGCCGAGGATTCCCGCCGGCAGCGTGGTGGACCTGACGGAGAACGGGAAGTTCGTCGCGCGGGGGTATTACGATCCGCACTCGGCCATCGCGGTGCGGGTGCTGACGCGCGACTCGCGGGACACGGTGGACGCGGGCTTCATCACCCGCCGGGTGCGGCGCTCGCTAGCGGAGCGCCAGTCGCTCCTCGACCTGACCGACACGGACAGCTACCGCCTGATTCACGGCGAGGGGGACGGGCTGCCGGGCGTGGTGGTGGACCTCTACGCCGGCTGGGCGGTGATGAAGCTGTATTCGGCGGGCCTGACGCCGTATCGCCCGCTCATCGTCGAGGCGCTCAAGGCCGGCATCCCGGGCCTCAAGGGCATCGTCGGTCGCGATGAAGTGGCGCGGGACGACGTGGAGGAGGACGAGGGCCGGGGCTCGGGGCGCATGTTGTACGGGCAGGACGCGCCGGAGCAGATCGCCATCCGCGAGCGCGGCGTCACCTTCATGGTGGACGTGTGGCGCGGGCAGAAGACGGGGTTCTTCCTGGACCAGCGGGAGAACCGTCACCTCATCCGGCGACTGGCCAAGGGCCGGGACGTGCTCAACTGCTTCAGCTTCAGCGGCGGCTTCTCCGTCAACGCGGCGCTGGGCGGGGCGAACACCGTGTTCTCGGTGGACATCGACCCGGAAGCCATCGCCCTGGCGCGCGAGAACTTCACGCGCAACGGGCTGCCCGCGGAGAAGCATGACTTCCTCGCGGCGGACGTGTTCACGGTCATCCAGTCCTTCAAGGACGAGGGCCGCACCTTCGACATGATCATCCTGGACCCGCCGGCCTTCGCGAAGAGCCAGCGCGCGGTGCAGGCGGCCCTGGACGGGTATGCGTCCCTGAATCGGCAGGCGCTGAGCCTCTTGCGGCCGGGCGGCCTGCTGGCCACGGCGTCGTGCTCGGCGCGCGTGAGCCCGGACGACTTCATGAGCGCGGTGCGCGAAGCGGGCTTCAAGGCTGGCGTCGACCTGGCGCTCGTCGAGGAGCGCTACCAGCCGCCGGACCACCCGGTGCGGTTGCAGTTCCCCGAGGGCAAGTACCTCAAGTTCTACGTGCTCCAGGCGGTGTAGCTCCGCCGCTCAGCGGGCCCGGGATATCGCCCGGGCCCGTGCGGGGAGCGGGAGCCCGTCAGGTGCCGAAGACGTTCCGCGCCACGCGGTCCAGCACGGTGGTGCCCCAGGAGAGGCTGGCCTTCATCAGCCGCTCCATGTCCTTCGTGAACGCGGCGCCCGCGGGCATCTGCGCGTACGTCCGGCTCAGGAAGAGGCTCTTGTTCTCCTCCTCGAAGTCCACCGAGCCACCGCCGGCGTCCGTGCCGTCCTGGGCTTGCTTGCGGAAGCCGTCGATGACACCCGGCTTGGGGTCTTCCCGGAAGCGGTAGACGAGCGCGCTGCACTCCAGCACCTGCGTGTCCGCGTGGTGCTCGAAGTAGAGCTGCGCGCTGCCCACCATGGTGCCGCCCAGCCCGTTCTCGTTGAGCCCCTCGCTCATCCCGGCGCCCTGCGTCTGCAGGTACCACCGGACGAGCGCGCGCGCGGCCTCGCGAGTCATGGGCCCGCCCGGAGGGGGCGGGGGTTTGGCGAGGCCCATCGTGGCCAGCAGCCACTGGATGTGACGGGAGAACGCGAGGGCCATGTCAGCGGGACTGCGCGGGGATGACCTTCGCGGCGACGCGCTCGAACACGTCCACGCCCCACACGAGGCTCGCCGCCATCAGCTTGCTCAGCTCGGAGGCGAACACCAGGTCGATGGGGCGCGTCGTGTACGAGCGACTGAGGAAGAGGCTCTTGCTCTCCGACTCGAAGTCCACCGTGCCGCCGCCCGCGTCCGTGCCGGCCTTCTGCTCGTCGCGGAAGCCGTCGAGGACGCCGGGGCGGGGCGCGTCGCGGAAGCGGTAGATGAGGGCGCTGCACTTCAGCTCGCCCGTGTCGGCCGAGTGCTCGAAGTACAGCTGCGCCTCGCCGACAGCGGCTCCGCCGAGCCCCTTCTGATTGAGACCGGGGCTCAGGGGAACGCCCTGAGCCGCCAGGTACGCCTGCACCAGTTGAGTCGCCTCGTCTCGCGTCATGGTGGCTTATCTACCACGACTGACGGGCAGCTCTCAGAACTCGCCGGCGCGGGCCTGCTCGAAGGGCACGCGGTGGTTGAGGTACGTGTCGACCAGCGAGTGCGCGCCCGAGAACACGGTGTCCTCGGAGAAGTAGTGCACCTTCGCGTCCTTGCCCGCGTGGCGCAGCATGTCCGCGGGGCTCCAGCCCTTGCCGCCCAGGCCGAAGAGGGTGGGGACCGCGTCGCGGTTGTTGATGTAGTGCACGTAGTTGGGGCCGTCCGGGTAGGTGCAGGCGGCGGCCGCGAACGTCTCCACGTTCAGCTTGCTCATCGTCTGCTGGACCTGCTCCGGCGACATCCCGTCTTCGATGCGCAGCCGGCGCGCCACGTCCGACAGCGCGCGCGAGGTGATGAGGCCACCCTGGCTGTAGCCGACGAGGTGCACGTCCCGGCCCGCCTTCAGCTCGCCGTAGACGGCGTCGGCCAGCGTGTCGACGGCGGGGTTGGTGCCCTTGCCCAGCTTGTCCTTCACGGCCTGGAGCAGGTCGCCGACGGTGCCCTCGGTGGAGTTGTGCACGCCGATGGTGCGCATGCCCGTCTCGTCCGCGAGCGCCTGCAGCTCACGCGCCTGCTTGTCCTTCTCCGTGCGCATGCCGTTCGTGTAGATGAGCGTGGCCGTCGCGTTCGGGTTGTTCTTGGGCGTGAAGGCGGGGATGTCGCTCAGCGGCGTGCCGGGCTCGAACGTCTGGCCGCCCGCGCCCACCAGCTTGCCGTCATAGACCTTGTCCTTCGAGCCGGCCGGAGCGGTGAACACCTGCGCGGCGGCCACGGTGTTCGTCGTCTTCGCGCTGTCGAAGCCATCCACCACCGCGCCGGTGCGCTGCGCGGTCGGCTGCACCGCGGGCGTCGCCACCGTGTTCGCTTCAGACGTGCGCGCAACGGACGTCCGAGGGGTGGTGCCGACGAGGGTGCGGCCGCGCTCGATGGTGCTCATGGTGGGGGGCTCCAGCGGATAAAAAGGGGGATGGAAGAAAGAGTCCTTGCCCCATTGTCCCAGGACGCCGTCTGAAGTTGCGCACAAACGCGGTAATTCGCTCCAAACGCTGAATTCCGACGCACCGCGTCGCGGACCTTGGGCGAAGACCTGGTGCGTCATGTTCCGAGGGAAGCGCGGATCCCACGCCGGACCTGGGGCCCGCGCCCAGAGGTGGGGCGCGCCAGAATGGAGCATGTGCTGGGAGTATCGGCTCGGCGCGAGCCCTCCTAAGGTGGGTGTCATGGTCCAGAAAGGTCAGTTCCTGGAGCGCTCCACCCTGATTCCGGTGGGGGCGGTGGTGATGGAGGGCACGGCGCACCGCGGCAAGCGCGCGCCCCCGTTGTTGATCCTCCCTCCGAGGCCCGACGAGGGTGGGGGGATGGATCACGTCATCGCCGCGGAGCTCGCGTGGGCGGCGGCCAGCGCGGGCTTCCCCACGCTGCGCTTCAACCACCGGGGTGTGGGCGCGAGCCAGGGGACGCGGGGCAGGGACCTGGCGCTGCTCGAGGACGCCGAGGCGGCCATGCGGGTGTTGCTGGAGAACGCGGGGACGAGCGCGCTGGCGGTGGCGGCGCTCCACGGGGGGGCCCAGGTGGCCCTGGCGCTCCAGGCGCGGTTCCCGTCGGTGGGAGGGCTGTGCCTCGTCGCGCCGGCGGATGTGGACGCCTCGGTGCTGGCCCGGGTGACGTGCCCGCTGCTGGTGGTGCAGGGGGAGGAGGACGGGCGGATGCCC
>NZ_VIFM01000539.1 GCF_006636215.1 Myxococcus llanfairpwllgwyngyllgogerychwyrndrobwllllantysiliogogogochensis | reverse complement strand
CAGTGCCAGAAGGAGACGTCGACGGCGGCCTCGGTGGGGCCGTAGAGGTTGTGGACCTCGGCGGAGGCGGGAAGGAGGGCGTGCGCGCGGCGGACGAGCTCGGCGGGGAGGGCCTCACCACTGCACACGACGCGACGAAGTCCGGAGAGCTTCTCGACACCCGGCTCCTCCAGGAAGGCGCGGAGCATGGAGGGGACGAAGTGGAGCGTGGAGACGCGCTGCTCGGAGATGAGGCGAACGAGGTAGGCGGGGTCCTGGTGACCGCCGGGCTTCGCGAGGACGAGACGCGCGCCCGTCATGAGGGGCCAGAAGAACTCCCAGACGGAGACATCGAAGGAGAAGGGCGTCTTCTGAAGGACGGTGTCGTCAGGGGAAAGGCCGTACTGCTGCTGCATCCACAGCAGGCGGTTGACGATGCCCGAGTGGGCGTTGATGGCGCCCTTGGGGCGGCCCGTGGAGCCGGAGGTGAAGATGACGTAGGCGGGAGCGTCGGGCCCGGCAAGGAGCGGCAGCGAGTCTCGGGAGTGGACTGCGACGTCGTCCCACTGTGAATCGAGGCAGAGCACGCGAGAGTCGTGCTGGGGGAGGACGGCCTTCAGGTGCTCGTGAGTGAGGAGCACGGGGGCCTGGGCATCGTCGAGCATGCCGGCGAGGCGCTCGCGGGGATATGCGGGGTCCAGGGGAACGTAGGCGGCGCCGGACTTGAGGACGGCGAGCAGCGCGACGACGAGGTCGAGCGAGCGCTCCAGGCAGACGCCGACGAGAGAACCCGGGTGAGCGCCAAGGGAGCGCAGGTGCCACGCGAGCTGGTTGGAGCGTGCGTCGAGCTGCGCGTAGGAAAGAGCAGAGTCTTCGAAGCGAAGGGCCTCCGCGTCGGGGGTGCGGCGAGCCTGGGCTTCGATGAGTGAATGCAGGCACACGTCGCGCGGGAAGTCGTCCTGCTGGCCCTGGAAGTCGGAGAGCAGTTGGAGCTGCTCCTCCTGGGTGAGCAGGGGCAGCTCGGACAGCCGCGTGTCCGGGTTCTCCGCCACCGCGCCGAGCAGCGAGTAGAAGTGCCCGCGCATCCGCTGGATGGTCGCGACGTCGAACAGGTCGGTGTTGTATTCGAGCCAGCCGAAGATTTCGTCCGGCCGGTCTTCGCGCAGCTCCAGCAGCAGGTCGAACTTGGCCGAGCCCGGGTCCACCAGCAGATAGGTGGACTGCAACCCCGGCATCGACAGGTCCTGGCGCGGGGTGTTCTGGAAGCTGAACATCACCTGGAACA
>NZ_VIFM01000538.1 GCF_006636215.1 Myxococcus llanfairpwllgwyngyllgogerychwyrndrobwllllantysiliogogogochensis | reverse complement strand
CAGTGCCAGAAGGAGACGTCGACGGCGGCCTCGGTGGGGCCGTAGAGGTTGTGGACCTCGGCGGAGGCGGGAAGGAGGGCGTGCGCGCGGCGGACGAGCTCGGCGGGGAGGGCCTCACCACTGCACATGACGCGACGAAGTCCGGAGAGCTTCTCGACACCCGGCTCCTCCAGGAAGGCGCGGAGCATGGAGGGGACGAAGTGGAGCGTGGAGACGCGCTGCTCGGAGATGAGGCTAACGAGGTAGGCGGGGTCCTGGTGACCGCCGGGCTTCGCGAGGACGAGGCGAGCGCCCGTCATGAGGGGCCAGAAGAACTCCCAGACGGAGACATCGAAGGAGAAGGGAGTCTTCTGAAGGACGGTGTCGTCAGGGGACAGGCCGTACTGCTGCTGCATCCACAGCAGGCGATTGACGATGCCCGAGTGGGAGTTGATGGCGCCCTTGGGGCGGCCCGTGGAGCCGGAGGTGAAGATGACGTAGGCGGGGGCGTCGGGCCCGGCGAGGAGAGGCAGCGAGTCTCGGGAGTGGGCGGCGACGTCGTCCCACTGTGAATCGAGGCAGAGCACGCGAGAGTCGTGCTGGGGGAGCACGGACTTCAGGTGCTCGTGAGTGAGGAGCACGGGCGCGTCCGCGTCCTCGAGCATGCCGGCGAGGCGCTCGCGGGGATACGCGGGGTCCAGGGGAACGTAGGCGGCGCCGGACTTGAGGACGGCGAGCAGCGCGACGACGAGGTCGAGCGAGCGCTCCAGGCAGACGCCGACGAGGGAGCCCGGGCGAGCGCCAAGGGAGCGCAGGTGGTGAGCGAGCTGGTTGGAGCGTGAGTCGAGCTGCGCGTATGAAAGAGCAGAGTCCTCGAAGCGCAGGGCCTCCGCGTCGGGGGTGCGGCGAGCCTGGGCTTCGATGAGTGAATGCAGGCACACGTCGCGTGGGAAGTCGTCCTGCTGGCCCTGGAAGTCGGAGAGCAGTTGGAGCTGCTCCTCCTGGGTGAGCAGGGGCAGCTCGGACAGACGGGCGTCGGGGTTGGCGGCCACTGCGCCGAGCAGCGAGTAGAAGTGCCCGCGCATCCGCTGGATGGTCGCGACGTCGAACAGGTCGGTGTTGTATTCGAGCCAGCCGAAGATTTCGTCCGGCCGGTCCTCGCGCAGCTCCAGCAGCAGGTCGAACTTGGCCGAGCCCGGGTCCACCAGCAGATAGGTGGACTGCAACCCCGGCATCGACAGGTCCTGGCGCGGGGTGTTCTGGAAGCTGAACATCACCTGGAACA
>NZ_VIFM01000537.1 GCF_006636215.1 Myxococcus llanfairpwllgwyngyllgogerychwyrndrobwllllantysiliogogogochensis | reverse complement strand
GGTTTCGTGCGCTCGGAGTTGTGTATAAGAGACAGCCCCCGCACGCCGCCGCTCCCCACCCGAGGAGTGACATCAGGAATTCACAGAAAAGTCAGAGATGTCGATATTCGTGGACTTTTCTTCGACCCTGACTTTCGCGTCCGTCCGGGTGCCAGTGTAGATTGGGCACCTTCCGATGAGTGGGACGACGCTGCCGCTCGCGCCGGATGCCTCCAAGGGCCGGTCGCTGGGTAAGTATGAGGTTCTCAGCCGCCTATCCACGGGCGGGATGGCGGAGATCTTCCTAGCGTCGCAGCGGGGACTCGCCGGCTTCCGCAAGTTGGTGGTGCTCAAGCAGATTCTGCCGGACATCCGAGGCGAGGAAGAGTTCATCCGGATGTTCCTGGACGAGGCCAAGGTGACGGCCGCGTTCAACCACCCGCACATCGCCCAGGTGTTCGACCTGGACATCGCCGAGGGCGAGCTGTTCCTGGCCATGGAGTTCGTGCCGGGGGCCACGCTGGTGGAGGTGGCGCGCGCGTGTCGGCAGGCCAGCCACCCCATCCCCGTGGGCTTCAGCCTGATGGCGGTGCGGGACACGGCCGTGGCGCTGCACTACGCGCACACCTTCACGGACCCGCTCGGTCACCCCTCGCCCGTCATCCACCGGGATGTGGCCGAGAAGAACATCATGGTGACGTACGAGGGCGTCACCAAGCTGTTGGACTTCGGCATCGCCAAGAGCCTGGCGCGCGCCAGCCGCACCGCGGTGGGCATGGTGAAGGGCACCAGTGGCTACATGTCGCCCGAGCAAATCATGGGCGAGCCCCTGGATGCCCGCAGCGACTTGTTCAGCCTGGGCGTGGTGCTGCACGAGCTGCTCACCGGCATGCGGTTGTTCTACGCGAAGCAGGCCGAGGCGATGATGAACGCGGTGCTGAAGTGCGAGGTGACGCCGCCTTCACGCGCCAACAAGCAGATACCGCCGGAGCTGGACGCCATCGTCCTGCGCGCGCTGTCGAAGCGCCGTGAGGACCGCTACGCCTCCACGCTGGAGTTCGCCCGCGCCCTGGAGCGCGCGGTGGGCCCACTCATCTGGCACCCCGAGCAGAGCAGCGAGATGATGCGCCGCCTCTTCGCCGACCGGCGCGAGCAGACGCGCCAGCTGCTCATCGCGGGCCCCACGGGTGACACCACGGGCGAGACGAGCGTGGCGGCGATGCTGGCCATGGGCGGCTCCAACAGCGTCCCCGAAGCCCCCGAGCCGCCCACCGTCAACACCAACTC
>NZ_VIFM01000536.1 GCF_006636215.1 Myxococcus llanfairpwllgwyngyllgogerychwyrndrobwllllantysiliogogogochensis | reverse complement strand
GGGTGGCGGTGAGGGGGGGCGTGGTGCTGGGACGGAGCAGGAACGCGGCCACGCCGGGGACGGCGAGTCCCAGGGCGATGAGCAAGGCCGTGCCGATACCTGTGACACGGAGCCCTCGCGCGGCCTGGCTCGGAGGAGGGGCGGTGTCGGGTGTGTCGTCCAATGCGTACAGAGTGCCGGCGCGCACATGGGATGACGGTGGAGACGGCGGGCGTGTTTCATCGGGCTCGTGGCCCGGAGTGGTCCTGTTCACGGAGCGCGAGCAGCATAGCCGAAGCACGTGTTTCGCTTCGCGGGGGGCTCTCGAAACCAGGCGCTTCCGCTACGCTGCGTCACCGTGGCCGCGAGGGATGCCGTGAACCAGGGGGAGGCGCCGGACGCGCGAGCCCCGATGCGTGCCCTGTCCCCTCGGCGCGTGTGGATGTTCGGCATGGGCGCGGGATTGCTCGCCGCGCTGCCTCATGCGGTGAGCGCGTATGCACTCGAGCCTCGGGACTTTGGCTTCAAGCTGGCGCTGGCGATGGTTCCCTACAGCGTCTGGGCGCTCCTGGGGCCTCTCATCCTGGCCACTTTTCGCCGTGTAACGCGCGATGCGACTCCTGGGGTTCGCGAGGTGGGGCCGCTTGTCGCCATCGGGAGTGGCTTCGTCCTGGTGCATGCGCTCCTGCTCGCCCTGGTGCGCTCCGGGCTGGAACAGTGGGCCGCCCGGGGCGTGGCGTTCAGCGAGGGGCTGCGAGCGCTCCTCCTGGAGCGGGGAGCGCTGGGATATTTTGAGTACCTGCTGTTTCTCGCGGCCTGGGCGGCGCTGAACGCGGTCCGTCGGGCGCGGGAGCGGGAGCTGGCGGAGTCCCGGTTGATGGCGCGGCTGGCCGAGTCCCGCCTCCAGTCCCTGCGCGCGCAGTTGGATCCACACTTCCTCTTCAACACGCTGAACGCCGTCGTCGGGTTGGTTCGCCAGTCGCGCAACCCGGAGGCCGTGGAGGCGCTCGTGGAGCTGGGGGATTTGCTGCGGGCCAGTCTGGAAGGACGTGGGGACCACGAGGTGCCGCTGTCCGAGGAGCTGGAGCTGGTCCGCCGCTACCTGGGCATCGAGCAGCTTCGCTTCGGTGGACGGCTGGAGTCGCACCTGGAGCCGGAGCCAGAGACGTTGATGGCTCGGGTTCCCGCGCTCGTCCTTCAGCCACTCGTCGAGAACGCCATCAAGCATGGGACTTCGCGGCGTGCGTCTCGAGGGCACGTGTGGGTGCGGACCTGGCGCCGGGGGGACAGGCTGGTGCTCGAGGTGCGGGATGATGGGCCGGGACTTCGCGCGGG
>NZ_VIFM01000535.1 GCF_006636215.1 Myxococcus llanfairpwllgwyngyllgogerychwyrndrobwllllantysiliogogogochensis | reverse complement strand
ATGCTGCGGGCCTGTCCGGCGCTGCGCCGGATGAGCCCCCGGCGTTCAAGCTCCAGCACCATGCGGTGGACGGTGGGAGGAGTGGTGCCGAAATATCGCTGCATGTCGGCTTCGGCGGGAGGGCGCCTGTTGAGCTTCGTGTAGGCGTGGATGAAGGCCAGGTACTGGCCTTGAAGGTCCGTGAAGGGATGGGTTGAGAAGGGAATCGACACGGAGGCCGCGAGGTAGTCCGACTCCTCTTTCACGGAGTCGGAGCGCATGAATGTACGTTACCTCGTCACCCTGGCCGCCGAGGAGAAGTCGGAGTTGGAGGCGCTGGTGAGCGGCGGCACTGGGCGGGTGCGCCACGTCAAGCGTGCGCAGATTCTGCTGGCAGCCCATGTCGGAGTCACCGACGAGCAGATTGCCAGGAGTGTCCGGGTGAGCGTCTCGACGGTGTACCGGGTCAAGCGGCGGTTCGTGGAAGGCGGCGTGGACCACGCCCTTCACGAAAGGCAGCGGCCCGGGGCCTCGCGCAAGCTGACTGGCAAGCAGGAGGCGCTGCTGGTGGCCACCGCCTGCTCGACGCCACCCAAGGGGCGTGCGCGGTGGACGCTTCAGTTGCTGGCCGATGAACTGGTGCGGCTGACCGAGCACGAAGACCTCTCGCGGGAAACAGTCCGCCGACGGCTGGAGGAGAACGAACTCAAGCCCTGGCAGCAACGCATGTGGTGCATCCCGAAAGTGGACGCCGAGTACGTCGCCCGAATGGAGGACGTGCTGGAACTCTACGCCGAGCCACCAGACGCCAAGAGGCCGGTGGTCTGCTTCGATGAGACTCCCAACCAGCTGATTGGAGAAGTCCGCACGCCCTTGCCGGCCATGCCCGGCACGCCCCGCCGTTACGACTACGAGTACCAGCGCAATGGGACGGTGAACCTCTTCGTCCTTCTGGACGTGCACCGCGCCTGGCGCCACGTAGAAGTCACGGACCAGCGGACCGCCAAGGACTTCGCGCTGCAGATGCGTGCCCTGGTGGACGTGCACTACCCGGAGGCGGAAACCATCCGCGTGGTGCTCGACAACCTCTCCACGCACAGCCCTGGCGCCCTCTATGAAGCTTTCCCGCCCCAGGAGGCCCGGAGGATTCTGAAGAAGCTGGAGTTCCACTTCGTCCCCAAGCACGCCAGCTGGCTGAACATGGTGGAGATTGAAATCAGCGTGCTCACCCGCCAATGCCTGGACAGGCGAATTGGCAACAAGCTCACCTTGAAACGGGAGGTGGCCCGATGGGAGAGGATGCGCAACAAGGAGGGCGCCCGCGTCCGCTGGCGCTTCACTATAGACA
>NZ_VIFM01000534.1 GCF_006636215.1 Myxococcus llanfairpwllgwyngyllgogerychwyrndrobwllllantysiliogogogochensis | reverse complement strand
CCCCCGCCTCATGCGCCAAGCCCGGCAGCGCCCCCTCCAGGGGCCGCGTAGCAGCAGCTACCGGAGCGGCTTGGGACAGCGATGCCGCAGGAGGGCCCGCTCCCGACAGCTCCGGCCCGGGCGCCTTGCCACGGCGCATCTGGCGCAGGGGCCGCTTCGCCCACCGAGCCAGCGCTCCCGCTTCGCCCTCGGTGGTGGCCGAGTTCGGGCCATACGAGTCAAACAAGGGCGTGTCCCACGCCTCCCCTTCCGCCCCGGACAGGAGCTCTTCCAGGGCCGCACAGACAGCGCTCGCCTCCGGACGCGCAGCAGGGTCCTTCTCCAGCAGCCGCATGCACAACACGCTCAGCCGCTCCGGGACGAAGCGGTTGGCGAGGTGAGGGGGTACCGGCGACTTGCGAATGACACTCTGGACGTACTCCGGGTCCGTCGCCGCGTCGAAGGGCAGTCTCGCCGTGAGGAGGCGGTAGAGGACCGTGCCCAGAGCCCACACGTCGTCGGAGGGGACGGACACGTAGCGGGCCCCTCTGTGCCCCGTGTGCTGCTCCACGAATAGCCAAGCCTCGGGGGGCCGGTACTCCATCGTCCCGGGCGGCAGCATGGACTGAGTGACACCGGGGGGGGCGCCCTCGTAGTCCCCTATGCCGTAGTCCACCAGCACCGCCAGGCCGTCCGCATCGCGCACCATGACGTTCGCGTCCTTCACGTCCCGGTGCACCACTCCCGCAGCGTGCGAGGCCGCCAGCGCCCGCGCCACGTCGAGCGTCACCTTCGCAATCTGCCGGGCCGAGGGGTTCTCCTCCTTCACCCACGCGCTCAGCTTCCGCCCCTCCACGTACTCCATGGCGATGAGGGCGTAGTCGCGCTCCCCCGCCTGCCAGTAGGAGAAGCCGCGAAGCCCCACCACGTTGGGGTGCGTCAAGCGCAAGAGGATGGAGACTTCCTTCTCCACCCGCCCCTCCACGCGCTGCCGCTCCACGAGCTTCAAGGCGCAAGGCTGCCCGTCGTTCGTCGCGAGGTACACGGTGCCGAAGCCGCCCTGGTCCAGGTGCCTCACCACCGTGTAGCCCTTCACCACGTCCCCGGGGGACAGCACGGCCGGGGGGCCGTTGTCCCTCATGGCGACGTCCTCCTGAAGACTCTGTAGGACAACAGGGCTGCGGCCACGCGCATTCAGTACCCTCCCCGGCGCCGGCCCACGCTACCAGAAGCCCGGGGAAATCGCGCGAAGTCTTCTCCCACCTCCAACCACCTGCCACAGAGGACACCAAGCCTCACCTCTAGGTGAAGTTGACTAGCCTATCAGGTATAGTTTGTCTGGAATGTATATCCACCCCGACATCCGCGCCGTCGCCCTTCCGAAGGAGCCGGAGCCCTCCCGCCCCTTGTCCGCCATCATCGGCGACACC
>NZ_VIFM01000533.1 GCF_006636215.1 Myxococcus llanfairpwllgwyngyllgogerychwyrndrobwllllantysiliogogogochensis | reverse complement strand
TACTACTTGATCAGATGCAGGACGGCCCGAGAGGAGGAGCGCGAGCTCCGAGTCTGCGGAGGCACAGCGGGCAATGGCCGATGCGGCGCAGCAGCAGGTGCTGAAGGCGACGTCGAACCTGGGGCAGCGTCCACGGCGTCTTGCTCTGGGGGAAAAAGCGCTCGACGGAGCGCGAGGAAACCGTGGGCGACCATGCACAGCGTGGCGTGGTGGTGAAAGCCTCTCCAGGTGCGGCCCTCGAAGTGGTCCAGCCCCACTTCGCCCTTCATCTCCTGGTAGTCCCGCTCCACGCGCCAGCGCAGCTTTGCCAGGGTGACGAGGCGTTTGAGAGGCGTGTCCGCCGGCAATGAGGAGAGATAGAACTTCGTCGGCGCGGCTTCCCCCTGCGGCCACTCACACAGCAGCCATTCGGGAGTGCCTGGCGCTTTGCGGACGACGTGGCCTTCGGCGACTTGGATTCGCACCGCGGCGAAGGTGGAGGAATGCGTGCCACGACTGCCCTCGCGCCAGCTGACACGGCGGTACTCCTCTTCGGGCAACTGGCTCGCCAGCTCTTCAATCGTCCAGGGCTGCACGCCGCTGTCGGTGACGAAGCGCGTCCGGGGGCGCCCGTACTCGCCCGCCTTCTTCACGGGCAGGTGCGGCGCAGCTCCTGGAGGCCATACCTTGTGTTGCCCTGGCACGCCGACGAGGTAGGGCAGTCCCCGGGCCGTGAGTCCTTCGCGGAACTCTCGGCAGTTGCCATACCCCGCATCCGCCAGGACGACGTGCCGCCGCACGCCCCATTCCAGCGCGTCATCCAACTGCTCCAGCGCCAGCTCCCATTTGCGCGCTGCTCTCACCGTCTCGGGGACACCCGCCGCCTTGCGCCGCGCCGTGTCCGTCACCCAGTCCTCGGGCAGGTACAGCCGCATGCCAATGCATCCGCTGCCTCGCGGCCCCGCCAGATGCAGGCTGACGGCCACCTGGCAGTTGTCCGTGCGCCCCAATGTGCCCGAGTACTGTCGGGCCACCCCCACCGAGTGCTGCCCCTTCTTGGGAAACCCCGTGTCGTCCACCACCAGGGCCTCCAACTCCGGCACCTCGGCTTCCAGTTTCCTCGCCAGCCGCTCTCGCAGCGCCTCGTCACTCCACGCCCCCTGCGAGACGCACTGCTGTAGCCGCTGGCGCATCGCCTCCACCTCGCGGGCGTCCTCAACCAGTCGGGACGCCATCGGCTCGATGCTCTTGCGTTCCCCGTCCAGCAGCAGGCCCGTCACATAGGCTTCCATGGCCCGGCGCCGCTCCAGCCGTCCCATGCCGACCACCATCTCATCGAGGTAGGCGCTCAGCGCCTCATCCAGCTTGCGCAGCTGTGCCGGTGTCATCCCGACCGTAGATCATGACCGCCACCTCGATTCAAGTGACCGGGTAGTA
>NZ_VIFM01000532.1 GCF_006636215.1 Myxococcus llanfairpwllgwyngyllgogerychwyrndrobwllllantysiliogogogochensis | reverse complement strand
CGCCCAGCCCGACCCGAAGGCCTGCGTGTAGACGTGGTTGTGCACCTCCGCTCCATCGTTCTGCGCCGCCTGCGCCACACCGCGTGTCGTGTCCGCGCGAACAGGCGCGGCCGGCTCCCGACTGCACGCCACCGCGACCACCATCACACTCAAAGTGAAGAACGCCCGCGCACTCGCGCGTTGCAGACCTGGCATGAGGTACCCCCAGCTTCCGTTGGAAGACTCCCGGTTTCGGGCGCCGCGTCCCTCGGGGGACTCCCGCGCCTCCCCACCTCCGGGCCGGCGTGGAGGCTCAACCGTGTCAAAACAAGAACATTGTGGAAAGCCACTATTTCATGACGCAAACCGCCACGCGGAGTGCGACCCGGCGAGACCTGCAGCGGACGCCCTCCATGGCGGGGCAGGGAGTTCTGACGGCGAAGGTCCGAGGTGTTAGGAGAAGCGCGCCATGTCGACGCCCACTCCCGCCCTCGAGCTCACGGGGCTCACCAAGCGCTACGGTGACTTCACCGCGTTGCAGCAGATGGACCTCACCATCCAGCCCGGAGAAATCTTCGCGTTGCTGGGGCCCAACGGCGCGGGCAAGACGACGATGATTGGCAGTGTGTGCGGCCTGGTCCGCAAGACGGCCGGCACCATCCGCGTCTTCGGGAAGGATTTGGACCAGGACCCGGTGGGCCCGCGCTACCAACTGGGCCTGGTGCCGCAGGAGATCAACTTCGACCCGTTCTTCACCGTCGCGGAGTCCTTGCGCATCCAACTGGGCTTCTACGGGCAGCGCCAGGACGAGGCCCGGGTGGACGAGGTGCTCACCGCCCTCAACCTGCACACCAAGAAGGACTCGCTCACGCGCGCGCTCTCCGGCGGCATGAAGCGCCGGCTGCTCATCGCCAAGGCGCTGGTGCACAAGCCCAAGCTCGTCTTCCTGGACGAGCCCACCGCGGGTGTGGACGTGGAGCTGCGCCGCGACCTCTGGACGTACGTGCGCAAGCTCGCCTCGGAGGGCACCACCATCCTTCTCACCACCCACTACCTGGAAGAGGCCGAGGAGTTGGCGGACCGGGTGGGCATCATCAACGAGGGCCGCCTGCTGATGGTGGAGAACAAGGCCACGCTCTTGCGCCGCTTCGGCGAGAAGCGCGTGGTCGTCACCTTCCAGGAGCCGCAGACCACGCTGTCGGAGGCCACGCGCCGCTTCACGCCGCGCCTGTCCGAGGACGGCCGCTCGCTCACCTATGTGGAGCGCGAGGGCGTGGCCCCCGCCGGAGACCTGCTGCGCGTGCTGTACGCGGAGGGGCTGCCCATCGCCGACGTGGAGACGCGTCGCTCCCGCCTGGAGGACGTGCTGCTGGAAGTCCTCCGGGGACGTCCCTCGCCCCAGGCCGCCTGACCCCCTTCCCTTCCTGTCTCTTATACACCTCT
>NZ_VIFM01000531.1 GCF_006636215.1 Myxococcus llanfairpwllgwyngyllgogerychwyrndrobwllllantysiliogogogochensis | reverse complement strand
CCCCACCCCCAGAGGAACCCATGACGGCATTGATGCGCCCCGCCACCGAACCCGCTGTGCGCGACTCGCGGCCCATCCTCGAAGGCCCCGGCATCGGCTATCACCAGAACTGGTATGCCGTCTGCCTTTCGAGGGAACTCAAGCCCGGCAAGATTGTCGGCCGTGGGTTCCTGGATGGAAAGGTGATTGCCTTTCGAGGGAAGAACGGCAAGGCGCAAGTGATGAGCGCCTATTGCAGTCACATTGGCGCGGACCTGAGCATCGGCGACGTGATTGGCGACGAGGTGCGCTGCCCCTTCCACCATTGGCAGTACAACCAGGAGGGCGTCTGTACCCACATCCCCGTGGGCTGCAAGATTCCCGACCGCGCCCGCATCCAGACTTTTCCCACGGCGGAGAAGTGGGGAATGGTCTGGGCCTTCAACGGCGAGAAGCCGCTTTTCGACGTGCCGGGCGTGCGCGGCTACGAGGAGAGCGACCTGCTGTACGGCGTCAAGGTGCATGAGGCGGGCTTCCCCGTCCCACCCTGGGTGATGGTGTGCAACTCCCACGACTACCAGCACCTGCACACGCTGCACGAGCTGGGCATCATCGAGGGGCCCATCAACATGAACAGCTCGGACTACGTCCTCGAGCACGACGTCCACTACACCACCCGTGATGGGTTGAAGGTGGAGAACTGGAACCGGGTGACAGGCACCAACACGTTCTCCGCCATCTCCCGCACGCCCTCGGGCCCCATCTTCGGCATGTTCACCGGCACGCGCATCCCAGGGGGTGGAACGCGGGCCTACCTGCTCGCGGGAGTGCCTCGAAAGGAAGGCAAGAACAAGGGCCGGCCGCCGACCCGCACGGAGCAGTTCGCGCTCGTGAGCGGCACCATGATGAGCTTCCTCAAGGACGCACCTCGCCTGCTGCGTGCCGCGAAGTTCATGCAAGCCTTCCTCGATGACGACGAGGGTGTCCTGCAGACCATCCAGTTCCGCCAAGGGGTGATGGTCGAAGCGGACAAGACGCTGCTCGGCTTCCTCAAGTACGTCCGCGAGTACCCCAAGGCGGACCTGCTCTCCGCCGCCTGAGCACCAGGCCCCTGGCTCGTCCAGGTGCGACCGTGAGGCGGAGGGATGGACTTCGCCCCTCCGCTCGGCGGCGCACCTGGCCCAGGGCGAGTCCCGCCTCGCGACGGCTGGGCTCCGGAACGCGCCCCCTTGCCCCCCAGTCCTGCATCCGGGCGACAGGGACAACCGCCTTCGCGCGGGAGGACCCCCCAAGGGACCCGGTGTATCCGCGCCTGCCCAAGGGGGTGGAGGCTCGGTCCGGCGGACCCGGGGGCACTTCCCCCATGGGGTCCCCGGCGGGTGCCTTCCGGGGGCCTGGGATGCGCCAACCCCTCAAGAGCGTTGATGAATTCGGGGTCCGTGCTCCAGGCC
>NZ_VIFM01000530.1 GCF_006636215.1 Myxococcus llanfairpwllgwyngyllgogerychwyrndrobwllllantysiliogogogochensis | reverse complement strand
GGTCGTGAGTCGGGCGGGTTGGTTGGAGGGGCACGTGCTCCGGGTTTTTCACCACTATTTTTCTGCCAAGAAGCTGACGTTCTTCCTCGCCGAGAGCTCGGCGATCGCACTGGCCTGCGTGATGGGCGCGGCGGCCTGTGCGGCACTCTTCGCGCCTGCTGGGACACGGCCGCCGCTCACGGCGCTGTGGCCCACGCTGCTGGGCCTGGGCGCGGCCTTCGTGGTCACGTTCCAGTTCACGCTGTACCTGTTGGATTTGTATGACTTGCGCGTCGCCGCGGAGGACCGGGCGCGGGGCTACCGCTTCCTGAAGGCCGCGGGTGTCACGGCGATGGTGACCGGTGGGGTGATGCTGGTGGCCCCGCTGGTGTTGCCCGTCGCGCTGCCTCCTGGCGCGCTGCTCGGTGGAGCCATGGGGGCGCTGGCGGGCACGCTGGTCGTCCGGGTGTCCATTCGCGCGCTGGTGGGGGCGCCGCACGCGGTGCTCATCGTCGGTGATGGCCTCAAGGCCCGCGCGGTGGCGACCGCCATCGAAGCGGGCGGCGAGGGCAGCTACCGCGTCGTCGCGCTGGTGGACCCACGCACCACGGAGGAACCCCTGGAGCACATGGCGGCCCGCATGGGCGCGGCATATGTCGTGCAGGCTGCTGACGACATGCGCGGGGCCAACTGGGTGGACTCACTGCTGAGCTGTCGGCTGCAAGGCCGCCGCGTGTATGACGCGACGGGCTTCTGCGAGCGGGTGCTGCGGCGGATTCCGGTGCAGTTCCTCCGGGCGAGCGACTTCGCCTTCGCGGACGAATTGACGGTGTCTCCGTTGCGGCGGGCCTTCAAGCGGGCCTTCGACCTGGCGGTGGCGTCGCTGCTCCTGGCGTTGTCGGCACCCTTCCTGCTTCTGGTGGCGGTGGCCATCAAGCTGGATTCGAAGGGGCCTGTCTTCTACCGACAGGAGCGCACGGGGCTGGGAGGCGTGACGTACTACCTGTGGAAGTTCCGCAGCATGCGGACGGACGCGGAGAAGAACGGCGCGGTGTGGGCTCGTGCGAACGATGACCGTGTCACCCGGGTGGGCAAGTTCATCCGGCGCACGCGAATCGACGAGATTCCCCAGGTGTTCAACGTGTTGATGGGGGAGATGAGCTTCGTGGGTCCGCGTCCGGAGCGGCCCGTGTTTGTCGAGCAACTCAAGCAGCAGATTCCCTTCTACGGACTGCGTGAGGCAGTGAAGCCGGGCCTGACGGGCTGGGCCCAGATTCGCTACCCCTACGGAGCCTCCGTGGAGGATGCGCGCAACAAGCTGGAGTTCGACCTGTACTACGTGAAGAACGGCTCGCTGTTCCTGGACGTGGGCATCATTTTCCACACCGTGAGGCATGTTTTGCTCGGGCGTGGAGCTCGGTAGGCACACCTCTCGTCGGCCTTCCCTCGAGGGAGGGAAGGTCGGGCGGGGACTCGCCAGGGGTGGCGGGTTTGGGC
>NZ_VIFM01000052.1 GCF_006636215.1 Myxococcus llanfairpwllgwyngyllgogerychwyrndrobwllllantysiliogogogochensis | reverse complement strand
ACCCCAACGTCTCCCCCCGGAAGACGTCGAACGTCACGCCGTCCACCGCCTTCACCGCGCCGCGCGAGCGACCCAGCCAGCCCCCGCGTACGGGGAAGTGGACCTCGACGTCCTTCGCCTGAAGGAGCGGCTCGGTGCTCATGGCGCGGGCACCGGATGATGGCAGGCCGCGAGCTGCCCGCCCCGCTTGAGTTCGAGTACGGGCGTCACGCGAGCGCATGCCTCCTGGGCCCGCTCGCACCGCTCGCGGAACGCACAGCCCGACGGCAACCGCCCCAGGGCGGGCACCATGCCGGGGATGGCGCGCAGGCGACGCCGAGGCCCGGATCGTCCCTCCTCCACCTCGCCCCCCAGCGCCGGAAGCGAGCGCAACAGGCCCGCCGTGTAGGGATGGGCGGGCCGGGCGAACAGCTCGCGCACCGGAGCGTGCTCCACCACCTTCCCCGCGTACATCACCACCACCGTGTCGCAGCTCTCCGCGACCACGCCCAAATCATGGGTGATGAGCATCACCGCCATGCCGCGCTCGGCCTGCAGGCGCTTGAGCAGGTCGAGGATCTGCGCCTGGATGGTGACGTCCAACGCGGTGGTGGGCTCGTCCGCGATGAGCAGCGACGGGTCACACGCCAGCGCCATGGCGAGCATCACCCGCTGCCGCATCCCGCCCGACAGTTGATGAGGCCAGGCGTCCACGCGCTCACCCGGCGCGGGGATGCCCACCTGGCGCAGCATCTCCACCGCGCGCTCCCGAGCCTGCGAGCGCGAGGCCCCCAGGTGGAGCCGCACGCCTTCGGAGATCTGCTCCCCCACGGTGAAGACGGGGTTGAGCGAGGTCATCGGCTCCTGGAACACCATGGCCGCATGGCGTCCGCGCACGCGCCGCAGCTCCTCGTCGGAGAGCTTCAGCAAATCCCTGCCCTGGAAGAACACCTCGCCCGCCGCCACTCGCACGGGAGGTCGGGGCGCCAGCCGCAACAGGGACAGCGCGGTGAGGCTCTTGCCACAGCCGCTCTCCCCCACCACGCCCAGGGTTCCGCCGGGAGGCACCGCGAAGGACACACCGTCCACCGCGCGCACCGTCCCCTCGTCCCTCGACAGCTCCACGGCGAGCCCTCGGACGTCCAGGAGGGGCCCGTCCCCCGAGGGCGACGCGCCGGGCGTCACTTCTTCGCCAGCTCCTCCAGGAACTCCACCTCCTGGATGATCTCCTTGCGGATGAGCAGGCGGATGAGGCTGGCCACCATGCGCGCGGGCTTCACCTTCTCCGTATCCAGCACCGCCTCGTCTCCCCGGGACATGCGCTCCAGGTCGTCGAGGATGGCCAGATCATCGTCGGAGAAGTCAGGCGTCGGCGTGAGCGCCAGCGCGGGCTGCGAACCCTTCGCGGCCCCACCGAACATCACCACCGGCACCCGGGGCTTCTCCTCTTCGTCCGCCTCGAAGATGGGCGGAGGAGGCGGCGGTGGCCGAGCGGCCGGCTTCACGCCCAGCAGATCATCCAGCGCATCTCCTCCGGCCCCCGGCCGCAGGGCTTCCGCGGGCGGGGGGGGCGGCGTCCCGGGCCGACGGGCCGAGGGCGCCGCGGCGGCGGCAGGGGGTCTCGCTGCGGGGGGCTTCGGTGTCTCCGGCATCTCCCACTCCAGTGGCGTCCCCGCGGCGACGGGAGGAGGGCCGGAGCCATCCTCTTCGTACAGCGGCTCCGCCTCGACGATGTCCAGCGGCTCTCCCCGCGCCCGGGCCAGCGCGGCGTCCAGGTCGTCCGACGCGACGACGAAGACCCGCACCTGCTTACGGAGCTGGAAGCGCAGCTCGTCCACCAACGTCAAATCCCCCGGGTCCTCCACGGCGACGTGGATGCGCTCGCTGCGCCCCTCCACTTCCATGCGGAAGAGCAGCACGCGATGCTCCGCCTGGAAGTCCAGGGACACCAGCGAGGCCACCGCCGGGGGAATCTCCTCGGGCAGCTCCACGAAGGGCAGCCCGTGCTGCACCGCCAGCGCCCGAGCCACATGCAGCGGCGCGCACAGCCCCTGCGCCACCAGCGTCTCGCCCAGCCGCAGGTTCCCCGGAGCGCCTCGACGCCCGAGCGCCACCCGCACCTGCTCCTCCGTCACCACCCCCGCCTCGACGAGCAGCTCACCAATCTTCTTGCGCATAAGGCCGGGCTACCGCTTGACCTTCGCGAGGTACTCGTCGCGGGAGAACACACCCTTCTCGATGAGCAGCTCCACCATGGCCTTGAGGGCCGCGACTTCCTTGCGCTGCACCTCTTCCACGCTGCGCAACAGGTCGGCCGGGCTGCCAGTGCCCGCCGTGCTGCGAGGGGCCTCTGGCACCGGCGGCGCGGGACGCGCGACTGGGGGCGCGGGCTTGGGCGCGGAGATGACCGCGGCGGCGGCCGGATCCAGGTCCTTCAGGTTCTTCACCACCGTGCGGCCCTGGGCGTCCACCACCTTGAAGTTGGTGTCCGCGTCCTCCAGCTCCATGTTCTCTTCGTACATGCGGGCGAAGGCCCGAGCGATGGAGGTGCGCCCCGCCACGTTGGGGATGATGCGGCACTTCGTCACGGCCCGAAGCTCGTCCAGCATCCGCATGTTGAGCGGATCCGACATCGCCACCACGAGCGTCTTGCCCTCGTCCCGCAGCTGCAACGGCAGCACGGAAAAGTCGCGGGCCGTCTGCGGCGGAATCTTGGCCTTCACATGCGGGGGAACCATCTGGACCGCGTCCAGGTTCACCGCCGGCATGCCGAGCTGCTTGGACAGCGCCCGCACCAGGATGTCCTCGGAGACGAGGCTCATCCGGACCAGGATTTCGCCGAGCTTGCCGCCCCACTTCGCCTGTTCGGCGAGCGCGGCCTTGAGCTGGCTCTCCTGGAGCACATTCGCCTTGATCAGCAGTTCTCCGAGCTTGATCTGTGCCATGTCGTGGGCGCCACTCTACCCGACTCCAGCCGCTGCGCTTCTTCTTCCGTGCCTGCCCGGTCAGGAACCCGGCACCGGGGGCGCCGGCGACTCGGGGGCACCAGCCGGAAGCTCCCGCCCCGAGTCATCCACCTCCACGACCTTGGCCCCCTCCGGGGGTGTCAGCTCGTAGAGCGTGAGGTCCGGCCGTCCGTTGAGTTTGATCTGCTGGTAGCGAAGCTGGAGCTTCGTCCCCGCCTGCTTCGCGATGAGCTCCACCTTGCCCGGGAAGATGAGGTTTCCCCGCTCGAGGAAGTCGTCGAAGGCCAGGTCATAACCGGGGACGCCATGCACCTGGCTCTTCACCACGCGCAGATACTTTGGGTGAACCTGGAGCACCTGGCGGGCCGTCCCCCGGTGGAGGGTGAGCACGTAGACGCCCTCCTTCGTGTCCAGCTCCAGCGTCATGCGCTCCGGAGGGATGAGGGGCACCTGGCCCAGCATGATGGCCACCAGTTCCTCGCCCGGCAGGACCACGGGCAGGAAGCGCGACACATTCTGCGGGCTCGCCGGCCCCTGGTAGTACGTGTGCGTCTCCGTCTGGTACAGGCCGAAGCGCGTCCCGTCCGCGACGAGGGAGGCGAGGGGCCGGTTGAAGAAATCGAACGTCTCCAGGTGCAGGAGGGCCGGGCGGGTGACGGAAAGGAACATCCCGATGGTGCCGCTCTGCTGGGGAGACTCGACACGCAGCTTCGCGTCTCCCTCGAGGGAGACGACGTTGTCCTGGTTCCGCCGGACACGCTGATAGACGACCTCGGCGTCGGTGAGTTGCCCCTCCGGCCCGAACTCGATGCGCTTGGGGCAGGCCGAACAGAGCACTGCCAGGAAGATTGCGGCGGCTGCGCGGTTCATATCTCCTAGTCTGGGCCATGGCGCCCTGCCGGGTCACCCACCAATGAGCCTGAACGACATCCTGCATTACCTCCGCCTCGGCGGAGTCACCCTGGCCCTGCTGCTGCTGGCCTCCGTCGGCGCGCTCGTCGTGGCCGTCGAGCGCATCATCGCCCTCTGGGGGGTGAGCGAGCGCTCCCGCCTCCTGGGCGAGGCGGTCAGCAAGCACCTGCTTCGTGGCGACGTGCCAGCGGCCCGCACCGCCGCCGAGCGCTCCGACTCCGTCGCCGCCGACATCTTCCTCGCGGGGTTCGACCGCTGGGAGCGCACCCGCGGTTCAGGCGGTGCGGGCGTGGAGGCCGCCGTGGAGCGCGAGCGCGCCCAGGTGGGCCTCAAGCTGCGCCGCAACCTCTGGATTCTGGCCACCATCGGCTCGATTACGCCCTTCGTGGGCCTGTTCGGCACCGTGGCCGGCATCATGCGCTCGTTCAAGGACCTGGGCCTGGACGTGGAGGCCGGCGGCACCGGCGGCACTGGCGCGGTGATGACGGGCATCTCCGAGGCCCTGGTCGCCACGGCGGTGGGCATCCTCGTCGCCGTGCAGGCCATGGTCTTCTACAACTACTTCCAGGCCCGCCTGTCGCGCGTGCTGGTGGAGCTGCGGCTGATGGGCGACGAGTTCGCGGAGCTGCTCAAGGAGCGCGCCTCGGGCCTTCCTCCCGAGCCCGCGCCCCGCGTCGATTCACAGCAGCCCCCCACCTCTCCGGCGCGCGTCGACACGCAGCCCGCCTAGTCCCAGGGAACCGAGCGCCATGGCCATGGGCAAGACACCGGGGTCCGGTGACGAAGGCGAAGAAGGTGTCTTCGCCGAAATCAACATCACCCCGCTCACCGACATCTTCCTCGTGCTGCTCATCATCTTCATGGTGACCAGCTCCGTCATCGTCCAGCAGGGGCCCGGAGGAGGCGCCAAGTCGGGCCTCAAGGTGAACCTGCCCAAGGGCGGCGCCGCGGACGTCACCGCGCGCACCACGGACATGTCCGTCGCGGTGCTCGCCGACGGCCGCTTCGTGCTCGCCGGAAACGTCGTCAGCCAGGACGAACTCCAGAAGGCCTTCGACGCCGCCAAGGTGAAGGACCCGGACACCGTCGTCATCGTCCAGGCCGATGAGGGCGTTCCGCACGGCACCGTCGTCCAGGTGATGGAGCTGGCGAAGAAGGCGGGCCTGGGCCAGCTCGCCATCGGCGTGCGCGAGGGCGAGTAGCGCCCTTCCCGTCACACGGCCGCCGCTGAAACACGAAGGCCACCTCGGGAGCGAATCCCCAGGTGGCCTCGGTGTTTCTGGAGGGCGCCCCTCTGTCAGGGCGCCCCTTCAGACGATGTCGCGACTCAGACGGACGCGAACGCGGCGTCGGTGATCTCCATCGGAGAGGTGTCCTCGAGGGCGATGAGGCGCGCGGCCTGCTCCACGTTGGGCAGCACATTGCGCGCGTAGTACAGGGCGCTGTACTTCTTGCCCTCGTAGAACGCGCGGTCCGGGTGGTCCGCCGACAGCGCGCCCTGCGCCTTGTCCGCGATGAGCGCCGCGTCCAGGAGCAGCCAGCCCACGGCGACCTCGGACATCATGTTGAGGAAGCGGTTGGCGGACAGCGGAATCAGCGGGAACTTGCCGCCGTCCTGCGACCAGCTGAACACCGTCATCGCGCTGGACATGAGGGCCTCCTGGGCGCTCGCCAGCAGCTTCACGGCCTCGCCGTAGACGGCGTGCTCGCGGTGCGCTTCCACGAAGGCGCCCACGTCACCCATGAACTGCTGGAAGTGCATGCCACCGGCCTGCCCCAGCTTGCGGCCCACCAGGTCCATGGCCTGGATGTGGTTGGTGCCCTCGTAGATGGAGAAGATCTTCGAGTCACGCGTGTACTGCTCCACCGGGTAGTCCTGGATGTAGCCGGCGCCGCCGTACACCTGGATGGCCTGCGCGCAGAGACGGAAGGACTGGTCGGAGCCGTAGGACTTCACCAGCGGGGTGAGCAGCTCCACCTGGCCCTTGTGGTAGGTGGCCGCCTCGTCGTCCTTGCCGGCCAGCTGCCGCGCCTTGTCCAGGTGCATGGCCAGCTTGATGATGAGCGCGCGGATGCCCTCCACGTGGGACTTGATGTCCAGCAGCATGCGGCGGACGTCCGGGTGCTCGATGATGGCGGCGCGCGGCGCGGTGGGGTCCTTCCACTTGGTGAAGTGGGAGCCCTGCTTGCGGTCCTTCGCGTAGTCCACCGCGTTGTAGTAGGCGGCCGACGCCAGCGCGACGCCCTGGATGCCGACGGCGATGCGCGCGCCGTTCATCATCTTGAACATCTGGCTCATGCCGACGTGCTCGACGGTGCCGACGAGCTCGCCCAGACAGCCGTCGCTCTCACCGAAGTTCAGCACACAGGTCGCCGAGCCGTTGATGCCCATCTTGTGCTCGATGGAGCCCACGGACACGTCGTTGGCCTGGCCAGAGCTGCCGTCCTTGTTGATGCGCAGCTTGGGGACGATGAACAGCGACAGGCCCTTGGTGCCGGGCGACGCGCCGTCGATGCGCGCCAGCACCAGGTGGATGACGTTCTGGGCCATGTCGTGGTCGCCGCCGGAGATGAAGATCTTCGTCCCGCGGATGTTGTACGTGCCGTCGGCGTTGCGCCGGGCGGTGGACTTCGCCGCGCCCACGTCGGAGCCGGCGTGCGGCTCGGTGAGGCACATGGTGCCACCCCACGTGCCGTTGAGCATGCGCTCCACGAACAGGTGCTGCTGCTCCTTCGTCCCGCACTCGGCGATGACTTCCGCCGCGCCGAACGACAGGCCCGGGTACATGTTGAAGGCCGTGTTGGCGCCCGATAGCAGCTCCTCCACCGTCACCTGCAGCATCATCGGCGCGCCCTGGCCACCGTGCTCCGGGCTCACCGCCACCGTCTTGAAGCCCTGCTCGTAGAGTTTCTTCCACGCGTCCTTGAAGCCCGTGGGCGTGAGCACCGAGCCGTTCTCCACCCGACAGCCCTCACGGTCTCCCACGGAGTTGAGGGGCCCGAGCACCTCGCGCGCGAAGCGGTACGTCTCGGACAACACCGCCTTGGCCTCATCCGGACCCCAGGCGTCGTACGGGGCCTGACCGGCCACCTGGCCGAAGCCGAACTGCTCGAACAAAGCGAAGAAAATCTCTCGAAGGTCGGTCTTGTAGGTGTTGATGCCGGCGGACATGGCCACTCCTGCGTGACGGCTCGCTGCCCGCCTTCGGATGGGAAGGCCTCGGGTCAGCGGCGCGAATGAGACACAGGAAGTGTGGCGGCGACTGATTTTTGAGTCAACCCTGAATGACACCCTGCGTTGAGGGGCAGCCCAGGCCGCCCCTCACCGCAGGCCATGAAACCGCTACTTCTTCGCCTTCTTGGGCGAGGGAAGCGTCGCCGTCTTGGCAGCGGGCTTCTCCCGGGGGACGGTCTTCTTGGACGAGGCGCCGGTGCGGCGCTCGTCCGACTCGTCTGCCTCCTCGTCGACGGCCGAGGCCTCGCTCGATCCTCCGCCCGTGGACGTGGTGGGGGTGGCGGCCAGGCTCTCCCGGGGCACTTCGATGACGATGGGGGACTGGCCGGAGCGCTGCCGGTTCTCGTCCTCCAGGGAGTAGAAGAGCTGAATCTGCGCGCCGCCCTTCATCACCAGCTCACCGCGCTGGTTCTCCGCCCACAGGTCGATGTCCACGAAGTAACGGCCCGCGGTGCCGTGGCGGTTGCTCACCCGGCCCTTGCAGACGACGGTGTCACCCGGCCACACCATCTTGATGAAGCGCACGTTGTAGCGCCGCATCTGCCCGCCCCGGGCCCAGTCGCTGATGAGCTGGCCGAGCATGCCCATCACCAGCATGCCGGGGGCATACACGCTCGGCATGCCCACGCTCTTGGCGTAGAGCTCGTCGACGTGCACGGGGTTGTAGTCGCCAGAGGCGCCGGCGTACCGGGACAACTGGACACGGTCCACCGGGGCCTTGGCCAGCGCCGGCAGCTCGTCTCCGACGCGGATGGACTCGAAGTAGAGCTTGCGCGCGGGCATCACGGGGTCTCCTTGGAGGCGCGGACCACCAACGTCCGGCGGGCTCGGAACACCAGGTTGCCTTCCTCGTCGCGGCCTTCATCCTCGATGACCGCGATGTCCATCTTGCCGGACATGCCCTGTCGTTCGGAGACGTCCGCGACGCGGGTGGAGACGTAGATGCGGTCCCCGGCGAAGATGGGCCGCTCGTAGTCAAAGCCCTGTTCGGCGTGCAGCAGGCTCTTGATGCCCACGCCGAGTAGCTCCCTCAAGTCCGCGGCCGAATGGAAGGACGCGGGAAACGTGGGAGGCGCGATGATGGTGGGATATCCGGAGGCCCGAGCGTACTCCTCGTCGTAGTAGATCGGGTTGTAGTCTCCGATGGCCTCCGCGAAGCGGCGGATGGCACCCTTCTCCACTTCGTTGAGCGTCGGCGGCGAGGCACGGCCGATCGCATTCTTGTCCAGCATTATCCCTCTCCTGACTCTAACGTCCGGCCGGAAGCTCGAGCACCGTGAGGAGCCCTGCTTCGGCGGCCGTCAAGCGTGGCGCGGCATTCACCAGCGCATTCGCGGTGGCCCGGTCGCCTGCCACTCCCCCCGGGATTTCCAACACCAAACGAGGATCCGCATCGATTTCAATGCGGTCCTTCGGGTCGTCAGCCCCCACGGCGATGGTCAGTTCCAGTCGAACCCGCTCCTGCCCGTCCTCCAACCCGACCACCGACTGGAACATGCCCGCCACCCGTCCCTTCTTCACGGCGAACGCACCGCCCGAGATGTCTTCCTCGGCGAACACGGGGGCTACCTCTTCTTCGTAGTCATCACAATCCAACCCCAGGCCCAGTGCCGCGAGTGCCGCCGACTCCACCAGCCCCACGTGGCCGAGCTGCTCACCATCCACCAACTCGAAGAACTCTTCCTCGGTCAGACCCGCGCCGACCTTGCGCTGCAGGGCCTCCCGGCGGGTGCGCGCGTCCACCACCCGCGTCACCGTCGCGCGCCGCACCGGGCCGCACACCTGCCCCGCCGTGGCCACCAGTCTGTCCAGAACGAAACCCGGGTTGACCCCCGCGCCGACGATGGAGACCTCGGCGCGCTGAGCGGCGCGGTCCAGCTTGTCCGCCAGCTCCGGGTACTTCAGGTACGGGAAGGCGAGCTCCTCACAGGTGCTCGCGATGGGCAGGCCCAGCTTCAGCGCCGCCAGCAATTGGTCCATCACCGCCGGCAGTCGAGAACCCGTGGCGTGCAGCAGCACCGCGCCCTTGCGCCGGCCCACGGCCTTCTCCAGCGAGTCCATCACCTTGACGCGCGGCGCGGGCCCTCCCAGCACGTCTCCCAACGGACGACCGACCAGGGAGGAGTGGGTATCCACGGCCCCAATCAATTCCACTTCCGGGCAGGACAGGGCAGCTCTGGCAATCTCCTGCCCGATGAATCCCAGCCCCATCACCACCACCGGCACCGGCCCTGCTGGGGCTCTAGCCATCGGAGATTGCTCCAGGATTCCAAGGGGTTAGCGTTGAAACGCAGCCTTGCCGCGCACCATAAATCACACCTTGGCGAGCAGGCAAGCATGACTTGGTTCTACCACTCTTGCACAAAGGAAGAACCTCCAAGGATTTCCGGGGCTTGCAGGCGCAAAACCTGCGGGGGGGCCCTGTTTGGGTGCAAGGCAAGGCGTGTATAACGAAAGACAGGCCCGCGACCTCCCGGAGACCTCCAACATGGACCGCATCCTCGTGGTGGATGACGACGTGCTCATCCTCGCCGCGCTCTCCCGGATCCTCCAGACGGAAGGCTATGACGTCGTCACCTACAGCGACCCGGCCCTGGCCGCTCGCGAGGTGGGCTTCAGCGTCGTGCTGACGGACTTCATGATGCCGTACCTCAACGGCATCGAGCTGCTGGGCGTGCTCCGGGAGAAGAACCCGAAGGCCGTGCGCCTGATGCTGACGGCGGCGGCGGACTTCCGCACCGCGTCCGAGGCCGTCAATCGGGGCGAGGTGTTCCGGCTGCTCGGCAAGCCCTGGTCGCTCAGCGAGCTGACGAGCAGCGTGCGGCAGGCCGTGGAGCACTACCGGCTGGTGGAGGCCAACGAGCGGCTGACGCGCGAGGTGGCGGACAAGAACGCGGAGCTGGTCGCCATCAACCAGGACCTGGAGCGTCGGGTGGTGGAGCGCACCACGGGCCTCCTGGATGGTCTCATCAGCGCGCTGGACTACCGCGACACGGAGACGCAGTGGCACTCGCGTCGCGTGGCGCTCTACTCGCGCCGGCTGGCGGAGGAGGTGGGGCTGGCGGGGGCCGCGCTGGACGTGGTGGAGCAGGGAGCGCTGCTGCACGACATCGGCAAGATTGGCGTGCGCGACTCCATCCTGCTCAAGCCCGGGCCCCTGACGCCGGACGAATGGGTGGAGATGCGCAAGCACCCGGAGTTCGGCTACCGGATGATGGGCAAGATGCCCTACCTGCACGAGGCGGCGCTCATCGTCCTCCAGCACCAGGAGCGCTGGGACGGCAAGGGCTACCCGCAGCAGCTCGCCGGCGAGGACATCTGCATCGGCGCGCGCATCTTCTGCATCGCCGACACCGTGGACGCGATTACGTCGGACCGCCCCTATCGCAAGGGCCGGCCCATGAGCGTGGCCCGGGACGAGATTCGCCGCTGCTCGGGCACGCAGTTCGACCCGAACCTCGCGGACGCCTTCCTGCGCATTCCGGAGACGGAGTGGCAGCGCATCCGCAACCAGGTGGAGGCGCTGGAGGAAGAAGAGAGCCAGCGCTGGCGAAGCCACCCGCTGGGCCCCCAGGCACCGCTGACGCGCGCCAGCGGCGCCTGAAGTCACTTCACGGGGTGAGCGTCACCGCGCTGACCTCGCGGATGAGGTCGCCTTCCAGCAGCGCATCCACCACGTCCAGACCCGACACCACCTCACCGAAGGCCGTGTAGCGGCCATCCAGGTGCGGCTGCGGCGCGTGCGTGAAGAAGAACTGGCTGCCTCCGGTGTCCTTGCCTGACAGCGCCATGCCGAGCACCCCGCGCAGATACGGCCGCCGGGTCATCTCGCAGCGGATGGAGTGGCCCGGGCCGCCCTCCCCGTCCCCACGCGGGTCTCCGCCCTGCGCGACGAAGTCCGGCACCACGCGGTGGAAGGTGATGCCGTTGAAGTAGCCCTTGCGCGCCAGGGCAAACAGGTTGCCGGACGTGAGCGGCGCCTCGTCGGCGTCGAGCCGCACGGTGATGTCGCCCTTGTCCGTGCGCAACACGAGCGCGGCGTCCCTGGGCGCGGGCTCCGGGCGGAAGGCGTAGGGAGGAAGCTCCGCGCGCTCGGAGCGCACGGGCTGGCCGGTGAGCTGGGTGAGGGCCTCAGCGGCCACGCGGCGCACGTTGGCGTGCGGCAGCGTCAACCACTGCTTCATGCGCGCCTCGGTGCCCGGAATCTGGAGCGCGACGAGCGCACCGCCCACGGGGTCCGCGAGGTCCGGCTCGGAGGGCACGCGGTCGGCCAGCGCTTCCAGGTCCGGATGGGCCCCTGGAGCCTTCAGCTTGCCCAGCGTCGCGGCCGCCGCGCCGGCCACCACCAGGTCCTCGCTCCGCAGAAGCGAGCCCACCGCCGTCGCCGTCCGGAGCACCGGGCGCTCCGCGAGGACCTCCATCGCCGTGAGCCGCACGCGCGCCAACGGGTGGCGCAGGTAGCCCACCGCGAAGTCGGCGGGCGTCTTCTTCGGGGAGAGCGCGGCCTCACGCAGGCCCAGGGCCAGTCGGCGCTCGTCGGACACCCGGCCGAAGCCACAGTTCATCGTGTCCGCCACCATGCCGCGCTGACGGTCCAACGCCGCCGCCAGCCGGCAGTCGAGCCAGCCCAGGTCCGCGCGAGCCACCTCCGACGCCGCGCCTCGCTCCGCGTCCGCCAGCGCCAGCCGGAGCGACACGAGCAACGGCGCGCCGAACTCCGGCAGCCCCTGCTGCGCCAGGGCCAGCAGCGGATGTCCATCCGCGGAACGCGCCAGCGTCTCCACGCGCGGCGCCGCGCCCGTGGGCATCGGCGTCTCCATGCCCCGCGCCACGCGCTTCGCCCGGGGCGTCAGGGCCTCCAGTGCCTCCAGCGGCGCGCACGGCCCACCACACGTGGCCGCGAGCTTCGCGAGCGAACGCGCCGCCTCCGAGGCCACGCGAGGCACTGTGTCGTCCAGCAACCGGCCCAGCACCACCGCGTCCTCCGGGCCGCCCACATCGCCGAAGGCCTTCACACACAGGCCACGCACGTCCGCGTCCTCATCCGACAGACACGCGCGCAGCGTCGGCAGGCTCTCCGCGCGCTTCGCCGTGGCCAGGAGATACGCGCCGCCATACCGGGCCGCCACCGGCCGCCCTGCCGCCATCAACGCCTGCGCGGAAGCCAGGGGCACGTCCTTCACCACCACGGCACCTCCACGTCGCGCCGCCACGCCCAGCGACAGCGCCGCCCGCCCGGCCGTCTCGACGTCGTCGCCCTGGAGCCGCTGGACGAGGCGCGCCAGCGTGTCCGTCGTCGCCAGACGCCCCAGCGAGTCGAGCTGGGCGGCACGCACCGCCGCGTCGCGCTCCTCCGCCTCGGCCACCAGCAACGGCGTCGCCAGGCTCGCCCGCTCGGCCTCCGTAAGCGGCTCCCAGGAGAGCGCCAGCTCGCCCACCGCGAAGGCAGCCTCACCTCGCACCAGGGCTTCGGAGTCCTTCAGTCCGGCGACGACCGCGCCCAGCGTGGCCACGTCCTGGATGCGGGCCAACGCGCGCAGGGCCCGTGCCCGCACGCGAGGATCCGGAGCGCCCGTGACGAGCGCCACCAGCTGTCCGTCGCCCAGTGAGCGCCGGTCTTCCCAGTCCCGGATTCGAGCCATCACCTCCGCGTCGGGCGGGTCCACATCAGGGCCCGGCACGGAGCGGACACACCCGGAGACGAGGACGAGGAGGGCCAGACAGACGCTTGGGAGTCGGACGGGGCTCGGGCGGCTCATGCGCTGGGGCCTAGGCCAATTCCCCGCGAAAATCCAGGGGTTAGGCCGCATGCCGTTTGACACACCCGGCCCCGGGCTCCGAAGATGGGTGTTCGCATCTCTCAGCAGGAGCGCTGGTCCTGAACTGCCCTGGCTGCGGCTCGAAGGTAGCCGCGAACGCATCCATCTGTTCTGTTTGCGATTACATCATCGACACCTCGTTCCTCTCCGCGGAGCCACCTTCCGACAACGACGAGGAATCCACGGGCGCGAGTGAAGACCCTCGCCCCGCCCCGAAGCCCGCGCCCGCCAGGCCCCGACCGGCCAAGTCCGGCGCCAGGCCCCCGGCGCCGGCCAGCGGGGACGCCACCAACGTCAAGAGCGTGCAGGACATCGCTCGCGGTGCACCTCAGCGACCCAGCCGTCCCGCGCCCGCGAAGAGCGCCGCGCCGAACACGGCTCCGCGCCGCGCCGCCCCTGCACCCGCGCCGGCCTCGTCTGGAGCGGACCCGTGGGCGAGAGGGGGCCGGGACGACGACGAGAACAACGGCAGCGCCATCGTCGACCCCGACGAACTGATGCAGGACGCCAGGGATTTGATGGGCGCGATGGGCGCCGGCGACAAGATCGCCTTCTATGGCGCCGGACTGGTCGTCCTCTCGTGCTTCACGCCGTGGAAGGAGACGGCGGCGGACGGTGACGCCCTGGGGCTGATGAGCACGGGCTTCGGCGCGTTCCTGCTCGCGCTGATGGTGATGGTGGCCATCGGCGTCCGGGTGCGCAGTGCGTTCCCCAACCTCAACCCCGTGGTGCCGTGGATGGCGCAGCTGTTCACCACGTTCCTGTGCCTCATCTGGTGCATCGTCTTCATCAAGGTGTCCTCGGACACGACGCTCGTGCCCACGCCCATCGGCAACGCGGAGATGATGAACTCGTCGCCCAGCTTCGGCGTCTTCATTGGCCTCTTGGGCTCGGTGGCCGCGCTCATCGGCGCGTTCCTCGGACTCAAGAGCAAGAACGACTGACGACACGGCGCGCGCGCCACGAAAGTGGTGCCGCGCGACTCGACGGCGGTCTACCGTTCCCCGCCACCATGTCCGACGCCACTCCCCTCGCCCGACTCACCGCCGCGCTCGCCGGCACCATCTTCGGCCAGCCCCGCGTGCTCGCCGACCTGGTGACCGCCTTCCTGGCGCGAGGCCACGTCCTGCTGGAGGGCGTGCCCGGCGTGGCGAAGACGCTCACCGCGCGCAGCATGGCCGGAGCGCTGGGGCTGCTCTTCACCCGCATCCAGTTCACGCCCGACCTGATGCCGGCGGACATCCTCGGCACCAACATCTTCCAGCCGCAGGACAACGCCTTCCGCTTGGTGAAGGGCCCCATCTTCACGGAGGTGCTCGTCGCGGACGAAATCAACCGCACCCCGCCCAAGGCCCAGGCCGCGCTGCTGGAGGCCATGGAGGAACGCCAGGTCACCATCGACGGCGTCACCCACCCACTGCCGCCCCACTTCTTCGTCGTCGCCACGCAGAACCCGCTGGAACTGGAGGGCACCTATCCATTGCCCGAGGCCCAGCTCGACCGCTTCCTGATGCGCATTCGCGTGGGCTATCCGGACTCCGACTCCGAGACGACCATGCTGCGCGCCTTCCACCAGCGCGAGGGACGGCCGCCCTCCGTGGACCGCGTGCTGGACGCGCCCACGCTCGCGGAACTGCAGGCCCGCGCGGCCCGCGTCACCTGCGACGAGTCCATCCTCCAATACGTGGTCGCCGTGGTGCGGGACACGCGTGCGAATCCCCGCGTGCGCCTGGGCGCGAGCCCCCGAGCCGCACAGGCGCTCCTCGCCGCGTCCAAGGCCCGCGCGGCGCTGATGGGCAATGACTTCGTCACCCCCGACGACGTGAAGGGCGCGGCGGGCAGCGTGCTCAACCACCGCCTGCTCCTCAAGGCCGAGGCCGAGGTGGAAGGCGTCACCGCGGACGACGTGTTGAAGCAGACACTCGAGCGGGTCCGGGTCCCTCGGTGAGCCTGGGCCGTCCCGTCCCCACCGGCCTCGCTGTCGCACTGCTCGCGGTGGGGCTCGTCCCGGCCGCGCTGACGGTGGCCAGCCCCGTGTTCGGCTGGCTGGCACTGGCCCTGGACGTGGCAGTGCTCGCGCTGTGCACCGTGGACTTCCTCCGCGCGCCCCGCGGCGACGACGTGAAGGTGTCACGCGAGGTGGAGCCCATCCTCTCCTCGGGCACTCGCAACGCCGTGCACCTCGACTTCGAGCGACTCGACGCGGGCACTACACCGCTGCGCCTGGAGGTCCGCGATGAGCCTCCCGACGTCGTCGCCAGCACCGGCCACCGCCAGTCCCTCCAGGTGCCAGCCCGGAGCGCCACGCCACACGCGCGCTCACGGCTGACGTACTTCGTCACCCCTCCTTCCCGAGGGGATGCGCGCTTCGGAGACCTCCACCTGCGGCTGCTCGGCCCGCTGGGGCTGTGCGCCCGACAGGTGCGGCTGCCCGCGACGCGGACGGTGAAAATCTATCCGGACCTCACCGCGCTCTCGAGCGAGGCCCTCGCCCTGGCCCGCTCCTCGGACGCGCCCTCGGAACGGACCCTGCGCCGCCGCTCGGCCGAGGGGCGCGAGTTCGAATCCCTGCGCGAGTACCGCCCCGGCGACGACTACCGGCACATCGACTGGAAGGCGTCCGCGCGCCACGCCAACACCCTGGTGCGCACGTGGCAGCCGGAGCGGCACCAGCCCATGCTGCTCTTGCTCGACTGCGGGCGGCACATGGCGGGCAAGGTGCACGGCCGTCGCAAGCTGGACCACGCGGTGGACGCGGCGCTCCGACTGGCGCGGGTGGGCCTGGACGCGGGCGACGTGGTGGGCGTCATGGCCTTCGCCAGCGACGTGCTCACCTTCCTCCCACCGCGCAAGGGCCACGAACACCTGCGCCTCATCACCGAGTCGCTCTACCGCGCCGAGGCCGCGCTGGAAGAGAGCGACTACGGGCGCGCGTACGACTTCGCGTTCGCCCGGCAGACGCGGCGCACCCTCGTCGTCCTCTTCACGGACCTGGTGGACCCGGACGCGTCCGCGGGGCTGCTCACCCGCACGCTGGCCTTGCGCCCCCGACACCTCCCCGTCGTCGCCTCCCTGCTGGACGAGGACGTGCGCGACGCGGCCACCGACGTGCCCGTGGAAGCCCAGGACGCGTACTCGCGACAGGCCGCCACGCGGCTGGAGTCGGAGTTCCGCCGCACCGCCAGCACCCTGCGCGACGCGGGGGCCCTCGTGGTCCGCGCACCGGCCCAGGGTTTCGGCGCGGCCGCGCTCAACGTGTACCTGGACGTCAAGTCTCGCGGCCTGTTGTAGGCCTCGCGAAGATGTCCAGCGGAAAGTTCGCGCGACACTCATTTATCGAGTACGCGCGCGTCGCTCGCGAAGAAGCATGCCAATCGCGCGGAGGCCTAGAATTCGGCCTCGGAGACGACCCCCTTTACAGCGGAGCCTCCGTCAACAAAATGGCCCGTCTCTCTCGCCCGCTGTGTCGGTGGGCGCCCCGAAACAACACGGATGGAGACAGTCTTGGCGGAGGTCGCAAGGGGTTTGAGGTTGGAGGTGGAGGCAGACGCGGCGGCCATCGCCGCCCGCGCGGAGGCCACGGAGCCGCCCGCCCGGACGACGCTGACCCCCTTCCACGAGCGCCTGCTGGCGGAAGAGTTGCTGGCGCGCAGTGGTGATACGCAACAACGGTTGGCGGGAGCCCTGTCCGAGGCGAAGGTCGACCTCAACCCGCATCAGGTCGAAGGCGCCATGTTCGCGCTCGACTCGCTTTCGCGCGGCGGCTGCATGCTGGGCGACGAGGTGGGCCTGGGGAAGACCATTGAGGCCGGGCTCGTCATCGCCCAGCTCATGGCCGAGGGGAAGACGCGCATCCTCATCCTCGCGCCGGCCACGCTGCGCGCGCAGTGGAACAGCGAGCTGCGAGAGAAGTTCGACCTGGACAGCGTGCTCGTGGACGGCCGCACCGTGCGCGCCACCGGCAACTGCTTCGACCAGCCCTTCCCCGTCATCTGCTCGCACCCGTTCGCGGCCAACAAGGCGCACCTGACGTCGGAAATCGCGTGGGACCTCGTCGTCATCGACGAAGCCCACCGCCTGCGCAACGCGCACCGCGCCAACAACAAGATGGGCCAGGCGCTCAAGGCGTCCCTGGGCGGCAAGCCCAAGCTGCTGCTCACCGCCACCCCGCTCCAGAACGACTTGATGGAGCTGTTCGGCCTGATGTCGCTGCTGGACGAGCAGATTCTGGGCCCCGAGCACGCCTTCCGCAGCCGCTACCGCGTGGACGAGGGCGGCGGCATGTCCGAGGCCGCCGCGGGCGAGCTGAAGGAGCGGCTCGCCCCCGTGGTGCAACGCACGCTGCGCCGGCAGGTGCGCGAGTACGTGCGCTACACCAACCGCCGCTCCATCGTGGAGGACTTCACTCCCTCGCCCGAGGAGCATGACCTCTACGAGAAGGTCAGCGAGTACCTCCAGCGCTCGGAGGCCGCGGCGATTGAGCCCGGCAAGAAGACGCTGCTGACGCTGTGCTACCGCAAGCTCCTGGCGTCCTCCACGTACGCCATCGCCCCGACGCTGCGGCGGCTGTCGGACAACCTGGAGAAGCGACTCGCGGCGGCGAAGCTGGGCCAGCAGGCGCTCGCGATGTTCGAGCCCGAGGAGGCCAAGCAGTTCGTCGAGGAGGGCGAGGAGTGGTCCGACGACCCGGCCAAGGCGCCCAACGTGCGCGCCCTGGAGCAGGAGGTCTGGGAGCTTCGGCAGTACGCGGACCTGGCGGACTCCATCAAGGTCAACGCCAAGGGCGAGGCCCTCAAGCGGGGCCTGGACCGCACCTTCACGGTGATGCGCGCGCACGGCTGGCCGGAGAAGGCGCTCATCTTCACCGAGTCCAAGCGCACGCAGCAGTACCTCTTCAACCTCCTGTCGGAGCACGGGTACCGGGGGAAGATTTCGCTGCTGTCCGGTGACGCCGGCACGCCGGAGGACCGGCGCGCGCTGGTGGACGACTTCCGCAACAAGACGCAGATCCTCATCTGCACCGAGGCCGGCGCCGAGGGCCTCAACCTCCAGTTCTGCAACCTGGTGGTGAACTACGATTTGCCCTGGAACCCGCAGCGCGTGGAGCAGCGAATCGGCCGCTGCCACCGGTATGGCCAGCAGCGCGACGTGCTGGTCATCAACTTCCTCAACCGGATGAACGCGGCGGACGCTCGACTGTTCGAGTTGCTGGAGAAGAAGCTCAACCTCTTCGACGGCGTCTTCGGCGCGTCGGACGAAATCCTGGGCGCGCTGGAGAGCGGCGTGGACTTCGAGCGCCGCGTGCTCGACATCTACCAGGGCTGCCGCAAGGTGGAGGACATCAACGCGGCCTTCGACAAGCTGCGCTCGGAGATGGAGGGGCGCATCAGCCAGCGCATGACGGAGATGCGCTCGGTGGTGCTGGAGCGCTTCGACGGCGATGTCCGCCGACGCCTGCGCGGCCAGGGTGAGCAGACAAAGGAAGCCCTCGCGAAGCGACAGCAGGAGGCGCGCGCCCTCACCAGCTCGGTGCTCGGCAGCCGCACCTCCGGACGGCTGGAGATCGCCAAGGCCGCCTATGCCGTCAAGGAGCGCAAGCAGGACGCCGTCAGCTACCTCCAGCTCGACGCCGCGGGCCTGCCCTCACGCCTGGCGCGACTGGCTGGCAGCGAGGGCTGGTGGTTCGCCTACAAGTTCGAGACGACGGGCTTGAAGCCCGAGGAGAAGCTCGTCCACCTGGTGCTGGTGAAGGACCGCGAGGGCAACTTCCGCGCCCTGCCCCTCCAGGACGGCGCGCACTTCGTGAAGCTGGCCGCGAAGGAAGAGAAGCGTCGGCAGCCCGCGCCCGTGTCCGTGCAGCTCATGCAGGAGCAGTCGCTGGTGACGGCGAAGGACGAAATCGTCCGCGCCGCCGAGCGCCGCAATGCCCTGGAGCTGGACAAGGCCAAGGAGCGCGCGGACCGCTACGTCGAGGACTGCCTGATGGAGTCCCGTGAGGGCGTCGAGGCGGCCCGGCAGCAGTGGATCGACGCGCGCAAGCAGGTGGCGTCCGTGGAAGACATCGCGGAGCGCGCGAAGGCGCGGGCGAACTCGGACCGGATGGAGCGCGAGTACCGCCGCAAGCTGTCCTCGCTGCGCAACGAGGAGGAGAAGCGCTACGCCGCCAAGGACCGGCAGCTCGCGGAGCTCGCCAACAAGGCCAAGGTGAACGAGAAGCGCTCGCTCATCGCCTCCGCCTACTTCTGGCTGTCCTGAGGCGGGAGCGGCCTGAGCCGCACCCACGTCGCACCCCAGCCTCCGTCGAACTCGGAGGCGGGGCGGAAGGACTCCACCTCCTCCAGCTTGGGCAGCAGCGCGTGCACCGTGCGCCGCAGCGCGCCCGTGCCCTTGCCGTGGATGACGCGCACATCGAGCAACCCCTTCTGGCGACACGCCCAGAGGTACTCGATGACGAGGGGCTTCACCTCACGAGGCTGGAAGAAGTGCAGGTCGAGGTTGCCGTCGATGGGCAACTCGAAGACCTCATCGTCAGCGGGCGGGGGTTCCGGCCCCTCCGGCGGGAGCGATGGCTCGCCTGCTGGGAGAGGGGGGAGACGTCGCGGGCTCATTCGTCCATTCCCCCGACTCGCGCTTCTTGCGCTCTGACTCCTGACGCCGCCGCTCTCGGGCCTGCCGGTACTGCTCCGACACCGAGTCCAGCTCCTGCTTCAGCGCGGAGAGGTGCTTGCCCACATCGTCCGCCGCCGCCGTGTCGCGCGCGTTCGCACGCTCCTCGCGCGCACCCGCGCCTCCGGCTGTCGTCATTTGAACCACCAGTGCGGCGACCAGGACGGACTTCATGCCCCCTCAAGTAAGCAAGTGTTGTGCACGGTGGCAAGTCTCGTTCATGACGCGACGCTCCGCTGGCTCCCCTCCGTCGTCCTGCTCGTGACGATACGTTCCGCCAGTTTGATGGCGGACAGAGGCGCGCTTCCCTCGGCTTTGTTGTTGATGGTGACGAAGACGGGGCGCTCGCGGCGCTGGGCGGCCAGGCACGCTCGCGCCAGCAAGTCCCGGGTGGGCACGTCCTCGTCCACCAACCGATTGAACGGCGCATAGCGAGCACGTGCCTCCTCGTAGCCGAGGTTCGGCGGCAGCATCCACCGCACCACGAGGGCGCGCGCCTCCAGCGCCCGGGTGCGCCTGGCCTGAATGCCCATGGAGGGCATGTGTGCCCACACCGCGAGGACGGGACAGGCGCCCACGTCCGCCAGCGCCTGCGCGAACCCCTCCGTCAGCAGCTCCTCGTTGCGCACCTCCACCGCGTACAGCGGGCCCTTGGGGAGCGCGGAGAGAAACGCGTGCAGTCGCTCCACGAAGCGCGCGGGGCCGCCCAGCACCTGTGGGTCCTGCGGAGGGAATTGGAAGACGAGCGGGCCGCCCTTGTCGCCCAGGCCCTCCACGAAGGGCCGCACCACGGCCTCCTCCGCGTAGGCGGCGTGAAGGAAGCGCTCGTTGAGCTGGCCTCGATGCGCGCCGTAGCGCTCGTGCATGGGAAAGCGCGCCAGCGTGCAGACCTCGTGTGCCTTCACCAGGAAGCGGAAGTCCGCGGGCACCTGCTCCGCGTACTCGGCGAAGGCCTCGGCGTTGATGGGGCCGTAGAACGTCCGGTCGATGCCCACGGTGCGCAGCACGGGGTGGCGCGAGTACGCGGACAGTCCCTCGCGCGCGAGCTGCGACGCGGCGGCCTCGTGGTCATAGACGAGGCCGGACCAGCCGGGGAACGTCCACGACGAGGTGCCCAGGTAGATGCCCGTGGGCAGTTCGCGGCCGAGGGACGCGAGGGACTCCTCCACGGGCGCGGGCGCTACCGGCTGGGTCCTGCTCCGGCTCCGGGTGGGCGCCTCCACGGGCGCGCCCGTGAAGAGGTCGAGCTGGGAGGGTCCACGCTGCTGGGCCATCGGGCATCTCCTGCGTCCTGCGGACACCGAAGCACGGTGCCGCGCGTCCGGCAGGGATAACGCCGGGCGCCACATGATTCAGGAGGTTGCCTCAGAACCCGGGGCCTACCCAAGAGGGATGTCCGAACTACAGGCAGCCAAGCTCCATGCCCCGGAGCACCGCTCGAGTCCTGTCCCGGACACCGAGCTTCGACAGGATGCTGGAGGTCTGGTTCTTCACCGTGCCCTCCGCCGTCCCGAGCGCCTGGGCAATCTCCCGGTTGCTCAGTCCCCGGGCGATGAGCCGCAGCACCTCGACTTCCCGCCGCGTGAGCCCTTCGGGAAGCTCCGCGTGCGCGAAGTCCCGGGACAGCTCCAGGAGCCCCCGGGTCACGCGCTCGGCGACACCGGGGGGCAGCAGCGTCTCGCCCGCGTGGACGCGACGGATGGCGTCGGAGAGTTCCTCCAGCGACACGTCCTTGAGGAGGAAGCCCTGCACGCCCGCGCGCAACGCCTCGACGATGGCGGCGTCCTCGTCGAAGGTGGTGAGCAGCACCACGCGCCGATGCACGGGCCCGCGCCGCAGCTCCCGCAGTGCTTCCAGGCCCGTCATGCGCGGCATGCGCACGTCCATGAGGACGACATCGGGATTCAGCTCCGCCACCTTGCGCAGCGCCTCCTCGCCATCCACCGCCTCGCCCACCACGCGCAGGTCGGGCGTGAGGTCCAGCAGGCCGCGAAGCCCCTGTCGCACCAGCGCATGGTCATCCACCAGGACGAGTCGAATCACGCGTCGGCCCTCCGCTCGGCCGGAAGCCACGCATCCAACTCCCAGCCCTTCCCTTCTTCCGCGCGCCAGTCCACGCGGCCTCCCAGGCGGGTGAAGCGCTCGCACATGCCGGTGAGGCCCGCGCCAGGCATCGGCGACCGCGCGCCCCGGCCGTCATCTCGGGTCATGACCCGCACGCCGCCTTCCTTGGTCGGGACGATGCGAATCCAGAGCTGCGTCGCGTGGGCGTGGCGCAGCGTGTTCGTGAGGACCTCCTGGACGCAGCGGATGAGCGAGTGCGTCGCCTCGGCCGAATCGAGGGCCAGCGTCTCGGGGACCTCGAGGTGGACCGCGAGCCCGGGCATGTCGTGCGCGAGCTGACGCAGCGTCGCAAGCAACGGCGCGGGGGTGTCACGCAACGCCGACACCGTCTCGCGCACCTCGGACAGCAGCATGCGGGCGGCCTCGCGTGCGCGACGCAGGTGCTCGGCGGAGGGCGTGTCCTTCGCGGTGTGCGCGGCGGCTTCCAGGTTGAGGGACAGGGCGGTGAGGTGATGGCCCAGGGAGTCGTGCAGCTCACGGGCGATGCGCAGCCGCTCCCCTTCCCGCTCGCTGGCGGCGAGCAGCACCTGGGTGGACTGGAGCTCCGCGTGGAGGCGGGCCAGCTCGCCTCGCGCTTCGGCCTCGCGAACCATGACGACGGCCGAGCCCAGCGTGAAGCCCTGGAAGCCGATGAAGATGAGCGCCTGAAGCAGCGCGCGCGACAGCGGGTAGATGGAGACGAAGACGAGCAGCAGGGCCACCGACTGCGCGAGGACCCAGAGCATCGCGCGTCGTTGCGACAGCAACTCGGGCGCCTGGGCCGCGACGATGGCGAGCAGCGCACCGTCCACACCCGTGCGACTGGTGGCCACGATGACGAGCGCGCTGACGGCCTGCACTCCCATCAGCGGAATCCCGCGCCGGTCCTCGACCTCGGCCCGCGCATTCCACCAATAGGCCAGGCCGAACGCGAGAAAGGCCACCAACCACGCCAGCTCGCGCGGAGTGGAGAGCAGCGAGGGCTCGCGCAGCACGTCCTCCACATGAGGGGAGCCGACGACGGCCCACGTGAGCAACCCCGCCACGCGCAGCAGTCTTCGGATGGATGCGGGCTTTCGTGCGGCGTGCTTCAAGGACATGGGCGCAGAGCATAGGACCCGCCTCGGCGGCGGGACATATGCCGGAAGTCATGGTGCCCCCGTGTGACTTCCAGCCGATGTGGGCCGTGGAGCGCTTGCGTACCTTGGCCTCCGTCTCGCAGCACGTCGGAGGCCTGCATGTCTTTCTATTATCTCGCTCGCGCGATTCACATCATGGCGGGTGTCGTCGGCTTCACCTCGCTGTGGCTGCCCCTGGTGGCGCGAAAGGGAAGCTCGCTCCACCGGCGCGTGGGCTGGGTCTACGTGGTTGCGATGGGCGTCGTGGCCATCACCGGATTGATCATCTCCAGTTGGAGATTCCTGCAGGGGCCGGAGCATCAGGCCCATGCGTTGTTCTTCATGTTCCTGAGCGTGATGAGCGGAAGCTCCGCATCCATGGGCGTACGCGTGCTGCGCACGAAGTCTCGCACGACGGCGCATCGTCACCCCTTCGACCTGGGCCTCTCCGCGCTGACGCTGGGCCTGGGCCTGTTCACCGGAGCGTGGGGCCTCGTGAATGACGTTCCACTCCTGTGGGGCTTCGCGCCCGTGGGAATCCTCCAGGGCGCGGCATCGCTGCGGTACTGGCTCCGCCCGCCCCAGGAGCGGATGCACTGGTGGTTCCAGCACATGGGCGCCATGGTGGGCTCGGGCATCGCCACGTTGACGGCCGTGCTGGTCGTCAATGCGAGGCACCTGGGTATCGAGGGCATGCAGCTCGCCGTGTTCCTCGGCCCCACGCTGGTGGGCGTTCCGGGACTCAAGCTGTGGGAGCGCTACTACCAGGGGAAGTTCGCGGCCAAGGCCAGGAGCCCGCGTCCCGAACGCGCCCCGGCGTCGGCCGATGGAGCGCACTCGCGCGTGGCATCCTGACAGTGGCCCCTGAGACCGCTCGTTCGAGACTTGCGCCGCGACAACGGTGAGGCCGCCTCGGCCACCAGGACCGAGGCGGGCCCCAGGGGCGACTACTGTCCCGCGGTGACGGTGACGCCTGTGCCCACGTTCCGCGCCGTGGTGACGCCCGTCACCAGGTTCCCCGTGGACGTGATGGTCAGCGCGGTGCCTCCGCCCTTCTCGTAGTTCAGTCCGGTGCTGCGCGTGCTGCCGATGCCCCGGATGGCGTTGCCCGTCACGGAGACGAAGCCCGTGCCGTAGTTGACCTGGCTGATGGAAAGGTAGTGGTAGCGCGAGGCGGTGTTGGGCTCGCCTCCGAAGTTGAAGATCTTGTTGTCGGAGATGACCGACGCCGCGTCACCCTGCACGGTGGCGCCGATGCCCGCCCAGGTGCCAGCCGTGGTGCCCTCTCCGAAGCCCTCGATGTAGTTGTCGGAGATGGTGGTGCCGAACAGCCGCTGCGCGACGATGGCCGTCTGGCCCACGCCGTAGAGGTGATTGCCGCGCACCTTCCAGCCCGCCGAGTTCTCCAGGCGGATGGCGCTGACACCCGAGTCGGCGATCCAGTTGTCGATGAGGTCCCAGTCCGTCACGGAGTTGCCCGAGTCCTGGACGTGCACGCCGTGGACACCCGAGTCGCTGATGAAGTTGTGGACGATGCGCCCGTTCACTTGCGTGTTGACGATGGGCGTCCCCGCGCTGTTGGTGTTCGTGAGGCGGATGCCCGAGCCGCGCATGTTGTTGATGCGGGTGTTCTCCACGGTGGAGTTCCACGACATCAGCACGATGCCGTCCGTGGCACGGCCGGTGTTGTTGGTCGGGTTCCCCTCCAGCGTGAGGTTCTTCACGCTGACCGGGTCGCCCGTGAAGGTCGCCACATCCAGCCATGTGTCGCTGGCCAGCAGCGCCGCGAGGTTGGCGCCGTTCGCCTGACGGATGACGGTGCCCGAGGGCTCGCCTCCCCGATACGCGCGCTGGCCGCGCAGACGCACCGTCGAGTTGATGAGGCAGGGTCCGGAGATGACCAACTCGTCCCCCACCGCGCTGGCGGCGACGGCGGCGTTCAGCGTCTCGTCATCGGTGACGGTGTTGTTGCAGGCGACAGGCACTTGCGCCGCGAGTGCGGGGAGCGGGAGCAGCAGGAGCGCCGCGAGCGAGGGCAACAGCCGCGACGACAGGGAACCACGAGCCAGGGGTGTGGACAGGGTGGGTTTGTGCATGCTCGCCGGATAAACCCAGCCACGCGGCGGCGCACGCTCCAGTCGAGGGATGCGCGCGAGAATCGACACGCATCACCGTCGCGAGACACAGCGCCCGCACAAACTTCCACTTCACCGGCACGGTTTGGACGCGACTTTCACGGGCCTGAAAAGCAGCAGGACCGCTGGAGCCGCGGACCCGCTACACCTTGATGCGGATGGCGGCGGGCAGGAGCGTGAAGGTCGCGGGCAGTCGACCCGGCGTTTCTCCATCGACGTCCAGGTAGACTTCCTGGCCATCCACGGACTCCGCGTGAACCGTCTGGCAGCGCAGGCGACGCGTGCCTTTCCAGGTGACGTGCGAGCCGTTGTAGACGCCCTTGGACTTGAGGAGGAAGTCGCTCAGGCCGTAACCGGACCAGATGGTGATGTCGAACAGCCCATCGTGCGTAACGGCTTCGGGGGCGACGAACATGCCGCTGCCGAAGTAGCGGCCGTTGGCCACCGCCACGGCGGTGACGTCGAGCGTCTCCGGGGGCCCACCATCGGTCGAAAGCTGGACCTTGCGCTCGGTGTACTTCACGAGGCCCTTCAGCGTGCCCCAGACGAAGCTGAAGTTGCCGCCGAGCGCCTTGCTGCCGCTATTCACCTCGCGAGCCACCACCGCGCTCACGCCGAGCGAGGCGATGTTGGCGAAGTAGCGCGTCGCGGGGTTGCCGTCGTTGTCGATGAAGTCGAGGCGGCCCACGTCGAAGGGCTCGGTCGTGTCCGAGCGGAGCCGCTCCAGGGAGGACTCCAGGTCCAGCCCCCAGCCGAAGGTGCGGCGGAAGTCGCCACCGGTGCCTCGCGGGATGAGGCCGAGGGCGGCGTTGGGGTTGATGGCCTTGCCGTCGCGAAAGAAGCCGTTGGTGACCTCGTTCAGCGTGCCGTCGCCGCCGACCGCGACGATGCACTCGTAGCCCTGGTCAATCGCCTCGCGGGCGATGCGCGCGGCATCCATCCCGCCCTGGGTGAAACCGTGCCCGAACTCGCCAAGCACCTTTCCCACCTGCGCGGCAATCTCCACCCAGCGCTTCCCGGTCTGGCCATTGGCGCTGCGCGGATTGACCACGAGGAACGTCTTCATCGGCACCTACCCCTCCCTGTAACGCCCCTGTTTACGCGGTTGTGGCTCGGTACTCCACTCCGCGACGCACCTCCCGGGTCGTCCAGGTCTCTCGCCACCCCGCGCACCGCTGACGCACCGCACAGTGGGGCCCCCTTCCGGGTGGCGGGCCCATGGAAGGCGCCACCCGGGGACCGTAGGCCGGTCTACACGTGCAGCGTGCCGTCGAGGACCGTCACCGCCACTCCGCCGATGCGCGCCCGCTCGGGCTGCCCGGCACGGCCGGTGACCTCCACCTCGATGCGCCCAGGCTTGCCAATGGCATCCCCCTGCTCGATGCGAGCGCGCACCATGCCCCCCTCCGCCGGCAGCGGCAGCACGCCGTGCATCGCCAGGTACATGCCGAGCGGCCCGGCCGCCGAGCCCGTCACGGGGTCTTCCGCCACGCCCATGCCGGGCACGAAGTATCGCGAGTGTGCCACGCTGCCTGCCTCCAGCGTCTCGCGCGTGAAGAAGTACACGCCGCTCACGCCATGGGGCCGCAGCAGTGTGTCCAACGCGCCCGAGCGAGGCGCCAGCTCCCACACGTCCTCTCTTCGTCGGAACGGCACCATCACCCGGTGCGCATTGCGCCGCACGGGCAACGAGCCATCCACCATGTCCACCGTCCCGCCCACGAGCTCGAGCACCTGCTCCAGCGGAACCGGCGTCTCCAGCCACGGATGCCGAGGGGTGACAATCCACGCCCGACTCCCTCGCGTGCCCGTTGCCTCCAGCTCCACGTCGAGGACGCCCGCCGCGCACTCCAACTTGAGCGCTCCCGAGCGAGGCACGAGCCCCCGCTCCGCCATCAGGTGGAACGACGCCACCGTGGCGTGGCCGCAGAAATCAATCTCAACCGTGGGAGTGAAGTAGCGCAGCCGCACGCCCTGCGCCGTGGGGCCGGAGACGACGAACGCCGTCTCCGATGCTCCCACCGCGGTCGCGATGCGCTGCATGGCCTCCACACTCAGTCCCGCGGCGTCCAGCACCACTCCCGCGCGATTGCCAGCCCCAGCGGTCTGCGTGAAGGCATCGACGATGGTCACCTGCATGGCGTGCGTCTCCCATCCACGGAACCGGGCCAGGGCCCGAACCGTCTTTCGAGTGTACCGATACAATCCAGCTCAAGAATCGACACAATCGATGCATTGCGCGGAGGCGCCCGTCAACTGTATGCATTGTCACCATGACAATCTGGACGCCCAACCTCCGGGGCCGAGAGGGGCCGCTGTATCGAATCCTCGCGGATGCGCTCGGAGCGGACATCGAGGAAGGGCGCCTCGCCGCCGGAACCCGCCTGCCCACGCACCGTGAGCTGGCGGAGAAGGTGGGTGTCACGGTGGGCACGGTGACGCGTGCCTACGCGGAGGCCGAGCGTCGGGGCCTCATCGGCGGCGAAGTCGGTCGAGGCACCTTCGTGCGCCACCGGGATGCCCCTCGACAGCTCCCGCCCCCCGCCCAGGACTCGGGCGACGACTCGCTCGTGGACCTGGGCCTCAACTGGCCAGCCACGCCCCCCGGAGACCCGGCCGGCTCCGCGCTGAAGAAGTCGCTGGACGCCGTGCAACGCTCGCCTCGCCTCGCGGAGCTGCTCGACTACCAACCCCCCGCGGGAAACCCGGCGCACCGCGAGGCCGGCGCCGAGTGGATGTCCCGCTTCGGCCTGGAAGTCGAACCCTCGCGAGTCATGGTGTGCTCCGGCGGGCAGCACGCGATGGAAGTGGCCCTCAGCACCCTCACGCGCCCCGGTGACACGGTGCTCTGCGAGGCCCTCACCTACCCCGGCCTCAAGGTGCTCGCGAACCGGCTCCACCTGCGACTGCACGGCGTGGCCATGGATGAACACGGCCTGCTCCCCGACGCGCTGGAGACCGCATGCCGCACCGGAGCGAAGGTCCTCTTCTGTCTGCCCAATCTCCAGAACCCCACCGGCGCCGTCATGCCCGAGGAGCGCCGTCGCCGCATCGCCACGGTGGCCCGACGACACGGTCTCACGGTGGTGGAAGACGACGCCTACGGCCTGCTGCTCGACAAGCGTCCCCCACCGCTCTGCACGCTCCTACCGGAGTCCGGCTGGTTCATCGCCGGCGTCTCCAAGCTGCTCGCCCCGGGGCTGCGCATCGGCTACCTCGCGGCGCCAGCGGGACCGAGCACCGAGCGACTGGCGGAGGAAGCAGCCCTCGCCGCGCGGATGACTCCCGCGCTCACGGCCGACATCACCGCGCGATGGGTGCGTGATGGCACCGCCGACGAGCTGGTGGTGCGCCGACGCCGAGAAGCACACGAGCGACTGGAGCTGGCGAAGGACGTGCTCGGGGACCTGATGCCACGTCCAGGCAAGGCCACCACGTACCACCTGTGGCTGAAGCTTCCCTCGACCTGGCGCGCGGAGGCGTTCACCTCCCAGGCCCGGCGGCGCGGCGTGCTCGTCATGCCCGCCGAGCTGTTCACCGTGGGCCCGGCCACCGCTCCAGCGGCGGTGCGCGTGTGCCTGGGAACCCCGCGCACCCGCGCCTCGCTGGAGAAGGGCCTGCATCGACTGCGAGAGACACTGGAGGGGGGGCCGGAGCCCCTCGCCTCCATCGTCTGACTACTTCTGCGGAGGCGGCACCGGACGGACATGCAGCTCGCGCAGCTGCTTGTCGTCCACATCGCCGGGGGCGCCCGTCATCAGGTCCGTGCCCGTCTTCGTCTTGGGGAACGGAATCACGTCGCGCAGGGACTCGGCGCCCGTCAGCAGGAAGGCGAGCCGGTCCATGCCCAGGGCGATGCCACCGTGCGGAGGCGCGCCGAACTTGAGCGCGTCCAGCAGGAAGCCGAACTTCGTCTGCGCCTCCTCCTCGCCGATGCCCAGCGCCTTGAAGACCTCCGCCTGGACCTTCGGGTCATGCAGACGGATGGAGCCGCCACCAATCTCGAAGCCGTTGAGCACCACGTCGTAGCGGTGGCACTTCACCCGGCCCGGGTCGCTGAGCAGGAACGGCACGTCCTCGTCATGCGGACGCGTGAAGGCGTGGTGCGCCGCCACCCAGGTGTTGGAGTCCTCGTCGTGCTCGAACAGCGGCGGGTTCACCACCCACAGGAACTTCCACTGGCCGCCGCTGCCGTACTCCGGAATCAGCCCGAGCTTCTTGGCGACGTGCACGCGCAGGTTCGCCATCACCGTGTGGACCAGCGACTCCTTGCCGAACTGGAACAGGATGAGGTCGCCCGTCTTCGCGCCCACGGCCTGGTTGATGGCCGCGCGCAGCGCCGGGGTAATCGTCTTGGACAGCGGGGACTGCGTCCACTCGCCGCCCTCGGCCACCTTCGCGCGCGCCAGGCCCTTCGCACCGGCCTGCTTGGCGAACTCCTCCAGCTTGTCGCTCTCCGCGCGGCTCATCGCCTTCTCCGCGGGGACGACCATCGCCTTGACGATGCCCTTGTTCTGCACCGCCTCGAACATCATCGGCACGCCGCCCGCGTCACCGTGCTCGCGAATCAGGTCCGTGAGCACCGTGTGCTCCAACCCGAAGCGCAGGTCCGGCTTGTCGTTGCCGTACTTCGCCATGGACTCGTAGAAGTCCATCCGCGCGAAGGGCGTGGGCACGTCGATGCCGAGCACCTCGCCCCACAGCTTCTTGATGAGCCCCTCGATGATGGTGAAGATGTCGTCCTGGCTGACGAAGCTCATCTCCACGTCGATCTGCGTGAACTCAGGCTGCCGGTCCACGCGCAGGTCCTCGTCACGGAAGCACTTCACGATCTGGAAGTACCGGTCGAAGCCCGCGACCATGAAGAGCTGCTTGTAGAGCTGAGGGCTCTCCGCCAGCGCGTAGAACTTGCCCGCGTTCATCCGGCTGGGGACCAGGAAGTTGCGCGCGCCACCGGGCGTGTACTTGCCCATGAACGGCGTCTCCAGATCCAGGAAGCCGTGGTCCACCATGTACGCGCGCGTCAGCGAGTGCATCTTCGAGCGCGTCATCAGCGACTTCTGGAGCGGCGCCCGGCGCAGGTCCAGATAGCGATGCGCCAGCCGCTTCTCCTCCGAGGTGTCAATCGAGTCCTCGATGGGGAACGGGGTTGGCTCGGAGCGATTGAAGATGGTGAGATCGGTCGCCTTGATTTCGATCTCCCCGGTCTTCATCTTCGGGTTCACGTTCTTGCCACGCGACACGACCTTGCCGCGCACGCCGATGCAGAACTCCAACCGAAGGCTGCCCGCCAGCCCATGCGCTTCGGCGTGGTCCGGCTCGAACACCACCTGCGTCAACCCGTCCCTGTCCCGCAAGTCGATGAAGACCGCGCCGCCGTGGTCTCGACGATTGTGCACCCAGCCGAAGAGGACGACCTCCTCGCCAACATTGGTCGCGGTGAGCTGACCGCACGTGTGGGTACGCTTGACCTCGGAGATGAACGGGACCGCCATGGAGACCGCCTGCGTGGTTCGTAGAAGGAAAAGGCGCGGCACCATAAGGACCGTGGAAACGGTGCGTCAAGGAGTCCGCGCCGTGCTGACTGCTCTCAAACGGTCGACTCCTGGAGGGCTTCCTGACGTCCGCCCCACCCGAGTGCAACTTCCCGCCGCCTTCCGTGTTGGCCTTCTCATGAAGGGGGAGCCCAGCACGCGCAAGCCCAGGCCCTCGGGCCCTCTTCGCCACGCCTGCGTCCTGCTCGGACTGCTCGCCCCCCTGCTCACCGCCCGCGCGGAGTCCGGTGACACCACCGTCAGCGTGGAGACCACCGTCGGCAGGGACTTCCGCGCCTGGAGCCTCCTGGGCGACGTGGAGCTGCGCGACGGGGCCACGTTCCTCACGCTCGGCTACACGGGCGCCCGCCCGGAAGCGGGCACCGCCCTCACCCACCAGCTCAGCCTGGGCGCCGACCAGGTGCTGGGCGAGCACTGGCTCCTGTCCGCCATCGTCAGCACGGGCCTGCCCAAGTCCACCCGCGTCGAGCTCATCCCCGAGCGACCCGCGCGCCGCCTTCCCGCCGTCGACGCCAGCACCGGCTACGCCAGCCAGGGCGCGCTCCTGTCGGTGGCCTACGACTCGGCGGGCCTCTCCGACGTGGAGTCGGGCGCCGACGCGAGCCTCGCCCTCACCCGCCACCCGCTGAGCCGGGCGCTGCTCGTCACCCACGTCCAGGGCAACACCACGCGCTACACCCGCGAGGACACCCTGTGGGCCGCGCGGCCGGGGCTGGGCCTCCGGCTTCTCCTGGGAACGCGCTGGGAGCTGGGCGCGCGCGGCAGCCTCTCCCTCTACAGCGAGGACCCGCTCTCCGCCGGCCAGTTCACCGAGGAGGAACAGGCGGCGATGGCGCGCCGCGTGGAGAACGCCGTCGAGACGCGCCGGGCCCTGCGCCGCTACCAGGCCCGCGTCAACAGGGACCTGGGCACCGTCCTGGCCCGACGCATGGCGGACGTCAACGCCACCGCGGGCATCCCCACCGCGCCCGCGCGCTTCGACGTCAGGCCCTCCGTCACCTGGAAGCCCGGACGGGACGTGCGGGGGCAGCTCTCCTACGCCTTCACCCGCTACGTCTCGGGCGAGGGGTGGTCCCACCTGCTGGCCACCCGGTGGACGGTGCGACTGGGGACGCCACTGAGGGTGTGGGCCAGCGTGGCGCTCCAGCAGGACCACCTGGAGGCGGCGGCGGACCCGGCCCCCCCCTCCCCGGTCCATTCCGGCCTGGTGACGCTCGGGGGGGAATACACGTTCTGAGCGGACCGGAGTAAAACGGCCCCCATGCTCCGAACAGTCATCGCCACCACCGCCGTGCTGGGCCTGGCCGCCGGCTGTGCGCCCGACACGAGCGCCCCGGTCAAGATTCGCGCCCTGGTGCTCTCCAGCAATGGGCAGTACGTCCCCGAGGAGGTCGAACTCAAGACGGTCGCCGACGTCGTCGGTCTCAGCGGCAGCGTCGCCGACCTGCACGGCGGCGCGCGCATCGTCTACGACTCCAACGACCAGGACCTCGCCACCGCCACCACGCCCGAGGCCTTCGCCAACGCCCTGCTCAAGGGCGAAGGCCGAGACGTCACCGCCAGCTACATCTCCCAGGATGACGTCCTCTGGCCGGCGGACTTCCACACCTGGAACATGGTGACGACGTATTACAACCTCGAGCGCGCCTTCGATTACTTCCACGACGTCACCAACATCCCGACGGCCGACTTCAAGAAGCCCGTCAAGACGTACTACTTCCCCGACTTCACCATCACCGACGTCAGCCGCGACTCGCTGAAGGACAACGCCCTGTATTTCTCGGCGATGGAGTCCTTCCTCGTGCTGCCCTTCGATGAGCTCCAGCGCGCGCCCCTGGCCATCAACGCGGGCGTCATCACCCACGAGTACTCGCACCGCATCTTCAACCTGAAGGTGTACGCCGGGCAGGCCTTCCCCGCGGCCCTCACCGCGTGGGCCAGCACCGGCGGTCCCAGCCCTGGCGCCAACATCCTCAAGGCGTTCGACGAGGGGCTCGCGGACCTGCACGCGTACGGCGCCACCTGCCGCTCCAAGAACGGCTGCGACACCCGCTTCCTCTCCTCGTCCTTCGAGGGCCCCGAGTACGGCTCCATCCCAGCCGACCGGGACCTGGCGAAGACGGACCGCTGCATGGACGCGTCCCTGCGCGACAGCATCCGGAACAACAGCCTGAGCGAGTTCAGCGGCAAGGAGTACCGGGTGGGCACGCTGCTCGCCAGCGCGCTGTACCAGGCCGGCGAGGCCACCGGGCAGCGCGACATCCTGCTGCGCTCCATCGTCACCGGCTACAGCGACACCTCGACGGCGACGCCCGGCCTGCTCCAGCTCACCCAGCAGTACACCTCCGACCAGACGAACTTCACGCTGGCCGTGGCGTCGAGCGCCATCATCAGCCACATCACGGACCTGCGGCTGAAGGAAGCCGTCTGCAACGAGCTGATGGACCACCTGCAGATTCCCCGCGATCTGCTCGTGGGCACCACGAATCCCAACCTCTGCCCGGCCAGCGCCGCTGGCGGTACCACCTGCCCCCGACTGAGCGCCGACTGATGAGGACCGCCACCGTGAAGAACTGGCTCACCCGCTGCCTCGTCGGCGGCCTGCTCGTAGCGCCCCCCGCCTTCGCGCAGGATGACGACGACCCGTACGCCTATCCCGAGGACGAGCCGGGCCCCAGCCAGGAGCAGATTGAAGAGGAGGAGGCCGCCGAGCGCCGCCGTCGCAACGTGGACCAGGCAGACGAGTTCCGGAACGCGTCAGAGCAGGAGGGCGAGGAAGGCGACTTCAAGGAGCTCGCCGGCCTGGACGACCCCAACCTGGGCGTGGGCGTGGAGCTCCTCGCCGGCGCGCTCCTCCTGGAGAGCCCCCGGGGCCGCTTCGCCGACACCGTGCTGGGCCTGGGCGTGCGCACCACGTGGGAGTTCGGCCGCACGTTCGACCTCGAGCCCTTTCGCGAGAACCTCTGGGCGGACCTGCGCTGGACGTACGGCAACAGCAGCGACGGCACCGACTTCATTCGCGGCAGCACCAGCCAGCACTACTTCACCATCGCCCCGGCCTACGAGTTCAAGTTCGGCAAGTCCGACTTCGGCTTCTTCGGCCAGGTGGGTGGCGGCGTCGCCTACCAGACGACCTCCATCACCGTGGACGCCAACGAGACGAAGGTGAATGGCCTCAAGCCCCTCCTCCAGTACGGCGTGGGCCTCCGGGGCCGTCCCCGACTGTCCAGCAGCAGCAACTTCCGGCTGTCCTTCCGCCTGGAGGCCATGGGCTACCGCCGGGGCTACATGAATGACTTCTTCCTGGGTGGCAGCGTCGGCGCCACCTTCTGAAGAACACTTCCCGACCGCTCCTTCCCCGCAAGGAGCGTGAACGGGTGGAAGTTTTTCCGCCTCCGGCCCTTCGTGCGGCCCCCCGCTCCTCGGCATTCCGGGGAGTTGGGGGTTGGCATATGCCCTGCTTGTAGCCACCGTCGGGAATGGGCGTGGGGCCCCAGGGCGGGGAGGCGAGGCATGAAGGGCGTGCAGGGGCAGGGACAGGGCCAAGGCCAGGGGAAGCATTGGGACCCGGTGTGCGGCAAGCAGCTGGAGACACCGGATGGCCAGCCATCCTCGGAGTACAAGAAGCGCCGTTACTTCTTCTGCTCGGAACGGTGCCGCCATGCCTTCGAGCGACAAGCCGAGCGCTTCCGTCTCAACGAGCTGGCCCGCGTCGGCGCGCTGATGACGCCGGGCCGGGTGCGCTGGGGACTGGCGTAGGACTTCCGGGGCCCGCGGGTGAAACACCGCGGGCCCTCACTCACTGACGAACAGATTACGCGGCGACGCGCACGTCCTTGAGGCGCAGCGACAGCTTTCGCTGACCTCGGAAGGTGTCGAAGCCCGCCTGGAAGGCCAGGTCCACCGGCCCATCCACCATCCTCACGCGGTCCGCCATGCCGAAGCCGATGGCGTCCAGCTCCGGTGCGTCCGCCAGCGCCAGCTTGAGGTGACCGCTGCCACCCGCCGCCTTGGCCGGCAGCACGCGTGAGCGGGCCACCTGGTGGCGAAGCACCAGCACCGGCTCGGGATTGCCCTGGCCGAAGGGGCCGAGGCGCTGGAGGGCCTCCACGGCCGTCGCATCCAGCTCCCGGGCGCTCACCACCGCGTCCACGCGGCAGCGGGGAATGAGGTCCTCGGGGGTGAGGCGCTGCCAGGCGATCTTCTCGAACGCCTCGCGCAGCGCGGGCAGCTTGTCCGCGTCGATGGTGAGGCCGGCGGCGTGCTTGTGACCGCCGAACTTCGTGAGCAGTTCCGAGCACCCGCTGAGCGCGTCGTAGAGGTGGAAGGCCTCGATGCTGCGCGCCGAGCCCTTCCCCACCCCGTCCTTCACGCCCACCATGACGGTGGGCCGGTGGTAGCGCTCCACCACGCGCGAGGCGACGATGCCGATGACGCCCGGGTGCCAGCCCTCGTCGTAGAGCACGAAGCCGCGCGCATCCTTGCGCTCCTCGGCCTGGGCCAGCGCCTGCGTGAGGATGCCGCTCTCGATTCCCTGCCGCTCCGCGTTGGCCCGGTCCAACACCGAGGCCAGTGAGCGCGCCGACTCCAAGGACTCCGAACAGAGCAGCTGGAGTCCCAGGGACGCGTCATGCAGCCGTCCCGCGGCGTTGATGCGAGGCCCCAGGCGGAAGCCCACCTGGCCCGCGGTGATGGTCGTGTCCGGGTCCATGCCCGCGGCTTCCTTCAGCGCGCGCACCCCCGGACGGCGGGCGGCCGTGAGCTCCTGGAGGCCGTGCGTCACCAGGATGCGGTTGGCGCCGGTGAGCGGCACCACATCCGCGACGGTGGCCATCGCCACCAGGTCCATCATGGCGCGGAGGTTGGGCTCCTTGCGGGTGGCGAAGTAGCCATCGTCGCGAAGCCGCTTGCGCAGGCCCATGCAGAGGTTGAAGGCCACGCCCGCGGCGCACAGGGCCTTGGTGGGGTACTCGCAGCCGGGCTGATGCGGGTTGAGCACCGCGACGGCGGGAGGCAGCGTGGGAGGAACCGTGTGGTGGTCCACCACGATGACGTCCAGCCCCAGCTCCTTCGCGCGGGTGATTTCCGCCACGGAGGTGATGCCGCAATCCAGTGTCACCAGCACCCGCGTGCCATCCGCGGCGATGCGCTCCACCGCGGACATGTTGAGGCCGTAGCCCTCGTCCAGCCGGTGGGGGATGTACGTGGCCGGCGGCACGCCCAGCTCCTTCAGGAACAGGAACATCAGCGACGTGGAGCACACCCCATCCACGTCATAGTCGCCGTACAGCGTCACCTTCTCGCGCCGGTGCAGTGCACGCACCAGCCGCTCCACGCCCGCCACCATGCCCTTCATCCGGAAGGGGTCTGGCAGGTCCGCCAGACGGTCCGACAGGAACGCGGAGGCGGACTCAGGCGTCCGGTAACCGCGGTGCAGCAGCACCCTCGCCGCGAGCGGATGGAGCGACAGCTCCCCAGCGAGCGACCCCACCTCCTCCTCGACCACGTCTGGAAGCAACCACCGCACTCGCAGCTCCCCTCCTCGGCCACCGGGACTCCTCCGTGGCCGGGACGAAATCTTGACAGTCCGACAGTACCTCAGACGTCTGACGAGGAAAGTCCAACCTTGGGCACGACATTTCCCTTCCTGCTCAGGCGTTCAGGCGTGCGCTTGCCCTGTCGTCTGCCGGTGGGGAGCGCGTCGGTCACCCGGTGCACAGCTTGATTGCACACCACCTGACAGGGAGGACCGCATGGCTGCAAAGGGTATCCAGGTCGGCGCGCTGGCGCTCGCGCTGCTCGCCACAGGCACGGCTTCGGCGCAAGAACGCAAGCCGGGCAAGCGAGGCGACGTCAACGTGTTCCTCAAGGGCGGCCTGGGCGATTACACGGGCAACCTGGGAGATCTCACGAACACCGGTCCGGCATGGGGCCTCACACTCAACGTGCAGCCCACCACGTTCATCGGGTTCGAGCTCGGCTACGAGGGTTCGCAGAACGGCATCGACGACATCCGACTCCTGGATGACGGCCCCTCCATCGTCCGGCAGGGCGGCAGCGCGCTGGTGAAGGTCTCCCCGCCCTTCCTCACGGCGGTGCGGCCCTTCGTAGGCGCGGGCTTCGGCCTCTCGTATGTGGACGTGCGCGGCATCGGCGGCGGCCTCTACGACTCCGACACCATGGAAGAAGTGCCGCTGGCCGCGGGCGTGGAGTTCAACAGCGGAGCGCTGACCGCGGGCGTCCGCGCCACCTGGCGCGTGCTGCTCGACAACGGCTTCGCGAATGACGCGCTGGACGAGGACACCGACGGTGGCCTGCTCGACGCCTCGGTGACGCTGGGCGCGCGCTTCTGACACGCACACCCGCCTGAAAAACAACGAGGGCCCTGCCTCCACGTGGGAGACCAGGGCCCTCATCGCGTCCGGCTCCCGCGAGCGGGAGTCAGGCGGGGTACGTCACGCCGCCTTCGGCTCCTGCTTCATGCCGTCGCCGTGACGGCCTTCCTTCGCCGCCGCGCGCTCGTCCAGCCAGATGGTGAGCGGGCTGGCGATGTACACGGAGGAGTAGGTGCCGACGAGGATGCCCACGAGCATCGCCATGGCGAAGTCGAAGATTTCGCCCACGCCGAAGATGAGCAGACCGATGAGCGACAACGCCGTCGTGCCGGACGTGAGGATGGTGCGGCCGAGCGTGTCGTTGATGGCGATGTTGATGACCTCCGCCAGCGGCTTGCCCTTGTACTTGGCCATGTCCTCGCGGATGCGGTCGTAGATGACGATGGTGTCGTTCACCGAGTAGCCGACGATGGTCAGCAGCGCGGCGATGGCCGTGAGGTTGAACTCGCGGCGGCTCACCAGGTAGTAGCCCGCCACCATGATGACGTCGTGGAGCATGGCGAGCAGCGCGCCCGGGCCGAACTTGAAGTCGAACCGGAACGCCACGTAGATGAGGATGGCCACCATCGAGTACAGCAGCGCCATGACGCCGCGGTTGCGCAGCTGCTTGCCCACCTGCGGACCGACGTAGTCCACGCGGCGCTGCTCGAAGTCCGGCTTCTCCAGGCCCGCCTTGAGCGCGGAGTTCACCTTGTCCGCCATGCCGCTGGCGACGACCTGGTAGTCGACGCCGGTGCCGCCCTGGGACTCGCCCAGGACACGGACCTCCTGCACGCCGGTGCCAGACCCCTCCACCGCGCTCTTGATGAGCTCCGCAGTCAGCGGGGTGGCCGAGCGGAAGTTGATGATGCCGTTGGCGAGGTCCGAGTAGACATTGCGGACGGTGCCCAGGGCCTCGATGGCCGTCTTGGCCTTCGCGGCGTTCTCTTCGTTGAGCTGGGTGACGCCGCCCATGCGAAGCAGGAAGGCGTTCTCCGAGGCTCCGCCGATGTTCTGCACGCTCACGTCGTGCAGGCCGCCCTTCTGGGCGCGCTCACGCACTTCCGCCGCGCTGATGGAGTGGTCGAACTTCAGCTCCACCACCGTGCCGCCGGCGAAGTCCACGCCGTAGTTGAACCCCACCGTGGCGATGCCCACCAGGATGGCGAGGTTGACGAGGGTGGAGATGAAGATGGCCGGCTTGCGCTTGCCGATGAAGTCGATGTTCGTCTTGTTCTTGAGGATCTGCATGGCAGTTTACCGGGCTCCCGCCGGTCTCAGACCGACACCGACTGCGCGTTACGGCCGTGGACGAAGTAGGTCATGATGACGCGAGTCACCACGATGGACGTGAACAGCGAGGCCAACAGCCCCACGATGAGCGTGGTGGCGAAGCCCCGAATCGGTCCGGTGCCCGTGAAGAACAGGATGAAGCCGGCGATGAGCGCCGTCACGTGTGCATCGAAGATGGTCCAGAAGGCGCGGTCATAGCCCTGGTCCACGGCCGCCTTGGCCGACTTGCCGTGGCTCAACTCCTCACGGATGCGCTCGTTGATGAGCACGTTGGCATCCACCGCGACGCCCAACGTCAGCACGAACCCGGCGATGCCCGGCAATGTCAGCGTCGCGTTGAAGAACGCCAGGCCCGCCAGGATGAGCAGACCATTCAGGACCAGGGCAATGTCCGCGATGAGCCCCGCCTTGCGGTAGTACAGCCCCATGAAGAGGAGCACGAGGCCCAGGCCGACCAGCACCGCGAGGCCGCCCTTCTTGATGAGTTCGTCACCCAGGCTCGCGCCCACCTGACGAATCTCACCCACCGTCACCGGCGCGGGCAGCGCGCCCGCCTTGAGCACCAGCGCCAGCGTCTGCGCCTCGCCCAGCCACTCGTCGTGGGAGCGAGCCCCCATGCGACCCATGGTGATGCGGGCACGGCCTCCGCCGATCTTCTCGTTGATGTTCGGCGCCGTGTGGACGTTGTCGTCCAGCACGATGGCCATGCGACGGCCCACGCCCGCCTCGGTCAGCTTCTCGAACTCGCGCGCGCCCGCCGGGTCGAAGGCGATGTTCACCTCCGGCTCGTTCATCTGGTTCACCGACGCGTCCGCGCCCGCCAGGCTCTCGCCCGTCAGCGGCACGACCTTGTCCAGCAGGTACGTCCGGTAGGACGAGCACTCGTTCTTTCTCAGCGGGTTCGCGATGCACTCGGTGACGACCTGGCGGTTCTCCGGAACCTTGCCCTCCGTGTACTTCAGGAGCGCGTCACGCGAGGCGCTCTGCAGCTGCGGGAAGCCACCCTCTTCCGACACGGTGATGTCGCTGCCGGCCGGAGGCGGGTTGGACTGGAACAGCTGCGCGAAGAACTGCGGGTTGGTGTCGTCCACCATCCGGAACTCGAGCTGCGCGGTGGTGCCGACCAGCTCCTTGGCCTGCTCCGGGTTGCTGCGGCCGGGCAGCGAAATCTGGATGGAGTCGGTGCCGAGCTTGCGCACGTCGACTTCGGCGACGCCCCACTTGTCGATGCGGCGGCGGATGACGAGCATCGCCTGGTCGACCGCTTCCTCACGGAAGCGATTCACCTGGGATTCGTCGGGCGACAGCACCAGCGTCGCGCCATCGCGGTTGACCCGCTTGAAGTCCCCGAAGGTCGCCAGGACGTCCTTCTCGATGGCGTCCATGGTCGCCGGGTCCTTCGCGGTCAAGGTGAGCTGGAGCTTCTCTGGATCCGTCTCCGCCGTGACCTCGCCGAGCTTCTTGTCGGCGACGTACGTGGCGATCTGCTGGCCCCGGCGCTCGGTCCGCTTCTGGAGCGCCGTCTTGGTGTCCACGCGCATGACCATGTGGATGCCGCCCTGAAGGTCCAGGCCCAGATTGAGCCGGTACTTCGCGGGAGGCGCCCAGGCGGGAAGCCGCGCTTGCAGCGCCGCCAGGTCATTGCGCTGGGCACGGTCCATGACCACCAGCGAGTAATACGACGGAATCAGGAACCAGATGGTCCCCAGCGTCACCGCGACAATCAGTCCAAACTTCCACCACCAGCCGCGGTCCATTTACTTCTCCTCCTTCTTCTTCTCTTCGGCGGGCGCCGCCTGCGCGGGCCCCTCAGCCACCGTGCCCTTGGCACTGATGGACGTCTTCAGGATGCGGATGCGCACGCCACTGGCGACTTCCACCGTCACGGTCCGCTCTTCGACGAGGTGGATCTTCCCGAGCATGCCGCCCGAGGTGACCACTTCATCGCCCTTCTTGAGCGAAGTGAGCAGCGTGCGGTGCTCCTTCATCTGCTTTTGCTGAGGGCGGATCATGACGAAGTACATGATCGCCACCAGTCCCACGAGCAGAGCCAGGGTGTTCAGCGGGTTGGTCCCGCCCCCGGCCTGCGCCAGCATCAAAAAGCTCTCAGCCACAGACTGCCTCGTCGGTTGAGGAAGGCTTGGGATGGGGGACCCCCCACACTACCCGAAGGACCCATCCTGAAAGGGGGCCCTCTTAGCAAGGGGTCCCCATGTGAGCAAGTGAACGCGGGAACTCGGGATTCCATCCGGTCGCTCAGCGACCACGGGTCCGTTCGGCCTCCTGGGCCCGAGCCCTCTCCCGGAACTCCCGCGCGAAAGCGGCATATCGGTCCTCGGCGATGGCCTTGCGCACATCCGCCATCAGCCCGAGGAAGTAGTGGAGGTTGTGCAGGGTGTTGAGGCGCATCGCGAGGATTTCGCCCGCGGCGAAGAGGTGCCGCAGGTACGCCCTGCTGAAGTTGCGGCAGGTGTAGCAGGAGCACGCCGGGTCGACCGGCCTGGGGTCCCTGGCGAATGCCGCATTGCGGATGGTGAGCTTGCCCTCCGAGGTGAAGAGCAGGCCGTTGCGCGCACAACGGGTCGGCAGCACGCAATCGAACATGTCCACCCCGTGCTCCACGCAGGTGACCAGGTCCACGGGGGTGCCCACACCCATGAGGTAACGCGGCTTGTCGCGAGGCAGGAGCGGCGCCGCGTAGGCCACGCCCGCGTGCATCGCCTCGGGGGCCTCGCCCACGGAGTACCCCCCCAGCGCGTACCCAGGAAGGTCCACCGCGCACACCTCCTCCGCGTGGCGCTTGCGCAGGTCCTCGTGGAGTCCTCCCTGGACGATGCCGAAGAGGGACGAGCGTCCTTCCCGGTTCCACGCCTTCACGCAGCGGTGCAGCCACCGCGTGGTGCGTGCGAGGGAATTTTCCAGGTACGGGCGGTCCTCGGTGGAGGGAGGGCACTCGTCGAAGGCCATGATGACGTCGGCGCCGAGCGTCTCCTGGATTTCGATGGAGCGCTCGGGGGTGAGGAAGTGACGCGCGCCGTCGAGGTGGGACTGGAAGGCGGCGCCCTCCTCGGTGATTTTGCGCTTCTCCGACAGGCTGAAGACCTGGAAGCCGCCGCTGTCGGTGAGCATGGGCCGGTTCCAGGAGACGAACTGGTGCAGGCCGCCCATCTCCCGCATCAGCGCTTCGCCGGGGCGCAGCATGAGGTGGTAGGTGTTGCCGAGGATGATTTGCGCGTCGAGCGCGAGCAGGTCATCCGGCCCCACGCCCTTGACGCTGCCCACGGTGCCCACGGGCATGAAGATGGGCGTCTCGATGGGGCCGTGCGGGGTGTTCAGCCGCCCACGGCGGGCCTTCGTTCCAGAGGCGTCCTCGTGGAGCAAATCGAAGCGCACCAGGCCCGGTGCCACCCGCGTGTCGCCCTTCTCGCGCGCCGTCTCCCGTACTCCCGCGTCCTGCTCACTCATGGCACTCACTCCGACACCAGCATGGCGTCGCCGTAGCTGAAGAATCGATAACCCTCGCGCACCGCCTCCGCGTATGCAGCCAGCGTGCGTTCGCGCCCCAAGAGCGCGCTGACGAGCACCACCAGCGTGGAGCGCGGCAGGTGGAAATTCGTGAGGAGCGCGTCCACCTGGCGGAAGGTGAAGCCCGGGCGGATGAAGAGCGTCGTCTCGCCCGGCCCTTCGCGCAGCAGGCCCGTGGTCGGGTCCGTCGCGGACTCCAGCGTGCGCACCACGGTGGTGCCCACGGCGACGACGCGCCGGCCCTCCGCTCGCGCCGCGTTCACCTCGCGCGCGGTGGCCTCGGGGACGGTGAAGCGCTCCGGGTGCATGTGGTGCTTGTCGAGTTCCTCTTCGCGCACCGGCAAGAAGGTCCCCGGCCCCACGTCCAGGGTCACCAGCGCGCGGCGCACGCCCTTGGCCGCCAGCGCGTCCAGGGTGTCCTGCGTGAAGTGCAGGCCGGCGGTGGGCGCGGCCACGGCGCCGGAGGCGCGCGCGTACACCGTCTGGTAGCGCTCGGCGTCCGCGGCATCGGGCTCGCGGGTGATGTAGGGCGGCAGCGGCAGGCGACCGGCGGCGTCGAGCAACGACGCCAGCGAGGCCCCCGGGCGCGCGTGGAAGCGCACGCGGTACTCCCCTCCTCCGAGCACCTCCAGCACCTCCGCCTCCAGGCCGCCGGCGAACGTGAGGCGCTGGGGGGGCTTGAGGCCCTTGGAGGCCTGGCCCAGACAGAGCCAGTCGAGCGACTCGGGAGCGCCATCGAGCGCGGCCGACGTCAGCGTGGAGGCGGCGGGCCGCACCACGAGCAGCTCCACGCGTCCGCCGGTGCCTGCCTTCTGGCCCAGCAGGCGCGCGGGGATGACGCGGGCGTCGTTGAGGACGAGCAGGTCACCGGGGCGCAGGAGCTCCAGCACGTCGGAGAACTGGCGGTGGCTCACGTCGCCGGTGGAGCGGCGGACGAGCATCAGTCGCGAGGCGTCGCGCTGGGCGAGCGGCGCCTGGGCGATCTGGGACTCGGGGAGTTCGAAGTCGTAGTCTGAGAGGCGGGACGACACGGGGTTGGCGCTTGTAGCAGCCCCCGCGCCGCCGCGGAAAGCGCGCCGACGAAGGGGACGTCAGTAGAGCTGTTGGAGCTCGGCCCCGGGGTAGTAGTGGGTGAGGATTTCCAGGTACCCCCTGCCCTTGTCGGCGAGCGCCTTGGCGCCCCACTGGCAGAGCCCGGCCCCGTGGCCATAGCCGCGACCGGAGAACACATAGCCGTGGTCGGTTCGCTCCACCTCGAAGTCGAGACTCTTGAGGCGCGTGTAGCCGAGCCTGCGGCGGAGCTCCACGCCGTCCACCGTGCTGCCATCGCCCATGGTGATGCGGGTGACACGGCGGGTGGGCGTGCGCGCGGACACCTTCATGCCCTGGGCGGGGCGCTTGAGGGCGGCCTTGATTTCGGTGTCCGACATGGAGGCGGACCAGCGGCTCGCGGGCAGGCGTCCGCACGGACAGTCGACGGGCTGGAGGTAGGGCAAGTCACGGTGGAGGGCGTCCTGTCCGGACTCGGTGCGACCGCCACAGGAGGCGTGGAAGTAGGCCTCGATGGGGGCGAGCTCGTAGGTGAGCACCTGCCCTCGGGTGGCGTCGACGGCGGCGCGGGTGCGGGGGTCCTCGCGGTTGACGCCGCCATACACCTGATGGAGCACGCTGCTGCCGAGATGAAACGCGTTGCTATAGCTCTCCAGTTTCTTCTGGAGGGCATAGGTGCGCGCGGCGATGGCCTGGGCCTTGAGGGCCTCGGGCGGGAAGGAGACCGGCATCTCGCTGCCGAGCACCGCCGCGAGGTAGTCCTCGAGGGAGATGACGTTGATGAGCTGGAGCCCGTCGCGAAATGGACGCACGACGACATCACCGCGCACCTGGGCGCTGCCGGCCTTGAGCGGCTGTTCACCCGGAGCGCTCCCCGCGTCGTCAGAGGGGCTCAGACCCGCGCGGAAGCGGACGGAGTCTCCGATGACGGGTGCCCCGTTGACCTCGAGCCGGCCTGCCTTCCGACGGACGGTGGCGACATCGGAGGGGATGGGCACGAAGGTGGCCTCCTCGCTGTCCACGCCGAAGCCAAGTCCGCGCCCGCTGATGCGCACCTCCACTCCCGTGTCCTCGATGGCGATGCGCAGGGTCTCCACCGCGAGTGAACGCGGGGGAGCGAGCAGGAGCAGGAGCAGTGCAACAGGTCGCAACATGGCCTGGGAGTGTAGGAGCGTGGCCACGTGCCTCAAGAAAACGGCCAGGGGATGGGAGAGGATGGCGCGGCCGTGACACCTTTCGAGCCGCCCATTTCCCGTCTGCCCCCCTCGTCCTTCGTCCAGGCCCTCAGAGGGCTGGAGCCCCGTCCCGCCGCCCTGCTGAGTCGCCGGCTCGTCTCAGGGGCCTCCCTGGAGGCCTGCGCGAGCTTCTACGGGGTGTCGGAGCAGGCCCTCTCGGTGCGCTTGCTGCGAGCCGCCGTGTTGCTGGCGATGAGGCTGGGCACGGCAGCGAGGGATCCGACGGAGGGCGAGGAGGAAGCGGCCTGGGCGCGGATGCTCGCGGCGGCGTTGGAGCGGGAGGATGCACCGGTGCCCGTGGGACTGGTGCCGGTGGTAGAGGTCTGCCGTCGGGTGCGAGCCGTGAGTGCCGAGGTGGCCGCGGGCCTCGAAGCCGCGACGCGGGAAGACCAGGCCTCGCCAGTTCGGCAGCGCGAGGACTGGATGCGGAGGCTGGCTGTCGCGGCCCTCCTGGCCCTGACTGCATACCTGTACCTGTCGCGTCCGGAAGAGCCGCCCCGCCGCCCGCGCCCCCCGCCCCAACAACAGTTGGCGCCTGACGCCGGGTGACGACGGGCGCCGCCGCGTGCAGCAAGTCCCGAGGATGACCAGCGACCATCCACGCCGGACGCGGGGTGTTCCGCGATGGCTGCGGCCAGCAAGTGTCGCGCGTCACCAGTGACAGGCCACGCCAGCCCCGGGGTGTTGCGCGATGGGCGCGGCCGCGTCGAGCAAGTGTCGCGCGTCACCCACAACGGTGAGTCCACTGTGTCCCGACGAACGTCCGACACTCGCGGATGCCCTTGCTGGACGAAGTGCTGTCTGCGCGAATATGGGAGGCCCATGCGAGTCCCCTTCGTCGGCCTCCCGCTGCTCGTGGTCACCTGCCTCCTCGTGGGTTGCTCGAAGAACGTGGACACACGCGTCGCCGGTGATGACGACGCTGCCATCGATGGTGCATCCGCGAGGCTCGAAGAACTGAGGGCACGCGCGGCCCAGGATGACCTGTCGTGCCAGGACCGCTGTGAGGTGGCCAACCAGACCTGCGGCGTGGCCGAGGAGCAGTGCTCCCTGGTGGACCGGAACCCGGACCGGGATGATCTCCCTCCGCGCTGCGCACAGGGCCGCGAGCAGTGCTCCAGCGCGAGGGACAGCTGCGCGAGTTGCCAGAACGGCTGACCGGGCCGACGACGGGCTCGCGGGGGGAATCACCGGATTCAGCGACAGTCCTCGCCGGGGGAAGTGGACGGAACGCGACCGATGCGCACCGACGGCGGACCGTGCTTAGATACGCGGGTTTCCACTGTCGAGGAGCCGCGTCATGTCCCGTCCCATTTCCATGCTCATGGCAGCCCTGTTGGTCCTTCCGGGCATCGCCGGAGCGGACGAAGGGGGCGAGCTGACCCCCGAGAAGGTGGCTCACATCCGCCGAGACGAAGCGGCGGCGATGAAGAAGGTCGACGACGAGTTCGGCAATCGCAAGTCCTCGGAGATGAGCAACGAGGAGCGCGGACAAGCCATCCAGAAGCAGTCCGCGGCCACCTCGTCGGTGTTGGAGAAGCACGGCGTCACCGCGAAGGAGTACGACCGCTTCACCGCGAAGATGGGCCCCGAGGGCAACGAGCGGGCGAAGGCCGAGGGGCAGCGGCTGGAAGAGCAAGCCAAGTCGGCGAAGCAGGCCGCGGCGAAGCCCGCCGAGGAGAAGGAAGTCACCATTCAGCAAGGCTTCAGCAACGACAACCCCGTCGAGCTGGAGTCCACCGAGGGCGACAATCCCGTCGTCGAGATTGGCATTCCCGTCGAGGACGAAGAGGGAGCCGAAGGTGGCGCGGGGGCCGAGGGTGGCGAGGGCGCGAACGCGGAGGGCGCGGTGGCAGCCCAGGCCGCTGCCGCGAATGAGGATCAGGTGCCCGTGGAGATCATGGGCGGTGGGGACGACAAGCCTTCGAAGAAGGCCGCGCGCCGCGCCAGCTCACAGACGCCCAAGGTGAAGAAGAAGGCGGCGAAGAAGAGAAGGAGCTCGAACGACGACTGACGAAGTCGTCCGCTCCCGGAAGCACGCTTGCCGGGAGCCGCTGACGCTCAGCCCTTCCGCAGGTAGCCGTACTCCTGGGCGCGGGCACGCCAGGTCTCGTCATACGGGCACGAGCAGTCGGTCTCTTCCGGCTCCGGGTAGGCGTAGCGCTCGCCCTTGTAGTTGCGGAACACGGTCTCTCGCTCGCCCCGCTCGACGACGTAGTCCGGCTGGAGCGTCACCTTGCCGCCGCCGCCGGGCAAATCCACCGCGAGGTGCGGCACGGCGAGTCCGGTGGTGTGGCCACGAAGCTGCTGGATGATCTCCAGGCCCTTGGCGATGGGCGTGCGCAGGTGCTCACAGCCTTCGGCCACGTCCATCTGGTGCAGGTAGTACGGCCGCACTCGGCTGCGCAGCAGCAGGTGGGACAGCTCCTTGATGATGCGAGCGTCCGAGTTGAGCTGCCGCATCAGCACAGCCTGGTTCTCCACGGGCACGCCGTGGTCCACCAGTCGCTCGCACGCCTCGCGCGCCTCGGGAGTCACTTCCTTCGGGTGATTGAAGTGCGTGACGACGAAGACGGGCGCATGGCGTCGCAGCGTGCTCGCCAGCGCATCGGTGACGCGCATGGGCAGAACCACTGGCACGCGCGTGCCAATGCGAATCATCTCCACGTGGGGAATCTCGCTCAACGGCGCGAGCAGCTCTTCCAGGCGCTGCTCGCTGAGCAGGAATGGATCCCCGCCGGAGATGAGGACGTCACGCACCTCGGGGTGGCGCCGGATGTAGTCGATGCCACGGCGCATCTGGTCCTTGGACAGCTCCGCCACGCCGCCCTGGGTGATGCGCCTTCGCGTGCAGTGCCGGCAGTAGACCGAGCACGTATCCAGCGCCAGGAACAGCACCCGGTCTGGATACTTGTGGACGATGCACTCCTCTGGCCGCGTCTTGTCCTCACCGAGCGGATCCTCCAGCTCGCCGGGGCGTACGCGAGCCTCGGCCCGCACGGGAATGGACTGCATGCGGACCGGGCAGAACGGATGCTCCGGGTCGATGAGCGACAGGTAGTACGGGCTGATGCCAATGCGGAACAGCGAGGACGTCTCCTGGACGCCCGCGCGTTCATCGGCGGTCAATGGGATGAAGCGCTCGAGCTGCTCCAGCCCGCGCACCGCGTGGCGCTGATGCCAGCGCCAGTCGCCCCACTCCGCATCCGTGGCCTGGGGAAACAGGCGACGGCGCCCCGCGTCACTGAGCGAGGAGCGCTCGGTGAGGGAGTCCGCCGCCCCATTCATCGCAACCGCGGAGGTGTCCATCACGCCGCCCGGGTCTGCTCCCGCCACCACGCTTGGCCCTCTTCGGGCAGGGAGTCGATGGGGTCGAAGTACTCGTACTTCCGGTCGAGCGCCTCGGGGTCATTCGCCTCGATGCCCGTCCGGTAGTTCTTGGTCCAGAAGGAGATGCCGCGCGTGCGGTCATACTCGGCGATTTGATGGACCCAGCGTTTGCCCACGAAGGGCACGTCACAGACGATGCGCGGCGTCGCGAAGCCGGGCATGTAGCCCATGATGTCGTGCTGGAGCCGCTGCGCCTGATCCACGGAGAGCCGCCAGTGCTCGCTGTTGGGGATCATGTCGCACATGTAGAAGTAGTACGGCAGGATCTTCGCGTGGTCGAGCAGCGTGAAGCACAGCTCGAGCAGCGATTGCGCGCTGTCGTTGACGCCTCGCAGCAGCACGCCCTGGTTGCGGACATCACGGAAGCCCATGTCCAGCAGCTTGCGCACGGCCTTGCCCACCAGCGGCGTGAGCTGCGCGGCGTTGTTGACGTGCGTGTGCATCGCCAGGTCCACGCCCCGCTCCACGGCCTTCTTCGCCAGCCGGTCCAATCCCTGGAGGACCGAGTCCTGGAGGAAGTGCTGGGGAATGGCCATCAACCCCTTGCTGGCCAGTCGGATGTCTCGGATGTTCGGAATGTCCATCAGCGAGCTGACGAAAGGCTCCAGCTGCTGGATGGGCAGGTTCGCGATGTCGCCGCCGGAGACCACCACGTCGCGCACGGTGGGCGTGCGGCGCAGGTACTCGAGCATCTGCTCGTAGCGGTCCTTCGGTCCAATGGAGAACTTGTGCTTGCTGACCTGGGGGACGTCGTTGCCCACCAGGTCCATGCGCGTACAGTGCCCACAGTACTGGGGACACGTTGGCAGCATCTCCGCGAGCACCTTCGTCGGATAGCGGTGCGTCAGACCTTCGACGACCCACATGTCCTGCTCGTGAAGGCTGTCACGGCTGGCCTTCGGGTGGTTGGGCCAGTCCGTGAGGCGGTCCGCGAAGGCGGGCAGCATGTAGCGCCGCACCGGATCCTTCCACAGGTCCTGGTAGTCCATCGTGTTGAGCATCTGCGGCGGGACGAGGATGGACATCGTCGCGCGCTCGCGCTGATCCCGCTCGAGGCTCTCCGCCAGGTCGTCCGGAAGGAGCGCACCCAGGGTGGCCCTGAGCTCCTTCAGGTTCTTGACGGTGTGCTTGCGCTGCCAGACGGAGCTTTCCCACTCCGCTTGGGTGACGTCCTTGTAGCCGGGGATGCGCCGCCAGTCGGGTTCCACGAACTCACGGCGGAGCGGATAAGAAAACGGCTGTTGCGCGGGACCGGCCTCGGCCTTGCCCCGGATGGGCGTCGATTGCATGGCGCATCACCTCAGCATGTAGCGTCGCGGGCCGGGCGTCATACCGCGCCCAGCACCACTTCATTCAACAAATCGTCGACGACGCCCGATGCCCGCTCCCTACTCAATGGCGAAGTTGACCAGCTTTTCGATCTTGTTCTCGGAGATCGAGACAACGACGGGCTTGGTCGTCTTGCCATTGAGCTTGAAGGAGATCTTCCTCTTGCCCACTGGGAGCACGAGGGGGCTTCCGAGCGTCACCGGCGTCTGACGGCCGGTCTTCTTGCCATCGACGAGGATTTCGGCGCCTGCGGGCTTCGTGCTGCAAGCCAGCATTCCCGTGGCCTTCGGCTTCGGCGGGGTCGGAGGCGCGGGAGGAGGCTTCACCGTCTCGACGCGCTTCTCCTCCTTGGTGAGGTCGAAGGAAATGGTCAGCTCACCGCCATCACCCTCGGCCAGGAACTCTCCGGAGTAGGTCTTGTAGCCCGCCAGCTTCGCGGTGAACTGGTAGGTCTTCCCCACTTCCAGGTTGGCGAGCCGCGCGGCCGGGGTGCGTCCGACCTTCTTTCCATTCACGGAGATTTCCGCGCCGCTCTCGCCCTCGAAGACAGCAGCGAGCTTCTTGAGCGCAGGCGGCGGAGGCTCCACGGGCTTGTTCTCCACGACAGGGTTCGCGGGAGGAGGCTTCTGCGTGGGAGGCGGAGTGGGCGTCTCCGTGCCTGGGGCGGGAGCGGTGTCGGGAGGCTGAGCGTCGACGACGGCGGTCGGAGGATCCGGGTTCTGGGGGGGCGTTGGAGTCCCCGTCTGCCCCGGGTCCACGATGGTGCCCGAAGGCCGCTCCTGGCCTCCCGGGTTGGCCACGGGCTCCGAGGGCCTCGCGGGTGGCTCCTCCGGCGGAGCCTGCGCCACGACCTCCGGGACCAGGTTGAAGGACACGGCCAGGGGTGGGCCTTCGACCACCGTCACGAACTTCTTCTCGGGCTTGTGCCCGGGAGCACTGGCCACGACCTCGTAGTCGCCGGCCGGAAGGGCCAGCATCATGTTGGGCTCGACCTTCTGCCCATTCACTTCGACGACGGCGCCGGCCTGCGGCACGGTGAAGGTGACCTGCTCCCCTGAAGGGCCGCCGAACAACACGACCAACAGGAGCAGCACCACCACGGCGATGCCGGCCGCGGAGCCAAAGAGCACCGGCTTGGGAAGGTTCGCCAGCGACTGCAGGGGCGAGCCCTTCGCGGCGGGCCTGGACTTGGTCTTGGTCTTGGGCTTCGCGACAGGAACGGGCTTGGCCGTGGCCTTGGCGCCCTTCTTCGGCGCGGGCGCGGGCGTCTGCGTCCCGGTGACTTCCTCGCGCTCCTGGGTGTCGTCGGGATAACCCCCGCCGTCCTCGGAGCCGTAGCCGTCGTGTGTGTCGTAGCCCCCATCATCCTGGGGTGCGTCGTAGCCCCCGGCATCCTGGTGCTGGGGTGACGAGCCACGCCGCGGAACGCGATTGCTCCGCCCGTTCGCCGAGACGGTGATGTTGCCGGTGGTCTCTTCGGGCGGCTCCGCCGAGGCCTTCGAGCGCGTGGGGGGCGCGGTCGGCGCGGGGCCGATCATCGTCGCACCCGCGTAGGCCTCACCGTCCTCGCTGGTGATGACGACCTGGGACTTGGGTCCGCTCTTGCCCTTGCGCACCGAGGGCTCCGGCTCCCGCGACGGGTAGGCCGAGGCGGTGCCACTGCCCTGGAGGGTCGGAATCTCCGAACGCCCCGTGATGCTGTCGTCCACCAGCACGCTGCTCTCGGCGACGCGCGTCTCCGGGGACATGAAGGTCTGGGTCGAGTCGACGATCTGCGTCTTGTCGGCGCCACCGCCGTCCATTTCCTCCAGCTCTTCGGCCGTGGGGGGCGGAATGTAATTCGGGGCGGGATGAGCCGGTGCCGTGGGCGCGCGGCCCGCGGGAGAACCCGTCACCACCACCGCGGGCGGCGGGCGCCTCGTGCTCTGGCGCGGCGGCGAGGGGGGAACGGTGACGCCCGAGGTTTCGATCTGATCCGGGCGCTCGATTCCCGCGTAGCGCTCCATCTTCTCCGCCTCGCGGAGCATGTCCTCGGCGAAGGCCTCCTTCATGTAGGAGGAGAGGTGCTTCGACGAGTAGATGGCATCCCCAGCGAGGAGGAAGCGCATCAGGTCCTCGGCGAGATCCGAACCCCACTGGTAGCGGTCCTCGGTCTCACGCGCGAGCGCCTTGAGGACGACCTTCTCGAGTCCCGGCGGGATGTTCGGATTGAACTCGCGAGGAAGCGGAACGTCCGCGTTGCGCACCTTCTCCAGCGTGGAGAAGTCCGACTCGCCGACGAAGAGCTTCTCACCGGTGAGCATCTCGTACAGCAGCACGCCGACGGCGAAGATGTCGCTGCGCCGGTCGATGGGCATGCCCCGGACCTGCTCCGGGCTCATGTAGCCGAACTTGCCCTTGAGGATGCCGGCCTGCGTCTTCTGCGAGCGGTTGGCCGCCTTGGCGATGCCGAAGTCGATGACCTTGACCTCGCCCTCATAGGAGATGAGGACGTTCTGAGGCGACACGTCACGGTGGATGATGTGCAGGTCCTGCCCGCGTGCGTCCTTCTTCCGATGGGCGTAGTCCAGGCCGTCACAGAGCTTGGAGGCGATGAACACCGCCTGCGCGGTGGGCATGATCTCCTTACGCCGCCGGTATCGCTCCAGCATGGTCCGCACGTCGCGGCCCGCGACGTACTCCATGGCGATGAAGTACGTGTCGTCGTGCTTCCCGAGTTCGTGGATGTGCACGACGTTGGCGTGGTTCAGCTGAACGCTGATCCGCGCCTCATCGATGAACATCGTGATGAATTCCTCGTCCTCCGCCATCGTGGGGAGGATCTTCTTGATGGCGAGGATGCGCTCGAAGCCCTCGACGCCGAAGGCCTTCGCGATGAACACCTCGGCCATTCCGCCGACGTTGATGCGCTCGAGGAGCAGGTACTTCCCAAAAAGGGTCGGCTTCTTCATCTCGTGGAGCGGTCCGGGGCCGGGGAGCACCGCGGCAGGCGGAGCGCAGACCGGGCGGAGGACTGGACTCTAGTCGCAGCCTTCATAGCGAGTCAAACACGCATACACCCCTGAAACCTCAAGGAATTCGGGAGCTTGAACGCTTCTGAGCCCCATGGAAGCAGGAGCGGGAAGGAGGCGGCGCGTCACATGTCGGACGACCCATGCCCCAAGCCGCGAGGTGAAGCCCTACATCGCCCCCTGTCGTTCACGGTGTTCAGCGACAACCGGAGCGCCTGCGGCGCCGCTGAAGCAGACCACCATCCCGCGAGGCCACCTGGGATCCGTGGGTAGAACCCAGCGACGCACTCCGGCGCAGTTGGAACAGGAGAGTTCGTACCGGCCCGTGCGGAGCCAGCATGTGGGCAGCGGTTTGAAGCCACGCGCCGGATTTGAGACCGCGCCAGTGAGAGTCGAGCCCGCGCACGCGTGCGGCAGGCATCATCGAGCCAGCCACTGGCGCCCTCCCAGGCACCTGGCGTTGCGTACGGAAGCGCCGCCAAGCCCCAACGCCAGTGGATATAGCCGCGTACCGCAATCCCAGCCGCCCCCAGCTCCGGTAGAGCTGGAGTGGAGGCGGTGCTGGACTCCGTGGGTGCCAGCACGTGGGCAAGCAGCCTGGAGTCGCTGGCGGCCTTCGGGCACCTGGTGGCGTACGGAAGCGCGAGCGGGCCCCCGGCGGCGGTGGAAGTGGAGACGCTGTACGCGAAGTCGTTGAAAGTCAGCGCGTACTGGCTGCGCACGCCACACCCGGCCGCGCTGCAGCGGCGGGCACGCGAGGCGCTGGGAAGCGCACTGGCGGGAGGGCAGCTGCGCGTGAAGCTGGGGCTGGTGGTGGGGTTGGAGGAAGCCGCGCAAGCCCACCAGCGACTGGAGTCGCGCGCGACGGTGGGCAAGGTGGTGCTGCGAGTGCCCTGAGGCCCCGCAAGGCCGTCAGCGCTCGAGGGTGGCTTCAAGCCCAAGCCCGCGGACGCCCTGGCGGCCGAAGCGGGCACGGGGCCTCCTCGCGGCGTCGGAAACTCCAGACGCACAAAAGCGAAAAGCCCCCGTCGCACGAGGCGACGAGGGCTTCTCTCAAAAAGAATCCGGCAGCGACCTACTCTCCCACGCGGTTTCCCGCGGAGTACCATCGGCTCTGGAGGGCT
>NZ_VIFM01000529.1 GCF_006636215.1 Myxococcus llanfairpwllgwyngyllgogerychwyrndrobwllllantysiliogogogochensis | reverse complement strand
CTAGCACTACTGCGTCAGGGGCCCGATGGGTGGACGGGGAGGCCGAGCAGGAGACGTGAGTCGCGGTGGGGGTTGGTGCGGTGGCAGGTGGGGCAGCGCGGCAACCAAGAGGCAATCACTCGCGCCATGGCGAGCCGTGCGGTGATGAGGCTGTCGTGGAAGTGGCGCTCAGGCCGAGAGTGGCTGCGCGTGGGCTTCAGCCGTCCTTCGGGCCGAGGGGGGAAAACGCCGCGTGCGTTCCGCCACGAGGAAGGCGTAGCAACACAGCGCGACGGAGACATGGTGATGCCAGCCGGGAAAACGGCGGCCTTCGTAGTGGTCCAGGCCCAGTTCCCCCTTGAGGTCCTCGTAGACGCGTTCGGTTCTCCATCGCTGCATCACCAGACGGATGAGCTGCTTCTTCGTCCGGCCCTCTGGCAGGGATATCAGGAAGTAATTGGCGGGCTCGGGCTCACCGTCGCGCCACTCAATGAGCAGCCCCAGGGGCTCCTGCTCTCGCAGGGGGACGCCCGCGGCGACGACGCGGCGCAGAGCAAAGCGTGCCGACAAGGCGTCTTTCGTACCCTGGCGCCAGGTGCACCGTCGGAAGCCGCCTCGTTCATGAAGGCGCAGGGCCAGGTCCGAAACGCTTTGAGTGTCCTTTCGGGGGCGGTCCTTCGCATCCAAGAGGGAGACGCTCGTCTGTGGGGCCACTGCCACCGCGTAATGCAAGCCCAGCGAGCGAAGGCGCGCACGAAAGTCGCTGGAGCTGCCATAGGCGGTGTCCGCCAGGAGGACGCCCGGAGCCACCCCGTCCCCCACGGCGCGCTCAATCATCCGCAGCGCCAGTTGGGGCTTGGTCCTGAAGGCAACCTCGGCGGGGATGCGGGCCTCGCGGCGACGCGCCTCGTCGCTGGCCCAGCACTCGGGGAGGTACAACTCGAAGTCGACGGGCAGGTGCTCGGTGCGGGTGGCCACGCTGAGGCTGACGCCAATCTGACAGTTGGTAATCTTCCCCGCCGAGCCGGTGTACTGCCGCTGCACGCCCACCGAATGCTTGCCCTGCTTGAGGAAGCCCGTGTCGTCCACAATCCAGGCTTCCACCGACGCCTGCTGCGTCATCGCCTCCAGCGCATACCTCGCCGCCTGGCGCCGCACGTCCCGGTCGCTCCACTTCGAGTCCACCGCGAAGTGCAACAGTCGCTGGTGCATGGCGTCCACCCGCGCGGGGTCCGGACACGCGCGGGCGGCCAAGGGCTCCACGCTCTTGCGCTCGCCATCCCCCAGCAGGCCCATCGCGTAGAGGGCGAACGAGCCCCGCCGACTCTCCTCGCCCAGCACCTCGCCGATTTGCTGGAAGTACCTCTCAAGCCGCTGCACCGCGGCGGCGTTCATGAAGGAGTCCATACCCCATTCATGAGTGGGGCCGATGGCGGCCAATGCAATGAGGGCCTGCCCGCCCAGCCCTCCGTCGCCCATTCCCTCTTCGGCCTACCCCTGATGCAGTAGTGCTAGG
>NZ_VIFM01000528.1 GCF_006636215.1 Myxococcus llanfairpwllgwyngyllgogerychwyrndrobwllllantysiliogogogochensis | reverse complement strand
TGGTTGGACGTGGGACAGTGTAGAGCGCCGTGACGGCTCGCGCAGCACGACATGGGGGGGCTGCGGCCGGGCGGGGGCCTCTTCACGCGCTCGCGTGACGCCAGCGTGACGGCCTCACCGCTTGCGCCGTCGGCCGATGAAGCTGGCGAAGCGCTCCGCGAAGCGCGCCACCGCCAGCCCCACGACGTCCAGCAGCCACCGCTGGAGGCTGGAGCGGCCGCACTGCTCCAGTTGCACGTGTCGCGACAGGGCCACGTGCTTGTCCAGCCACAGGGCCGCCTGAGCCGCCACGCCGGGCTCCTGGGCCTCCACCAGCGTCTCCAGATTCACGAGCGACAGCGGGTCCAGGTTGAAGCTGCCCACCAGCAGCGTCTTCCCATCCACCACCGCCGCCTTGGCGTGCAGCGTGGAGGCCGTCCATTCGTGGATGTTCACCCCCGCGCGCAGGAAGGTGCCGTACAGCCGCATCGTCGCCGCGCGGGCGAAGATGACGTCGCTTCTCCCGGCGAGCAGCAGCGACACCTTCACGCCCCGCCGCGCCGCCCGCGTCAGCGCTCGCACGAAGCCCGTGTCCGGGAGGAAGTACGCGTGCGCGAGGATGACCTCGTGTTTCGCCCCGTCGATGGCGGACAGGTAGCGCTTGCGCAGCCGGTGCCCGCCGCCGATGCCGGACAGGTACAGACTCACCGCGCCGGACGTCAGCGCCGCCGTGCCCGCGGTCAGCTTCGCGCCCAACTGCCGGCAGATGTCCCCCCGCAGCTCCACCGCCAGGTCCGCCCAGCCGGGCACGTCGCCGTGCGCCGCGTAGGCATCACCGATGTTGATGCCGCCCAGGAACGCCACCGTGTCGTCGACGAGGAGGATTTTGCGGTGGTTGCGCCAGGAGCGGCCCAGGCACAGCGAGGTGAGCGGGTTGTAGACCCGCACCTTCGCGCCCGCGGCCAGCAGCGTCTGCGTGAGGTACTTGCTGGCGCCGATGCTGCCCCAGCCGTCCACCACCACCTTCACCGACACGCCCCGCTTCGCCGCGGCCACCAGCGCGTCCAGGAAGAGCGCGCCCACGCCCTCGCGCTCGAAGGTGTAGACCTCCAGGTGGATGCGGTGCCGGGCGAAGGAGATGGCCTCCAGCATCCGGGGAAACGCCTCCGCGCCCCCATCCAGCAGCGTGCAGTGCTCGCTCGCATGCTCCCGGGAGAACGACGGGGCCAGCGGAGGCACGGGCTGCGGGACGACGGAGGCTTCGGTGCGCATGAGCACACCCACCCTACAACTCTCCCGGGCGGCACGGGACACGCCCCCAGTGACGGCGGGCCTGCCCCACGCGCCGGGACTTCACCCGTCGTGCTTGCGAGCGCCCTTGCCCTTGCCCTTGTGGCGGCACTCGTCGCCATCCCAGTACTGGCTCGGGTGACAGTCCTTGCTGTTGCGCTTGGACTTCTTCGACTTGGGCGGATGCGAGTCGTGCCCGTGGATGTCTCGGTGGACGATGCATCCTCCGAGTGACCAGAGGGCGAGGAGGGGGACGAGGAGACGGAGGTTCATGGG
>NZ_VIFM01000527.1 GCF_006636215.1 Myxococcus llanfairpwllgwyngyllgogerychwyrndrobwllllantysiliogogogochensis | reverse complement strand
GTTGAGGGGCTTGTTCATGTCGAGGGGCCAGCCGACGTCCTCGACGGGGGGCTTCGGCGGGCGCTCCGCGGGGGCGCTGCTGTTGGGCAGGCCGAACTGCTTCTCCACGCGGCCCAGGCGCTGTTGCTGCTCCTTCACGGAGCCCTCCAGCGCGCGGACGGCGTCGGTGAGTTTCGTCAGTCCTTCCATGACGCCGGAGGCGTCGGGGCTCGTCGCGGGCGCGGGCGGAGCCGACTGAGGAGGCGGCGCGGGGTTGGCGGCCTTGGCGCGCGCGTCGACATCCTCCTCGTCCTCGGAGTCGTCCTCGCTCTCCTCCAGCGCGTCGGCCAGCGCGCGCAGGTGCTGGGCCACCTCCACCACGCGCACGCCGTCGATGCCATCCGTGGAGGCCAACGCCTCGACGAGGGCCGTCACCGCTTCGAGGGCCTGTTGGGCAGCGGTGAGGACTGCGTCCTCGGCCTTGTTGGTGTCCGAGGCGGCGTGGCTATTGCCCTCGGCTTGCGAGGCGTCCTGGGGAGCGTCGTGCATGGTGTCTCCGTCTCGCTTCACCAAGAGGAAGCGGTGTTTGTTGGCGGCCCTGTCCACGAGGGACACCTCCTCCACCACCATGTCGATGAGGCGGTGGACGGAAGCGGGACCTTGGGTGGTGCTCGTCATGCGGCCTCCGGCTGGGAGTCAGCGGCAGGTGTGTCGGAAGGGGGCGTCTCGGTAGCGGGAGAGGCCTCGGGGAGCCGGCGCGCGGTGCCGCCAATGCTGAAGCCCGTCAGTTGCCCGTCCTTCACACGCCCCCAGAGCTCGTCGGAGAGGACGCGCACGGCGAGAAGCCAGGTGCCCTTGCGCACCTGCACCTCGCCCAGGTTGAAATCGACGGGGGCGAGGTAGCTCTCCAGCACCTTGACGTGCCCGTTGACGCGCATCTGGTGCATGAGGCCCAGGCCGCCGAACTCCTCCATGAAGCGGTGCGCGGCCTGCCGAATCTCCGCGGCGGAGTAGAGGTCGCCCTGCGCGTCCACCGTCTCCGGCTCCAGGACGACACCCAGGACGTACCGCTCGTCGTCGGGCTCGACGCCCTTGAGGAGGGACGTCGTGGTAGCGAAGGGGGCGGTGCCGGACGGCCCCTCCGGTTGCCAGTCGTCGAGCGTGAAGTCCCCGTCACTCTCCAGCGCCTTCGCGGCGGGCTGGTAGTTGGAGACGAGGAGCTGCGTCAGCACGGAGGAGCCGCCCACGCCGCGCATGGCGGCGATGGTGCGAGGCGTGCGGATCCGCTTCACCACGAAGCCGGAGTCCTTCAGCATCCCGGGCAACTTCCCCCGGATGCCATACGTCATGAGCCAGCGACCCTTGAGTGACTTGAGGACGCCGTAGAAGCGCTCCTCGTCGAAGTCGCCTTCGCCGACGTCGACGTTGTAGCCAGGGTAGGGCGGGTCCAAGAAGAGGACGGTGTCCTTCCCGTCGTACTTGCGGACCACCTTCTCGTAGTCGCCGCCGTACACCTTCACGCGCTTGAGGCGCGGGGCGTGCTGCTCGATGCGGGCGAGCGTCTTCGCCT
>NZ_VIFM01000526.1 GCF_006636215.1 Myxococcus llanfairpwllgwyngyllgogerychwyrndrobwllllantysiliogogogochensis | reverse complement strand
CCGCCTCCCCCAGCCGCGCCTCCACGCCCTTGCGCGCCTCGGCCTCCTCGACGAGCCGCCCCTCCGCCGCGCCGCGCTCCCCGGCCTCCATGAGCGAAATCGCCGCCAGCCCGAGCTCCCGGCGCGCCAGCTCCTCCTGCTCGCCCTTGTTCTTCTCGTGGGCGGCCATGGACAGCCGGCTGTACACCTCCGTGCCGGTCATCCGCTCCAGCAACTCCGCGCGCTCGCTCGCATCCGCCTTCAAGAAGGCCGCGAACTCCCCCTGCGCCAGCAACGCCGAGCGGCGGAACTGGTCGAACGACAACCCCAGCCGCTCCTGGATGGCCGCCAGCACCTCGCCCTTGGTGCGGCCGAACTGCTGTCCCGTGGCCACCTCCGTGAGCGTCATCTCCTGAGGCCGGAAGCGCCCCTCCGCGCGACTGCGCGCCCGCCACACCGACCAGCGGGCCCGGTAGCGCTTCCCATCCTTCCCCTGGAAGTCCACCTCCGCGAAGCCCTCGCCCGCGCCCCGCCGCAGCATGCCGCGCACGTCATACGCGGACAGCCGCGCCTCCTCCTCCTCGTCCGCGCGCCCCACCGGGACACCACCCCGCCCGCCCAACCTCGGCGTCCGGTCGAACAGCGCCAGGCACAGCGCGTCCAGCAGCGTGCTCTTGCCCGCGCCCGTCGCGCCCGTAATCGCGAACAGCCCCAGCCTGTCGAGCGGCGGCCGGTCCAGCTCCAGCGCGAACGTCCCCGCGAAGCTCGTCAGGTTGTTGCCCCGGATGCAGAGGACCTTCATGACGCGTCCTCCTGCACCTGGGTCAGCAGCGTGTGGAATGCCTCCAGCAACACCTCCGAGGGCGGCTCCTCGTAGTCACGCGCATACCTCGCCCGGAAGACGTCCTCGGGCGTGCGCTCACGCAGCGACAGCCCTGGCTGGACCTCCGCCAGCGCGCCGCCCGTGCCTGTGTACGCGGGCGTCAGCTTCACCAGCCGCGCCGCGCGCCCCTCCAGCGCCTTCTCTACCTTCTGCCGCAGCGACGGCTCCGGTCGGGGCAGCGACACACAAACCTCCAGGTAGGGACGCCGCCACTCCACCGCGTCCTCCTCCAGCGCCGGCAACGCCTCCAGCAACGCCAGCACCTCCTCCAGCGTCGCGGCGTCCCGCGCCGGCACGCGCACCATCTCCGCGCGACGCGGCACGGGCAGGGACTGCACGGCCTCCAGCGCGTCCCCCTTCAAATCCACCAGCAACACCTGGTGCCGATATCCCGCCTCCGACAGCGACAGCGGCAGGGGCGAGCCGCTGTAGCGCACGCCCTCGCGCCCACCCACGCGCTGCGCCTTGTGCAGGTGCCCCAGCGCCGCGTACGCGACATCGTCCGAGAACAGCTCCACGGGCAGCGCGTGCTGGTTGCCGCCCAGAATCTTCCGCTCGCTGAGCACCGAGAGCTCCGAGCCCGTCATGTAGCAATGGCCCATGGCCACCAGCGCCTGACCCGGCTGACGTCGGTGCCGCGCGGCGTCCAGCACCTCCGAGTACACCGCGCGAACGCCCTCCACCAACCGGTCCCCCGCCCTGTCTCTTATACACAAC
>NZ_VIFM01000525.1 GCF_006636215.1 Myxococcus llanfairpwllgwyngyllgogerychwyrndrobwllllantysiliogogogochensis | reverse complement strand
ACCCTCCCCAGCAACCCGTGCCACAGCGCTCACGGAGTCACTCACTCGCGTTGACTCCGACGGGGAGACACCCAAGCAGGCGCCATGCCAGCGCCCTTGGCGGGGGTTGCGCGCCTCTATCTCCTTTAGATCTCTTGGAACTCCGACGGCCTCACGGGGTGAGCGGCTTCTCACCGGTCGGAAAAAATGCCCGGACAGGGAACTTTGCTTCCTGTGAAAAGGACGGGAGGCGGCCCTGGGTTGCCGGTGGGCATTCGCGTTCCTAGCTTGCGCCGGTCCGGGTAGGGGACAGGGGAGGTGCCGCGTGTACTGGACGATAGGGATGATCCTGATGGTGCTGTGGGGGCTGGGGCTCACCGCGGGTTCCACCGAGGGGTACTGGGTTCACCTGTTCCTGCTCTTCGCGCTGCTCGCCTTCGTGGTGGGCGTGGTGTCGCGGGGCCGGCGGACGGCGCTGTCATGAGCAGCCAGGGCCTGGAGGCGGAGGGCGTGGAGCTGCCTCGGGACACCGCGGGCTTCACGCGCCGCGAGTGTCCCAGTTGCATGCGCCCGTTCAAGACGCGGCCAGGCCCGCATGACGCTCGCGCGCTGCTGCACAAGCTGCAGGCGTTCTTCGCGCTGGAGAACGCGCACGAGAGCGAGGAGGGGCTGCCCGTGTGGCGCTGCCCCTACTGTGGCCACCGCGCGGAGGCGGACTGCTTCCTCACCCCGGCGCAGCAGACGCATCTGGAGTCGGTGGCGCGCGCGTGGGCCAACCACGTCCGCTACGAGCAGCTCGCGCACGTCTCGCGCACGCTGTCGCTCAACCCCAGTCCCACGTTCGTCGCGGTGGCGCCGGAGTCGCTGCCGGGCCCCATGGAGCCGGAGCCGGACGAGCTGTTGCGCGTGATTCCCATGCTGTGCTGTGGGGAGGACGTGAAGCTGCTCTGGGAGTGGGATCAGCTCATCTTCTGTCCCCGCTGCGGCGCGCGGCATGGCGGCCTGAGTGGTCGGCAGCAGGTCCAGCTGGAGATCATTCCGGAATAGACCAGGGTGCGGTGGACGCGGGCGCGCCGGGGCGGCAGGCTCGCGCGCCATGACGAAGTTTCCCTGGGGAGCGCTGCTCGCGGGCCTGTTGCTGCTTCCGAGCGCCGCCTCCGCCCACGACGCCGACATCCTCTACACCCAGGTGCGTCGCGCCGGGCCCGCCGAGGCCGAGGTGCGCCAGGTCGTCACCCTCACCTCGGGCACGCTGGGCCTGCTCGTCCCGGCCGACGCGGACGGGGACGGCACGGTGTCCCAGGCGGATCTCGACGCCCGCAGGCCCTCGCTGGAGGTCGGCGTGTGGGACGCGATGCCGCTCACCGCCGGCGGCCAGCCCTGCGCGCGCACGTCCCACGCGGCGCTCCTCCGGCAGACCTTCGTGGAGCTGTCGGCGAGCTTCACGTGTCCGGAGGGGCCGCTCCAGCAGCGTTACGCCGTCCTGTCGGTGCTGCCCGCGGGCTACCGGGTCATCCTCGGCAGCGCGGTGGAGGGGGAAATGCCCGGGGCGCTCTTCGCGGACGCCGCGCAGCCGTCGCTGGCCATTCCCTGTCTCGGATACACGTCTGG
>NZ_VIFM01000524.1 GCF_006636215.1 Myxococcus llanfairpwllgwyngyllgogerychwyrndrobwllllantysiliogogogochensis | reverse complement strand
GCCCCGAGCACGGTCCTCGGAGATGAGGGTGTCGAAGCGGCTCTGCTGCTCGGCCTCATCCGCGCCGCGCCAGTCGTGCTCCTCCCAGGGGAGGGTGGCCTCCGGGTGGACCCACTGGAGGGGCTGGCCCGCGTCCTCGGGGACGAAGGACGTGCGCAGCGAGGGCTGCCGCTGGATGACGGCTTCCCAGGTGCGACGGAAGGCGGTCATGTCCACGGCGCCGCCGAAGGTCCACGCCAACTGCGTGACGTAGACGCCGGAGCCCGGGGCCGTGAGGGTGTGGAAGAGCATGCCCTGCTGCATGGGCGACAGCGGATAGAGGTCGTCCGCCAGCGCCCCCGCGGGCAGCACCCGGTCGAGCACCGACTGGGACAGCTTCGCCAGCGGGAAGTCGGTGGGCGTGAAGCGGCGGGCGTCGTCGGAGTCCCGGTCGTCGATGAGCCGCCGCAGCGTGTGCAGGCAATGGTCGGCCAGGGACTGGATGGTCTCCGGCCGGTGCGCTGCCTGGCTGTACGTCCACACCAGGGTCAGTCGGCCCTCGAAGACGTAGCCGTTTATCTCCAGCAGGTGGGAGAGCGCGGCCTTGGGTGCGCGCAGGGCACCGAGGGGCTCCCGCGTGGCGGTGAACGGATTCAGCGCCGAGTCGTCACCGGCGGACTGATGGAACTGGCCCAGGTAGTTGAAGAGCACCTGGGCACGAGGCAGCGCGCGGAGGTGCTGGGATTGCTCATCGTCCGCCAGGTGGCGCAGCAGGCCGTAGCCGAGTCCCTTTCGGGGAAGGCGCCGCAGCGAGTCCCGCACAGCGCGCAACCGGCCGCCCAGGCTGGTGGTACCCGAGACGTCCAGCGTCACGGGATACAGCGTGGTGAGCCAGCCCACCGTGCGAGACAGGTCCACGTCGTCGGAGAACGGCTCGCGGCCATGGCCCTCCAGTTCCACACGCAGGCGCGGCTGGCCCATCCAGTGTGTGAGGCTCTCGGCCACCGCCGTCAGCAGCACATCGTTGATGTGCGCCCGCCACGCAGCCGGTGTCTCCTGCAACAAGAGCCGCGTCTGGGCTTCGTCGAGGGAGACTTCCACCGTGCGAGAGGAGGCCACGGAAGTGGCACCGCCAGCGCCATCCCTTGGGAGGACAGGCGCCTCGAGTCGCCCCTCCTCCAGCCAGTACGTCCGCTCACGCGCGACATCCTCGGAGCGAGCGAAGTCACTCAGCTTCGAGGCCCAGGTCTTGAAGGACGTGGACCTGGGCGGCAGCGCCACCGGGCGCCCCTGTCTCGATTGCACATACCCCGCGCCGAGGTCCTCCAGCAGCGTGCGCCAGGAGACGCCATCCACACCCAGGTGGTGCACCGACAGCAGGAGTCGTGAGCCTCGCTCGGCTCCGAGGTGGAAGAGGGCGGCGCGCAGGAGCAGCCCCTCCTCCAGTCTGTGGCTGGCGTGGATTCGGGAGGCTTCGGATTCCATGGCCGCAGGCAGCTCCGCCTCGGGCACGGATGAGAGGTCCACCTGCTCCAGGCGGACCAGGGACTCCAGGCCGGTGAACTCCTGGTGCCAGGTGCCGTCTTGGCGGCGCGTGAAGCGCAGCCGCAGCGTGTCGTGGTGGGCGACGACCGCGCGCAGCGCCGCTTCCAGGCACGGGACGTCCACCG
>NZ_VIFM01000523.1 GCF_006636215.1 Myxococcus llanfairpwllgwyngyllgogerychwyrndrobwllllantysiliogogogochensis | reverse complement strand
CTACACCGGCAAATATGGCTTGAGCCGCAGGTGTTACCCCTCTGAGGGAAGGAGGAACGCCATGGCTCGGACGACGGCTCGCCCTGTTGCAACTCGGGAGGTGCGACTCGACAGCGAGCGTCGGCGCTGCGAGGCCTGCGGCACGAGGACCCGGGCAGACTGGCGCTCGCGGCGCTGCGTGACGACGCTCACCGGATGCGTGGGGCTGTCCGTGCAGGTGCGGGTGTGCCACCACGAGGGGTGTCTGCTGAAGGGGGTGTCGCTGCGGGCCGAGGGTGAGGGGCATTGGGTGCTGCCCGAGCATGAGTTCGGCCTGGACGTGCTGGCCTTCATCGGGGCGCAGCGCTACCGGGAGCACCGCAGCGTGCCGGAAATCCACGCCTTGTTGCGCCAGAGGGGCGTCGCCATTTCCGAGCGCACCTGCACCAACCTGCTCGACCGGTACGACGAGCTCATCAGCCTCAAGCTTCTCGACTCGCAGCGCCTGCGGGCAACACTCAACCACCAGGGGCGTGCGGTGCTTGCCATTGACGGGCTCGCGCCGGACGTCGGGCATGAGGTGCTCTGGGTGGTGCGCGAGTGCCTGTCGGGCCAGGTGCTGCTGGCGCGCGCACTGCTGACCGGGGGCGAGCAGGAACTGATTCCTCTCATTGATGAGGCGAAGCGCGCACTGGGGCGGGTGCCCATCGTCGGCGTGGTCTCTGACGGACAAAGGAGCATCCGCAACGCGCTGGCCCACGCACTTCCCCAGGTGCCGCACCAACTGTGCCACTTCCACTACCTTCGGGAGGCGGCTCGGCCCCTCTATGAGGCGGACCGGCATGCAAAGAAAGAATTGAAGAAGCGCGTGCGTGAGGTGAGGAAGGTGGAACGGGCGGTGGAAGGCCGCCAGGACGCGGGCGCCCGGGCCACGCGTGCCTATGCGGCGGCAGTCAGGAGCGCTCTTACCGACGACCACCGCCCGCCTCTCAAACCCTCCGGCCTGCTGCTACGCCGACGCCTGGACGCCATCGAGAAGAGCTTGGAGCGGGTCTCAAAAGGGGGGGCTGGCCACCGGAACTGAGCCGCTTGCATGCGGTGCTACGCAATGCATTGAAGGCCACAGCCAGCATGTGGCCTGGCCTGGCACGGGCCTACCAGTGGGTAGAGCGCACCGCGGCCATCCTCCGCAACGAGACGGGCTTGGACGCGGCAGGTGTGCGACGCAGATTGGCCGCCCTCCTGGCTACCCTTGTGCGATGGACGCGCCGACGTCACCGGGGAGTCCTGCGGCAGGCCCTCGCCCACTTTCTCCTCGAGACGCGCCGCTACTGGAAAGGCCTCTTCCACTGCTACGACGTGCCGGACCTGCCCCGCACCGACAATGACCTGGAACATCTCTTCGGAACCTGTCGCTACCACGAGCGGCGAGCCTCGGGTCGGGTGCGCGGGAGCGCGGGCCTCGTCGTGCGCGGAGCGGTGCGGCTACCGGCCATCGCCTCGGCCTCCCTGCTGCCCGCGATTGACGGCCCGCACCTGGCGCCTGGGGACCTTCATGAATGGCAGCGACTGCGCGCTCAGCTAGAGCAGCGGCGCGTCCCTCGCATCATGGGTCGGCGCTTCCGAGCCAACCCGGACGGCTACCTCCGAGCCATCGAGGAGGAGCTCAGGTCATATTTGCCGGTGTAG
>NZ_VIFM01000522.1 GCF_006636215.1 Myxococcus llanfairpwllgwyngyllgogerychwyrndrobwllllantysiliogogogochensis | reverse complement strand
GCCTTCTTGCCCCTCCGCCCCCTCCCGCGCCGGGACCCGGGCCTGTCGCGCCCGAATCGCCTCTCGGCCTTATCCCCACTGTCGAATTGGCCACCCAGGCGGTGGCGGCGGAATTCCAGACGGGAGGCCCCGCTGCGGCATCACAGAAGCTGTCGGACCTCGTCATGGACCCCAGGACCCCTCCGGGCTTCACCGACGAGTTGCTCAAGGCGGCGGCGCCCACGCTCCAAGCCATCAGCGACTCGCTGGGCGAGCGCACCCGGAATGGCAAGCTGGATGACGACAAGAAGGATGCCCACGGCAGGTTCAACACCACCCACGAGACGCTGAAGAACCTGTCCGTGGTCGCCAACAAGGCCGGCCCGGAGGGCGTCAAGCTCCTGGGACAGACCCTGGCGGCTGCGACCCCCGACAAGTCCGAGCTCAATCAGTTCGACGACAAGCTCAAGGCGCTTCAGAAGGAGAAGACGCCTGGACTCGACAAGCTCGCGGGCTCGCTCGTGACGGAGCTCGAAGCCTCGGGCAAGAGCAAGGCCGCGAAGGAGCTGCGCAAGGAGCACGTGTCGCTCGCGGAGCTCCCACCGCCGCCGCCCCCCCAGAAGCCTCGCTGGGAGGAGGACATGAAGCTGGCTGACGCCCACAACGCCCACTCCACCAACACCCGCGGCGACTTCAATAAAGCCGCCAAGGGGGACTACAACTGGATGGAGGGCGACGTCAGCATGGAAATCAATGACAAGGGTCGCATCGAAATGCGGCACGACCCCATCCATGAGAAGGGCGACAACCTCACCCTCACGGAATGGCTGAACAAGGGGAAGGAGCTCGGGGTCGGCCTCAAGCTGGACGTGAAGGATGAAGCCGTCTTCGGCCAGGGGTTCCTGAACGAAGTCCGCGCGGCTGGCGTTCCAGAGCATCAACTCATGTTCAACTACGGCTTCCAAAAGGCAGCCGACCATGGGGTTGAGACGCGGGCGATGTTCCCCGGAGCCACCATCGCCATCAACCCTCCCTCCCCCGACAAGGTCCCAAAGGGGTCCGACCCGATCTCCGAAATGGTGAAGATGGTCGAGACTGGCGGCGTCACAAAGCCTGTCACCTTCGTCTTCGAGTACGGCAAGCACCCCACGAATCCAGCCGACATCGCACGGTTGCAGGACCTGGGGCCCATCTCTGTCTGGAGAGGCGCGACGCTCACCGGAATGAGCGAAGAGGATGCCACCAGACACCTGAAGAAAGACCTGGGCTACACAGGAATGATCGACCTCAAGGAGACCGCCATGAACGACCCCGGGGCGGCCATCAAGGATACCGTCGACAAGGGGATGAACTACGCGGTGGATTTCGCCCAGGAGCCGGGAAAGTACCTGAAGAAGCTCATCTGAGCTGAGCGTGGGCCCCGCTTCATCCAGGGCCCTCCCTCAACGCGGGGATCACCCCACCCGCTGCCCACCGACGGTCAGGTCGTCGAGCCACCGGTCGGTGGGCCCGGAGGTGTCATCGCCGTCGCTTCGGAATCCTTGTGCGACCGTACGGCGGCGGACGGAAAATGCGCCACTTCAGGCCAGGGGGGCTCCACGGGGTGAAGTCCTCATCCCCCACCCCTGGAGCACCTCATGGCCTCTTGGCTTGATCTCGCATTCCGACGCCCCCCCGTCGCGACGACGCCCGTGGAGGTCCAGCC
>NZ_VIFM01000521.1 GCF_006636215.1 Myxococcus llanfairpwllgwyngyllgogerychwyrndrobwllllantysiliogogogochensis | reverse complement strand
GGCCCACCCACCTGCCCGTGGAGCGCTCCAGCACGGAGAACATGCCAAAGCCCTGGAGCGCCCAGCTCCCCGCCATGGAGCTCATGGCCCGCCAGACGACGGAGCGGGGCTGGAGGCCGCCGATGTGGCGCGAGGAGTCGGGGTCGGCCATCAGGGCCACGAAGCCCTCGAAGTCCTCCCGCGCCGTCGGGCGCAGGATGAGGCGCGCGGTTTCAAGCGTCGGTCCCGGTGCTTGCATCATCAAGTTCCTTTGGAGAATCGAGCGGCGCGGCAGGGTTGCACCCGCCCCCCGCCGGGGCAAGCGCTCGTTGCCCCGTGGCAGGCGCCCTCGCCACAAGCGCGGCTTCTCCTCTCGGTTATCCGGAAAAGCCCCAAGCGCCCGCCTGTCCGGACATCGGGTCGCGGGGCAGGCCCCTCGTCGCTAGGACAGCGGCGCACACGACGGCGCGAGGGCCTTCCCATGTGGACCGAGACACGAGTGGCACGGATGCTTGGAACCCGGCTCCCCCTCATCCAGGGGCCGTTTGGCGGAGGCATGTCGTCGACGCGGCTGGCGGCGGCGGTGTCCGAGGCGGGAGGGCTGGGCTCGTTCGGCGCGCACCACCTGAGCGCGTCGCACATCGAGGACACCGTCCGGGAGCTGCGGGGGCTCACCTCGCGGCCGTTCGCCATCAACCTGTGGGTCCCGCTGGAAGGGGAGCGGGAGCTGCGCCCCACGCCGGAGGAGTTCCAGGCGAACGTCGCCCGGCTGAAGCCCTGGTACGACGAGCTGGGCCTGCCCGCGCCCACCTACCCCAGCGCCTTCTCCCAGGACTACGACGCGCAGCTTGACGCGGTGCTCGCGCTCAAGCCGCCGGTGTTCAGCTTCATCTTCGGCATCCCGTCGGCGCGCATCCTGGAGGCGTGCCGGGCCTCCGGAATCCTCACGGTGGGGACGGCGACGAACGTGGACGAGGGGCTCGCGCTGGAGCGCGCGGGGGTGGACCTCATCGTCGCGTCGGGCAGCGAGGCGGGTGGACACCGGGCCTCGTTCCTCAGGCCCGCGGACGAGTCCCCCGCGACGACGGCGCTGGTGCCTCAGTTGGTGGACCGGGTGCGCACGCCCGTCATCGCCTCGGGTGGCATCGCCGACGGCAGGTCGGTGGCCACGGCCCTGGCGCTGGGAGCCGAGGGCGTCCAGGTGGGCACCGCCTTCCTCGCATGCGAGGAGTCCAACGCCAGTGACGTCTATCGCAAGGCGCTGCGCCAGGAGTCCGCGCGCGCCACGGTGCTGACGCGCGTCTTCTCCGGACGCTATGCGCGCGGCATCAAGAACCGCTTCCTGCGGGAGATGACGCCTCACGAACACGACGTCCCGCCCTACCCCGTGCAGAACTGGTTCACCCAGCCGCTGCGGCAGGCGGCGGCCCGTCAGGGGCGCGAAGACCTCCTGTCGCTGTGGGCGGGCCAGAACGCGCCCCTCATCCGGCACTCGCGCGCGCCGGAGCTGGTCGACTTCCTGGAGAAGGACACCACCCGCGTGCTGGCGCGGCTCGCGGGACTCTGAGCCGCGCGAGGCGTCGGTCCAGGAGGCGCTCGCGCCGCACGCCCTCCCTCCAAGCCCTCGCGGCGCCTTGACGGCGCGGGAAGTCCCGTGCTCAAGCACCGACGAATGTCGGACCCAAGCGCCCCCCTTCCCGCCCCACCCGAGAC
>NZ_VIFM01000520.1 GCF_006636215.1 Myxococcus llanfairpwllgwyngyllgogerychwyrndrobwllllantysiliogogogochensis | reverse complement strand
GGGTGGACCACTGCGAGCTGCTGGCGCAGCGGCTCTCGGCCACCGGCCTGTCGGCCGCCGCGTTGACGAGTGAGGTGCCGCGCGAGGCGCGCAAGGCCCTCCTGGACCAGGCGCGCGCCGGGCGCGTCCGTGTGCTGGTGGCCACCAGCCTGGCGGATGAGGGGCTGGACCTGCCGCGCCTCTCGCGCGTCTTCCTCGTGTACCCCGGCCGCGCGCGTGGACGCACCGTCCAGCGTCTCGGACGCCTCATGCGCCCGCACGAGGAGAAGAAGAGCGCCGTCCTCATCGACTTCGTCGACGGGAAGGTGCCGCTGCTCCGGCGCCACCACGCCGAGCGCCGCCAGCAGTACGCCACGGTGCTCGGGGTGTCCTCCGCCGCCAGCGCCCATTGAACCGATGCAGGGAGTGAGCACCTTCGATGACGACACCTTCTGATACCACTCCGAGCACTCCCAACCCGGACGCCATCCGCGCAACCTGGCGGTGGCTGGCTCATGCCCAGCACGGCGTGAGCGAAGTCCGTGTCATCCGCCCAGGCGGCGGAGGCCTTGTCGGCCTGGGCTTCTTCGACGCCGAGGAGGCTTTCGTCGCTGCCTGTGTCGAGGCCAACGCTGCCGGCAACGTGTATGTGGGCATCCAGCCCCGGCCCCGGCGCCTGCTCGAGCTGGCGCCCAACGTCCTCCGTCCGTTGCGGACGGGGGCGGGCAGCAAGGACATCGCAGTCGTCACGGCCACGGTGGTGGACCTGGACCCGATGCGCCCCAAGGACTCGGCCAGCACCGAGGACGAGCTCGCACTGACGCTCCAGGTGGCGACAGCCGCCGCGGACTGGTGCGAGGCGCAGGGGCTTGTCCGCCCGCGGTTGATGATGAGCGGCAACGGGGCGCAGCTCTGGTTCGCCCTGCCGTCGCAGTCGCTGGAAGGGGAGGCCCACGAGCGCGTGCAGGCAGGACTGAAGGCCTTCGAGGCCGAGTTCCGTGCCCGCTTCGCCTCCGAGCGCATGCGCGTGGACTCCATCCACGACGTGGCCCGCATCATCAAGGTGGTGGGCACCGTCGCCCGGAAGGGGGCGGGGACTGCGGAGCGGCCTCACCGAGCAGCTCGCGCGCTCGCCGGCTTCGAGCGCGTCGAAGACGCAGTCCTCCTGGAGCGCCTGCTGCGCGCGCCGGTGCAGCAGCCTGTGGCGAACCCGGCGCGTCCGGCCCAGGTGACGCTGCCGTTGGCGCCCTCCGCCTCGGCACCGCAGGGGAAGGTGAAGGCCCGCCGGACGGAGACGGGGGAGTACGACTGGGCGCAGCCGGTGGAGATGTGCGGCCCGGTGCAGCGCCTATGGCAGGAGGGGGCGGAGGACCGGAGCGTCGCCATCTTCAACATGGTGCGCTTCTTCGCGCACAAGCAGCTCGGCCTCGATGAAATCACCGAACTCGTCCTGGAGTACGACAGGCGCGGCCTGGGCAAGCTGAAGGGCCGAGACGGCGTCGGCTACATCCGCAAGGCCTACGAAAAGGTGATGGCCACCGCCCGCGAGGATGGCGCCGTGGCGCCGCCCTGCCACTCCCTCCAGGGCATGGGTTTCTGCCGCGTCAACCGCGAGCCCGACGTGCGCTGCGAGCTGTACGACGTCGTCTTCGACATCGAGAAGGCCGTGGAGGCGCTCGCCACGGTGCCGGCCCAGGACGTGGAGTACCGCCTCAAGCCCATTCT
>NZ_VIFM01000051.1 GCF_006636215.1 Myxococcus llanfairpwllgwyngyllgogerychwyrndrobwllllantysiliogogogochensis | reverse complement strand
CCCGCCAACCGCTCCCTCACCCTCCCCGCCGGCAGCACGTCTCCTCCCGCCAACACCTGCCTCACTCCCCCCAGCGCATCCGATTGCCTCGCCTGCATCTGCTCGTACAGCGCCGCCGTCAGCCACAGCGACGTGACACCGCTCTTCCGCAGCGCGCTCCCGAGTTCCTCCAGCGACGGTGTCCCCGCCGGGTACACCACCAGCTTCCCTCCGTGCAGCAGCGCTCCCCATATCTCCAACGTCGACGCGTCGAACGACACCGGCGCCAACTGCAACCACACTTCTTCCGCCCCGAAGTGCGCGTAGCTCGTCCCCACCACCAGTCGCGTCACCGCTCGCTGGGGCACTCCCACTCCCTTCGGCTTCCCCGTGCTCCCCGACGTGAAAATCACATACGCCAGGTTCTCTCCTCCCACGACGGGACTCGGGTTGCTCTCCGGCTGGCGCGCAATCCCCTCCCACTCCGTGTCCACGCACACCACCGCCTCCCCTCCCTCCGCCACCTCGTCCGCCAACCTCTCCTGCGCCACGAGGACGGCCACCCCTGCCTCTCGCTTCATCCACCCCAACCGCTCCAGCGGGTAGCTCGCGTCCAGCGGTACGTACGCTCCTCCCGCCTTCAGGATGCCCAGCACCGACACCACCAACTCCAGCGAGCGCTCCACGCACAGCCCCACCTTCACCTCGGGGCCTACCCCCATCCCTCTCAGGTGGTGCGCCAGTTGATTCGCTCGGCGGTTCAGCTCTCCGTAGCTCAGCCTCTCGCCCTCGTACTCCACTGCCACCGCGTCCGGACTGCGCCTCACCTGCGCTTCGAAGAGTGACGCCAGGCTTGCCTCTCGCGGGTACTCCACGCGTCGGCCGCTCCACTCCTCCACCAATACTCGCCGCGCCTCTTCCCCCTGCATCGGCAGCGTCCACAGCCTCGCCTCCGGCCGCGCCACTCCTGCCTCCAGCAGCACCCGAAGGTGCTCCACCATCACCTCCACCGTCCTCCTCTCGAAGAGGTCACTGTTGTAGTTCGCCACCACCGCCACTCCGTCCTCCGCCTCCTCCACCACCAGCGACAGGTCGAACTTCGACGTGGTCCCCTCCGCCGGCATTCCCTTCAGCATCAGTCCTTCCTGACGCAGCTCCGTCACCGGCGTGTTCTGCAGCGTCAACGTCACCTGGAAGAGCGGGCTCCGACTCAAGTCCCTCTCAGGCTGCAACTCTTCCACCAGCTTCTCGAACGGCACGTCCTGATGGGCGTACGCGCCCAGCGTCGTCTCCCGCACCTGCTTCACCAACCCCGCGAAGGTCTCCTCTCTCTTCACCCGCCCCCGCAGGACCAGCGTGTTGACGAAGCACCCGATCAGCCCCTCCGTCTCCGTCCGCGTCCTTCCCGCGATGGGCGCGCCCACGCACACGTCTTCCTGACCCGCGTACCTGCCCAGCACCGTCTGGTACGCGGCCAGCAACACCATGAAGGGCGTAGCGCCCTCCCGCCTCCCGAGTCCCTCCACCGACCTCCAGAGCGCACTCCCCCACAGCGCCTTCACGAAGCCGCCTCGGTACGTCTGAGTCGCGGGCCTCGGCCGGTCGGTTGGGAGCTCCAATGCGCGCGGAGCGCCCTTCAGTTGGTTGCGCCAATAGGTGAGCTGTCGCTCCAGCTCCGCCCCTTGCAACCACTCCCGTTGCCATACCGCGTAGTCCGCGTACTGCACCGGCAGCTCGCTCAAGGGAGACAGTTGTCCCTTCGCGTACGCCTCGTAGAGCGCGCCCACTTCCCTCACGAGCACACCCATCGACCAGCCGTCCGACACGATGTGGTGCATCACCAGCACCAGCACGTGCTCCCGCTCCGACAGCTTCACCAACACCGTTCGCAGAAGTGGCCCTGACTCCAGGTCGAACGGCCGCCGGGCTTCCTCCGCGATGCACTGCTTCACCGCGCCTTCACGCTCCGCCTCCGGCAACCCGCTCACGTCCTCTCGCTGGAGGACCCACTCCGCGCCCTCCGTGATGACCTGAACGGGACCGCCCGCGTCCGCACGGAACGTCGTGCGCAACGATTCGTGGCGACGCACCAGCGTTGAGAAGCTCCGCTCCAACACCTCCACAACCAACGGGCCTTCGATTCGCAGCGCCGCGGGGAGGTTGTACGTGTCCAATCCCGCCTGGAGCTGATCCAGGAACCACAGTCGCTGCTGGGAATACGACAACGGCAGCGGCTCGCTTCGCGATACGGGCCGCAGCGGCGGCGGCAGAGCACCCTGCTCGGAACGGAGCGCCTGCTCCACGAGCACGGCCAACGTCTCCACGGTGGCGGACTCGAAGATGCTCCGCAGCGCCAGACTCACCCCGAACATGGCGTGGACTCGCGACGCCACCTGGGTCGCCAGCAACGAGTGCCCACCCAGTTGGAAGAAGTCGTCCCGGATGCCGACACGCCGCTGCCCCAGGAGCGACTCCCACAGCCCCACCAGGACCTGCTCCGTCGGAGTCCTCGGCGCCATGTACGAGGCCGACTCCGTGGCGTCCACCGACTCCGGAGCGGGAAGCGCCTTGCGGTCCACCTTCGCGTTCGGCGTCAGCGGCAGGGACTCCAACCGAACCAGCACCGAAGGCACCATGTACTCCGGCAACTTCGTCCTCAGCAGCGCCTTCACCTCCACCAGGTCGGGCAGCGTGTCCGCCACCACGTACCCCACCAGTCGCTTGTCTCCGGGAACGTCCTCCCGGACCACGACCACCCCATCACGCGCCCCAGTCACCTGCTTCAGCGCCGCTTCCACTTCGGCCAGCTCGATGCGATGGCCCCGCACCTTCACCTGAGCGTCCTCGCGGCCGTGGAAGCCCAGCGTCCCGTCCAGACCCATCCGGACCAGATCGCCCGTGGCGTACATCCGCGAACCCGCCGGTCCGTCCGGGTCCGGCACGAAACACATGGCCGTCTCCATCGGCCGTCCCGTGTAGCCCTGCGCGACACCGACACCGCCGATGTACAGCTCTCCCAGCGCGCCAGGGGGCACTGGCCGCCACGTCGCATCCAGCACCTTGCAGCGAGTCCCAGGAAGCGGTCGCCCGATGGGCTCACGCCCCGACCCCAGGGCTTCGGCCTCGTGGAACGTCGACCAGATGGTCGTCTCCGTCGGGCCGTAGACGTTGAAGAGTCGCCCGCAGTGGCGTCGCAACGTCGCCGCCAGCTCACCTTCCAACGCCTCGCCTCCGCAGAGCAGCGTCAGGTCCTCGCCGCCCACGAAGCCCGCGGCCAGGAGAAGCCGCCACGTGGACGGAGTGCCCTGGACCAGGTTCACCCGCTCGTCGCGCAGGAGCGCATTGAGACGCTCGCCATCCAGCCGAGGTCCCCGGGTCGCGACGACGACACACCCTCCGACAAAGGTGGGAAGCAACAACTCCAGCAACGCGATGTCGAACGACAGCGCGGTGTTCGCCAACATCCGCGTGGACACCGTCGCACCCACGCGGGACGCCATCGCTCCCAGCAACTGGGTCAGCGCGCCGCGAGGAACCATCACTCCCTTGGGCCGCCCTGTAGAACCCGACGTGTAGCAAAGGTACGCGGGCAGCTCGTCCGGGAGCAGCCCCGCCTCCACCACCGCGTCTCCGGCCTGGGCCAGCAAGTGCTCCACCGACACGGTCTCCACGGCCGGCCCCACCCGGTCCCGCGCGTCGTCAACGTCGCTGACGATGAGCCCCAGGCCCGCGTCCTCCACCATGAAGCGGTGACGCTCCATCGGATAGGACGGGTCCAACAGGACGAAGGTCACCCCGGCCCGCAGGGCCCCCAGCACCGTCACCACCGTGCGCGCCGAGGGCCCCATGAGGATGCCGATACGGCCACCCAGCCCCACCGCGCTTCGCAGCGCTTGCGCGATGGCGCTCGCCTCCGCTTCCACGCGTGCGTAACTCCAGGCCGCCCCCGCATCGCTGATGGCCACGGAATCGGGACGGGTGCGCGCATGTCCTGCCAACCGCCGGTCCACGCTCTCGTACCGCCCCGCGGAGGCTCCCGCCCCCAGCGACACCAAGGCACGCTGCTCCGCAGGCGTCAGCAGCGGCAGCGCCGCCACCGTCACCGAGGCATCCTCCGCCAGCCCCTCCAGCAACCGCTCATATCGACGCGCCAGGGACTCGACTTCCTCGCGCTCGAAGAGGTCCGTCGCGTACGAGAACGAGCAGCACAACCGCGCGCCCTCCAAGGTGATGGAGAGCGACAGGTCGAACTCCGCCGCCGCCGTCCTCACCGCCAGGGACTCCAGCTTCAGTCCCTGGTGCTCGCTCTCCATCAACTGGAGTTCCAGGAACGCGAACCACAGCTGGAAGATGGGAGTCGTCGACAAGTCTCGAACGGGCTTGAGCTTCTCGACGATGCGGTCGAACGGCACCGCCTGACGATCAAACGCCGCAACCGACGCCTCCCTCACCCGTCGCAGCAGCTCCACCCCGGACCGCGTCACGTCCACTTGCACGCGCAGCGCCAGGGTGTTGGTGAAGAAGCCCACCAGCGCGTCCAGCTTCGGGTCCACGCGGTTGGAGACCGGGGTCCCCAACGTCAAGTCATGGTCCCGCGAGTGCCGTGAGACCAGGGCCGCGAAGCCCCCCAGCAGCACCATGAACAGCGTGCAGTCCTGACTCCGGGCCAGCCTGCGCAGCTTCTCGACGAGCGGCGCGGAGAGCTGGCTGAGCACCACATCGCCCGCGCCGCTCCTGCGCGACGGTCTCGGCCTGCTCGCCAGCGTCTCCACGGGCTGCTGACCGCGCAACGTGTCCAGCCACTGGTCCAGTTGGGTCCGCATCCCCGGCGAGTCGACCCACTGCTGCTGTGCCACCGCGTAGTCGCGGTACTGAAGCTCCAGCGGACGCAGCGGCGACGCCTCACCGGAGACCGCCGCGCCGTACAGCGCCGTCAGGTCGCTGGTGAGCACTCGCATGGACCAGCCATCCGCCACCAGATGGTGGAAGACGATGACGAGCACATGCTCGAGTTCCCCCAAGCCCAAGAGCGCCGCGCGCACACACGGCCCCTCCGCCAGGGAGAACGGCCGCTGCGAGTACGCGCGAATCCAGTCCTCCAGCTCCTCCGCCGACATCTCCTCGAACGGAAGCAGCGGCAGCTCCACCGGGCGTCGCACGTCGAACCACTGCACAGGGCGTCCGCCCACCGCACCGAACCGGGCGCGGAGCGGCTCATGTCGCTCCACCAGCGAATGGAGTGCCCGCCGCAACGCACCCACGTCCAGCGGTCCCCGAAGCCTGAGCGCGATGGGGATGTGGTACGTGGCCTTCCCGGGCAGGAGCTGTTCGAGGAACCAGACGCGCGCTTGCGCGGTGGACATCGGGTAGTGCTCCGCCTCCGGCGCCCGCTCCACCACCAGCGCGTCAGCTCCCGCCCCTTCACTCCGGAGCCGCTCGATGCGCGCCGCCATGTCGCGGAAGATGGGCGTCTCGAAGAGGGCGGAGACCGGCAGGTGCACCTGAAGCGCGGCGTTGATGCGCGCCATCAATCGCACCGCCATCAGCGAGTGGCCGCCCAAGCCGAAGAAGCTCGCGCTTTCGTCCGGAAGCCGTCGCTCCAGCAGGTCTTCCCAGATGCCTCGCAGCAAGGTCCCCACGGTCCCCCCGCCGCTCGGAGTGGCGGGCGCGGGGCCGTCTTCGTCACGCGCGGGCTCCCAGGCGGACAGGGCCGTGAGGTTGACCTTTCCGCTGGAGGTTCGCGGCAACTCGGGCACCACCCGGACGTCCGAGGGACGCATCCAGGGCGCCAGCTCGCTGGCCGAGAAACTCGTGAGGTCGCGGACGAGCGCCTCCGCCCGCTCCGCTCGGAGCGGCTCGTGAGTCCACTGTTCGAGCGTCACCGGCAACAGCACCGGCGCATCCGGAGCGAGTGGCGACTGGGGCAGGCCCAGCACCAGGTCGAAGCACACCACGTCCTCGACGCGCAGTCGGCACTCCGCGGTCAGCCCCAGCGCCGCCGCCTCCGCCAGCAGGTGCTCGGGGTCCACGGCCTCTCGACGCCGAGGCGAAACCCCGCGCAGCTCCTCCACCGTGCGTTCCGCGCGCGCGCCCTGGGCCAGGACGGAGGTCCGCTCCAGGACAGTCACCAGCCGCGCGTTCGGAATCCCCACGACACGCAGCGGAAGCGTGCCGGTGCTCAGCCAGTGCTCCAGACCCTGCCCGGGCTCCCAGGAGACCTCCAGGAGGGGCACCGTCTCCCCAGGGGCGCCCACGTGCAGCACCGCGTCGTATCGGAACTGATTCAGCTCATTCGCTGTTGCCCCGCCTCGCACCAACAGGCGCACTCCCGAGAGCCGGGGGAGCTCTCGCGCCAACACCTGGAAGAAGCGTGGATCGACGAGCAGCTCCTCCTCGAGTTGTGCTGCCCGGCTCGCCTGTCGCTCCAGGTCCTCCAATGACGTCTGTCCGGCCGCCCGCGACAGCGCGACGTGCCGCTGGAAGTCCGCATGGAGACCCAGGTGTCGCACGTCCCCCACGTAGACAACCCCGCCGGGCCGTGTCGCGGCCACCGCATGGCGCAGCACATCCACCAGGTACGCCGCGCTCGGGAAGTACTGCACCACCGAGTTCACGACGACGACATCGAAGCGCCCCTCGGCGTATCCACCCTCCTCCGCCTTCCGCAACAGCAGCCGCGTGCGCCCCGCCGCCCCCACGCGTCGGGCTCGCGCCGCCGCCGTCTCCAGCGACACCGGCGAGACATCCGTGGCCCAGTACTCCTCACACACCGGAGCCACGTGTTCGAGGATGGCTCCCGTTCCGCAGCCGATCTCCAACACCCGGCGCGGCCGGCGCTCCAGGATTCGCGCGCACGTCGCGGCCAGCCACTCGCGCATCACCTCGCGCGGCATCGCCTCTCCCGTCACCGCGCTGGACCAACCAGCGAACTCCTCGTCGGGACGGGGCTCCGACTTCAGGGCCTGCTCGAAGGCCAACAGCCACCGGTCCACCCGCTCCCGCTCCAGCTCGGGCCTGCGGTACTCCCGTCGGTCCACCGCGTACGTCACCAGCCGCGTCTCGCCGCCCGAGGTCGCTCGCGCCGCCGTGCACACCTCCGCCACGCTCGTGTGTCGTCCGAGGACACCGTCCACTTCGCCCAGGTCGACCCGCGCGCCGCGCACCTTCACCTGCCGATCCGCGCGCCCTCGCAGCAAGACGCGACCATCCGCCAGCAGGACCGCCCTGTCCCCTGAACGGAAGGCCCGCGAGCCGGGAGGCCCCAGCGGATCCGGGACGAAGCGCTCCGCCGTCTCCGCGGGCGCGAGGTGATAACCAAGGCCCACGCCGACACCGCCGATGAGCAACTCCCCTTCCACCCCCGACGGCAGGGGCCGCACCCACGCGTCCACCACCACGCCCGTCACCCCCGCCAGCGGCAGGCCGATGGGCACCTGCGTGCCCAACTCCTCGACGTCGTCCACGACGTGCATGTGGCTGCACACCGTCGTCTCCGTCGGCCCGTAGGCATTGACGAAGCGAGCGCGTCCGACGAAACGCTCCGCGAGCTCCGGCGGGCACGCCTCGCCCACCGACATCACCACGGGCCAGCGGTCGTCGCAGAGCGCCTCCGCGTCGACCAATCGCAGGATGGAGGGCACCGCGCAGATGTGGTCCACCCGCCAGCGACGGGCCGTCTCCACCATCACCGCCGGGTCCACGTGAGCGCCCGCGAAGACGAGCGTCCCCCCACGGAACAGCGTCAGCGACAGGTTGTAGAGAAACGCATCGAAGGCGACCGAGCCCACGTGCAACGCGCACTGCCCACCACCCGCCACCCGATGCATGGCGTGCGCGAGCCACAGCAGCCCACCCCGCGTCACCATCGCCGCGCGCGGAGTCCCCGTGGTTCCACTGGTGAGGGACAAGCAAGCTGGCAGCAGCGGCTCCGCGAACAACGGCCCCCGCAACGCGGGGCGCTCGGGGTCCACCGTCTCCAATGCCAACCGCCGCACCCTCGGCGCCAGGTCCTCGGGCAGCAGTGCGCCACGGGTCACCACGAGCGAGGCCCGCACCGTCTCCAGCAGGCTGGCGGTGCGCTGCGCGGGCACGCGGGCATCCAGCATCGCGAAGGTCCCACCGGCCGCGAGCACCGCCAGCGGCGCCACCACCAGGTCCAACGGGTCCTCCACCAGCACGCCCACCACCTGCCCGAGCACCCCTTGTTGCCACAAGGCGTAGCCCAACCGCCTCACCGCGCCATCCACCTCCGCATACGTCCACGCGCTCTCGCCGTCGGCCAACGCCACCGCCTCCGGATGCGCCGCCACCACCGCCGAGAAGGCCGTCAGGCAGTCCTCGCCCACACCTTCGGCGGGGACCTCGCCCCGCGTCGCGTGCTTGAGGGCCTCCAGCATCTGCGCGTCGAGCAGGGGCAGTCTCGCCCAGTCCCGCATCGGGTCCTTCAGGGCCGCGTCCAGCACCGCTCGGGCCGAGCGCGCCAGACTGGCTCCGCCATCTCCGCGTCCTTCGAGCGCGAGCCCTTCCCCGGTCCTCCGGATGACCAGCTCGGGAATCGCGCCGGAAGGCACGGTCGTCGTCACCTCGCCGCCCATGGGGACCAGCCGCACGCGCGCCACGGACGCGGGGTCTTGCGCGGGGGAGGCCGAGCCACGGCGCAGCGCCCGGTGGACTCGCACCACCAGGTCCACGAAAGCCTCTCGCGTCACCGGAGGACAGGCCACCAGCACGGAGCGGCTCGGCCCTTCCACCAGGCAGCGGGACGCGTGCTCCGGCCTCGCGGTCGCGAGGGTCGCCAGCCACGCCGCGAGGAGCACCGTCTCCTCGCCCGTTCCATGCTCACGGACGAACGCCGCCAGGCGCCCATCGAGGGCACCGTCACGAAGTGTCACTGTCATGTCGCTCACCCCAGGCTTCCGGCCACCTACCAACGGAATTCCTGCTCACATGGGCCGTCGCGCGGGGGCTCCAGGATGGCGTCGAGCGCCATCAACCTCCGGCCGAGACTCTCCGCGCCCAGTCCCTCCACCGCCCGGCAGACCTCCTCCAGGGCGGCGCGCATCGTCTCCTCGTCGTAGAGCTCCGGGTCGTACCAGAGCTGGAGCGTCAAGGTCCGCGCGTCCTCCTCGCTCTCCACCGCCAGGAGCGCGACGTCGAACTTGGAGCCCGCGCGCTCGTAGCGCAGCCGGCGCAACTCCAGCCCCTCCACGACGTGCCGCTCCGCGCTGAAGTTGTGGTACGCGAAGAACACATTCACCAGCGGCTGCCGACTGTCGTGTCGCTCTGGCTGGAGCTGCTCCACCAGGCGGTCGAACGGAAGCTCCTGGTGTTCGAGCGCGCCGAGCACCGTCTCCCGCACCCGCGCCAACAGCGTGAGCAGGCTCGGGTTGCCGGAGAGGTCCGTCCTCAACACGAGGACGTTGACGAAAAAGCCGATGAGCGGCTCCAGGTCCTTGCGCATACGACCCGCCACGGCCGAGCCCACCGAGATATCGAGGCTGCCACTGCGACGGTGCAAGATGAGCAACCACGCCGCGAGCAGCGCCATGAACCGCGTCACGGGGCCGGAGTCGTCTCGAAGCGCGGCCCCCGCCTCGGCGCGCAGGCGGTCCAGGCTCGCCGTGGAGAGCTGGCCCGCGACATAGGCACCGTCCAGCCGCGACACGCGAGGTCTCTGCCGGTCCGTGGGCCAGTCCAGTTGCATGGGTGCCCCCCGCAGCCGGGACACCCAGTAGCGCTCCTCCTCCGCCAGCTCCCCTCGCTCGAGCCGTCGCCGCTGCCAGGCCGCGTAGTCGGCGTACTGGACGTCCAGCACGGGCAGCCCGGCCCCCAGAGGCCGGCCACGAACCGCGTCGCCATACAGCGTCGCCAGCTCCCGCAGCAGCACTCGCACCGACCAGCCGTCGGACACGATGTGGTGCGAGGCCACGACGAGCACGTGGCGCTCCTCGGCGGTCCACACGAGCGAGAAGCGGATGAGGGGACCTCGCGACAGGTCGAACGAGCGCGTGGCCTCCGCGTCCAACACCTCGCGAAGCCGCCCATCCGTCTCCTCTTCGGAGGGCGAGCGGAAGTCGAGGACCTCCAGTTCCGCGGGCCGAGGCTCCAGGATGCGCAAGCTCGGCTCACCCGCCGTCTCCGCGATGACCGTCCTGAGCACCTCGTGACGCGCGAGCAGGTGGTCCACCGCGCGCCGCACCGCCAGCACGTCCAATCGCCCGCGAAGCTCCAGCACGACCAGGGGCTCGTTGTAGATGGGATTGCCGGGCGCGATGCGGTCGATGAACCAGAGGCGCTGCTGACCGTAGGAGAGCTGCAGCCGCTCCGCGCGGGAGACACGCTCGAGGCCGGACGTCTCGCTGCTGGGCATCCTCACCTTGCACCTCGGGATGGCTCGGGTTGCTGAAGCTGGGCGCGCGCTTCGTCCTCGGAGAGCGATTCGATCTCCGCGAGGAGCCGCGCGAACTCCGGGTCCTCCACCTCCGCTCCCGTGGCCACCGCGAGCGCCAGCGAGAGTTGGGCAATGGTCGGCCCCTCGAAGAGCACGCGCAGCGGCAGGTCCACCTGGAAGGTCGTCCTCACACGGGCCAGCAACTGCACGGCGGTGAGCGAGTTGGCTCCCAGCTCGAACAAGTCCTCGGTGGGTCCCGCCTCCACGCCCAACAACGCATGGACGATTCCGGCGAGCGCGGTGGAGATGTCCGCGCCACCAGGTGGAGTTCCCGGGGTGCTCGAGGCCACCGTGGAGCCCGGCGCCGTCGGAAGCTCCGCCACGCGGACCCATTGGCGCACGCGGTCCTCCAGGTCATCCCGGGTGACGACCACCCGCCGGAGCTCTGGGGCGCGCAGGACCTGGTCGAGCAACTGTGCAAGTTCGTCGTCCGCGAGCATGCGATTGCGCTGATTCGCGGCGATGCCGTCCGACCAGGTCGACGGTTGCGTCCCCCGGTGCCACCCCTCCCAGTGGATGGCCCTCCAGCGGGCCTCTGGTGGCGCCGCCTGGACGAAGGCATCCACGTAGCCATTCGCCGCGCCGTACGCGCCCAGTCCGAGCCCACCGAGGATGGGGGACATCGACGATGTCGTCAGGCGGAAGTCGACGTCCACGCCCTCGAGCGCGCGCGTCAGGGCCCGCACGCCGTCCACCCGAGGCGCCAGCTGCTCCTCGCAGCGCTCGGGGGTGAGCTCCAGCAGCGCGCAGTGGGTCTCATCCCGGATGACTCCCGCCGCGTGGAAGACCCCGTGCAACCGCCCATGCCGTCCGACGATGTCCTGGACGACGCGCGTCACCGCCGCCATGTCCGTCACGTCCGCCTGGACCACGTGGACCCGTGGGTCGACCGGCAGCTCACGCGACCTGCCGCGCGCCAGGGCGTAGACGGTGGCGTTCCACCGGTCGAGGAGCATGCGCGCCACGATGGAGCCGAAGCGCCCCGTGCCGCCGGTGATGAGATACACCCCGTCCTTGCGCAGGAGCGAGGTGCGCTCGGTCGACGGCGGCTCGACGTGGGGATGGACTCGGGTCCACACGTGATGGCCGCGGAAGGCCAACATCGGTCGAGGCGTGGCGCCCAGCACTTCGTCGAGCAGCGCCTTGCTCGCGGTGTCGAGCGAGTCACAGTCGAAGTGGGCTCCCCACAGGCCCGCGATCTCCTGGCTCGCGATGAGCGACAGCGGACCGAGCATCGCCCGCTCGGGCAGCACCGTCTCCGTCCCCACGACGTCGTGCGCCTGCTCGGTGAGGGTGAAGATGCGAGTCCCCCGCTCATGGGGTCGCCGTCCCAGGACGCGGATGAGGCTGAGCAGCCCTCGGAAGCAGCGGTCCCGCTCGTCCGCGCTCACCGGCCCCACACCCCACAGATGCAGGGCGCGCGCCGGGAGGCCACCGCGTGATGAGACGCTGTCGACCACACGCCGCAGGTCTTCATCCACGCCCGCGCGCACGACGAAGCGGTGGTCGTCGAGCCGCTCGAACCCGCGACCTGGAACGACCTCCACCACCGCGTGGCCCTGCTCACGGAGCGCCGCAATGAAGCGCCGACTCGAGTCCTGGTCTCGCACGAGCGCCAGCCAGGGCGTCTGCGCCACCCACGCCAGCTCGGGTGTCACGGCCGTCCCAGCGGGGGCCGCGGACTGGACCTGCTGCCACGAGACCAGCCGCGTGGAGAGCGCCCGGGACGCATTCGCGGGCGCGACGGTAGGCACCCCGCGCCCGGCGGAAGGCTCCACCTGAGGCGTCGCGGACGACTCCAGCCAGTACGACGTCCTCGCGAACGGATAGGCCGGCAGTGGGACGCGCCGACGTGGCTCGCCGTCGTAGAGCTTCTCCAGGTGGACGGAGCGCCCCTGAGAGCGGAGTCGGCCGATGGCCTCAAGTACCTGGTTCAGCGCATCCCGCTCCGGACTCGCGCAGCACGCAACCGGCACGAAGGCGTCCCGGTCGTACTGCTTCGCGGCGCTGGACAGCGCGCGCCCCGGCCCTACTTCCAGGGCCAGCAAGGGACCACTGCCCTGCCCCATGAGCCCCTTGAGAGTGCCCAGCGCGTCCACGAACCTCACGGGCCTGCGCACCTGTTGGACCCAGTCGTCGCCTCTCCCCTGCGCGCCCTCCCCCACGCGCGCTCCCGAGGTGGAGGAGATGAACGGGATGCTCGGCGGCGCGAAGCGGATGGGCGCCAGGGCGTCTCGCAGCCCTCCGAGGATGGGCTCCATCAGCGCCGAGTGGAAGGCGCGCTTCGTGCGCAGCCGTTGCCAGGGGATGCCCAACCGGTCCAGTCCCTCGCAGAACCCGGCCAGCGCGACCTCCGGGCCGGAGACCACGGTGGCCGCGCGGCCATTCACCGCCGCGAGTGCGAGTCCCGGAATCAGGCGCTCCAGCACCGCCTCTTCTCCCAGCGACACCGCGACCATTCCTCCAGGCTGGGTGCTGACCATCAGTCGCCCGCGCGCGGCCACGGCCTCGAGCGCGACGCGAACATCCACCGTGCCGCTCGTCACCGCGGCGTTCCACTCGCCCAGGCTGTGACCGAGCACCACGTCCGGCACCACGCCCACGGCGCGCAGCGTCTCCGACAGCGCGTGGGAGGTTAGGAAGAGCAAGGGCTGGAGCACGTCGGTGTCGTGCTCGCGCTCCTCGGCGCTCAAGGCCAACAGGTTGGGACCGCCGCGCCGCTCCAGGTGCCCCGCGAGGTTGTCGAACGTCTTCCGGAACAGCGGCAGGTCCCGACGAAGCTGCCGCGTCATCGCCCCCACTTCGCCGCCCTGTCCCGGGAACAGGAACGCCACGCGCGGCGGTCCTCCGGGCGATGGAGCCAACGGCTTCGCGGCGCGCAGCTTCGCGGCGACGGCGGAGGGCGTGTTCCCGACAACATCCAGCCGGTACGGCAGCTCTCGCCGCCCCACATGCAGGGTGTAGGCAACGTCCGCCAGGAGCAGCTCGGTGTCGGACTCGAGCACGCTCGCCAGTCGCTCCGCCGAAGCCGTCGCGGCCTCGGCCGTCGCCGCGCAGAGCGACACCAGGCGAGGACGCGGCCTCAGCTCCGCGACGGTCGCGCGCGCCTCCGGCGGTTCTTCCAGGACGACGTGCGCGTTCGTCCCGCCAATGCCAAAGGAGCTCACCCCCGCGCGAAGCGGCTCACTGCCTCGCTCCCAGACCATGGCTTGACGAGGCACGCGCAGCACGCGCTCGCTCGCCACCGTGAGCGGCGAATCCGTGCCCCCTAGCGTCAGGGGAATCCGGCGGTGCCGCAGCATCAGGAGCGCCTTGAGCAACCCGGCGATGCCGGCCGCCGACTCCGCATGGCCCACGTTGCCCTTGCAGGAGCCGAGCAGGAGAGGCGTCCTCCGCGCCGACTGTCCGAACACGTCTCGCAGCGCGCGCAGCTCGATTTCATCCCCGAGCCGGGTGGCGGTGCCGTGCCCCTCCAGGTAGCTGATGTCCGAGGGCACGAACCCCGCCGCCGCGAGTGCGTCCGCGATGACGGCGCGCTGTCCTGCTTGAGAAGGCGCGGTGAAGCCCGCCTTGCCGTGGCCATCATTGTTCACCGCCGAGCCCGCGATGACACCCAGGATGCGACTGCCTCGGGCGAGCGCATCATCCAGCCGCTGAAGCACCACGACGCCCGCGCCGCTGCCGAACAGGGTGCCATCCGCGTCGCTGGCATAGGGCCGGCACTGGCCGGTGGGCGACATCACGCCCCCCGTGGCCGCGTGGTAGCCCGCGTGCTGCGGAAGCCGGACGGACACGCCTCCCGCGAGCGCCACGTCGCACTCGCCATCCAGCAGCGCGCGACAGGCCAGATGCACCGAGACCAGGGAGCCGGAGCAGGCCGTCTGCACCGCGCAGCTCGGACCGCGCAGGTCCAACTTGTAGGAGATGGACGTGGGCAGGAAGTCGGCGTTGTTGTGGATGGCAATCGTGTCCACGCCGACTTCGTCCCGAGCGTTGGTCGCCGCCAGGTTCTCCAGCAGGTAGCCGCTCGCGGTGGACGCGATGAAGACGCCCACCGCATGCTCGACCGAGGCCGGGGTGATGGCCGCGTCGTCGAGCGCCGCGTGCGCGCACTCGAGCATCACCCGCTGCTGCGGGTCCATCACCTGGGCCTCGCGGGGTGAGTAGCCAAACAACCTCGCGTCGAAGCAGTCCACCTCGTCGAGCGGTGCGCAGACGCCCACCCAATCAGGGGCACCGGGATGGATGCCCTTGAGGAGCGACTTCTCGGCCGCCTCGCGGGCGATGCGCTGGAAGCCGGTGCGTCCGGAGAGAAGCAGGTCCCAGTAGGCGTCCAGGTCGCGTGCGCCCGGGAAACGGCAGGCGGCGCCTACCACCGCGATGGCGGTCTCAGAGGTCATGGTCGTCCTGGGTGGAGGGCTCGGCCGACGTGGCGCGGGTGCGGCGTCTCTCGCGGCGTCGTCGGCCCCGCTCGCCCAGCGCGGCACCGGGAGCGGCCGACGGGGCCCCGTTGCGCAGGAAGGCGCCCAGCGTGGCCACCGTGGGGTACTGATACAGGTCGGCGACGGTCAGCCCAAGCTCGGCCACCTCGAGGCGGTCGAAGACCTCCAGCATGAGCAGGGAGTGCCCGCCCAGGTCGAAGAAGTTCTGCTCGCGCCCCACCCGTTCGCGCCCGAGCACCTTGCACCACGTCTGGACGATGCGCTCCTCCACGGCATCCAGCGGAGCCTCTGCGTCCACATCGGGGATGACCGCCGCCTCCAGCGCCCTGCGGTCCAGCTTCCCGCTCGGCGTTCGGGGAAGCTGCTCCACCACGGCGAAGCGCGCCGGAACCATGTACGCGGGCAGCACGCCCCCGACCCACGTCCGCAGCGCCTTCTCCGACAGGTCGGCGGGGGCGGGAGGTGGTGGCATCGGACGCGACGCACGCGGCTCCGGAGGTGGACACGCCTTGCGCCACGCATGGAGCATCCACAGCTCCGCCTTGGACAGATAGCGGTGCGGAATCCAGCGCAGCTCGAACGTCTTGGGGATGAGGGCTTCGACCTGGGCCCGGCTCCCTCCGCGCTCCTCGACCTCAATCAGGAGCTGGTCGATGCGCTCCCAGTGCTGGGGCTCGATGCCTCGCAGCACGTCGATCTCCGCGCGCTCGACATCCACCTTGAGCAGATGCACCCGGGGCAGGGATAGCCGCTCCATCAAGGCGGAGACGGTGGTGACCTCCACCTCCGTCGCGCGTCCGACGAAGCGCGCCTCCGACAACCTGTCCAGCGCCTCCGAGGGTAGCACCGCGCCCACCTCGCGCCCCACGGACTCCGCACCCGAGCGGAAGATGAGCGCATCCCACGCCTGGTCCGGGAAGAGCCCGGACTGCACGCTGGCCCCCGGGTAGAAGGTGAAGGTCCGCCGGCCCGGTGCCTCCGCGAGCGCCGCGCCGATGACGGTGGCCTCGCAGGCATGCAGTCGCAGGTTCTGCTCCAGCAACCGACGAAGCTCGTCCGCGGGCTCCACGGCGACGATGCGGGTTCGCTGCGCGGCATAGTGCGAGAAGAGAGAGAAGAGGCCGATGTTCGCGCCGACATCCATGACGACCGCGTCATCCGGAAGTCCCAGGGCGATGGCGTCATGACCGAACATCTCCGTGAAGAGGTAGTCGGACTCCGAGCGCTGATGCTCGAAGACCGCCAGCCCGTTGGGCAGCGTGTGCAGGCGCCCTCCCCGCAGCCATTGCTCGCGCTCGTCAGGCATGACGAAGGCGGTGAGGCGCTGGTGCTGCTCGTCGAAGATGACCGCCGAGGCCGCCACGCCAGGGCACCCATCCAGGGCCGCCTCGATTTCGGCGACCTCCACGCGCGCTCCCCGGACACTGACCTGCTGGTCCGCTCGCCCCAGGTAGGTCAGCGAGCCATCGTCATCGAGGCGGCTGAGGTCTCCGGTGCGGAAGACGCGGCCACCGTCACCCGAGGGGTCCGGGAGGAACGTCGCCGCCGTGCGAGCGGGGTCATCCAGATAGCCGCGGTTGACGACCTCGCCTCCGACGTACAGCTCACTGAGGGCCCCCGTTGGCACCGGACGCATGCGTGAATCCAAGAGCGCCGCGCTGCTGCCCGAGATGGGGCGACCGATGGGCGGTGCGCGCCCCGTGTCGTCGACCTCCGTCCAGGTGTCGTCACAGGCAATCTCAGAGGCACCGTACAGGTTGATCAGCCGAGCCGAGGGGAGCCGCTCGCGGAACTGGCGGACGACCTCCGAGGGGAGCGCCTCACCACTGGCAATCCACAGCGACAGGGAGCCCAGTCGCTCCTCCAACGGCGCGCGCACCCGGACGACAGCCGCGAGCAGCGAAGGGACGATGATGATTCGCGTGACACGGTGGCGCGCCAGCTCCTCCACGAACACGTGAGGGTCCTTCAGCGCGTCGTCCGAGAGGATGACCTGGGGGACACCCGCCAGCAGCGGGCCGACGATCTCCTGAAGCGAGTCCCCGAAGCTGAGGGGCGTCTTCTGGCAGCACACCTCGTCCGCACGGTAGGGGAAGGTCACCTCGCGCCAGGCCGTGACTGCGAGCGTGGCCCGGTGCGTGCCCATGACGCCCTTGGGACGTCCCGTGGAGCCCGACGTGAAAAGGATGTATGCGAGGCCGTCCGCGAAGACCTCGACGTCTGGCGCGGACAGCGGCTCGCCCGTGGCGAAGGCGTCCACGTCGATCAGCTCGGCGGTCAGTTGCCGGGCCTCGTCCGGAATGCGGTCCGCGAGCCGACCCACCGTGAGGACGACAGGAGGCTTCGCCGCCGTGAGCATCTGTTCGATGCGCTTGCGCGGATACGACGGGTCCAGCGGCACATACGCGCCCCCCGCCTTGAGCGTCGCCAGGATGCCGACGACGGATTGAATCGAGCGGCCGATGAAGAGGCCCACGGGGACCTCCGGGCCCACGCCTCGCTTCACCAGCGCATGGGCGAGGCGGTTCGCCCACGCATCCAGTCGCGCGAAGCTGACCGAGGTCTGCTCCTGGAGGAGCGCCGTCGCATCGGGACTCCGACGCACACGTGCCTCGAAGGCACGGTGGACCGTGGTCTCGCGATAGGCCGCGGCCCGGGGCATGGATAGGACGGACCCGCCGTCGGCGAGCGCCAGGTCTCCGACGCGGGTGAGCGACGCGTCGACAAGTCCCACGAGGGCGCGGCGCAGGGAGCCGAGGACGGACCGGGCGCGGGCCTCGGACATGCGCGTGGGGTCCCAGGCGAGTTGGAGCTCCAGTCGTTCCCCCGGGATGATGACCAGCGTGGCGGGATAGTGGGAGCGCTGCACCACATCCACCCCCTCCAGCGTGAGCTCCGAGGAGAGCGCGCGCAGGGCATGCTGGACGGGGAAGTTCTCGATGAGGACCACGTGGTTGAAGAGTGACTCCGTGGCGCGGAGCTGACTCCAGCGCTGAATCTCCGAGAGCGACGTCCCTTCATAGGGACCCCGAGCCAGGGCCTCACGCTGGAAGGCCGACAGCCAGACGCCTGGAGCCTCCGTGTCGGGGACGCGCACGCGCACAGGCACCGTGTTGACGAACAACCCCACGGCGCGGTCCACCCCCGGGAGGTCCGTGGGGCGACCGGAAACCGTCAGCCCGAACACCACTTCGGACGAGCGGGCGAAGCGCGCGAGCACCAGGCTCCAGCCCGCCTGCAGCAAGGTCCCAAGGGTGACTTCGTGTCGACGCGCCCCCGCGACGATGCGCGCCGTCTCCTCGACGTCCAGTTGCAGGGACACCTGCCCGTGCTCGCGCAGCAGCTCACCCGGGTTGCCGACCGGTCCGAGCCCCAGCGGGTCAGACGGCTGGGCCCCCGCGAGGGTGCTGGCCCAGAACGCACGCGTGCGCGGTCGCGACGGCAGGTCCGGGCGTTCGGAGGACTGGCGCGCGAGCAACTGCTGGAAGGCATCCGAGACACCGCTGCCTTCCAGCGATGCACCGGCGTACGTCCGCAGTAGGTCCTCGACGACGGTGGTCACCGCCCAGCCGTCGACGATGAGGTGGTGGAAGGTCCAGAGCACCTCCCAGGCCTCGTCGTCGTGTCGCAGCAGCGACATGCGCGCGAGCGGCGCACGCTCCAGGTCGAACGATGCGACGCGCTCTCGGGTGGCGTACTCGGCGGCGGCCACCGCGCGCTCGGACTCGGGGAGCGGACGCAGGTCGAGGACGGCGAGCGGCGCTTCGACGTGCCGATGAACGAGCTGGAGCGGCTCGGCCAGGTCTCGGAACTCGAAGCTGACCCGGAGGGCCGCGTGCCGCGCGAGGACGCTCGCCCAGGCCGCACGGTAGCGCTCCACGTCCAGCGCGCCCCGGAGCCGGAAGCGCATTTGATTCTCGTAGACCCCGGAGTCCGGCGCCGCGCGGACGTGGAAGAGCATGCCCCGCTGCATGGGGGTGAGCGGGAAGAGGTCTGGCGCGCCTCTCTCCCGGACCAGCTCCGCGAGCCGCGACAGCGGAATCTCTGGAGGCGTCAGGTCGAGCGCCACCTCGGGAATCGCGCGGGCCTCCTCCAGCAGCGCGCGCAGTTCCCGGGCGAGCCCCTCCAGCACCGTCGTGGCGGAGCCCCCCAGTGCACCATCCGCGCGAGTGAGACGCAGCTCCAGGCCACCCTCGACGAGCGCCGCGTCCAGCGCCAGGGGATAGGGCGCGGCCGACGGCACCGGAGGGCTCTCCCCCCTGAAGTCGCGCAGGCTCCGCAGGATGCCCTTCGGCTCGACGCTGGCGATGCGCCCCAGGTAGTTGACGACGGCGAGCGCTCGCGCCGCCCCGAGTCGACCCCGAAGCTCCGGGTCCTCGGCCAGATGGCGCAGCAGCAGATAACCCACGCCACCGGAGGGAACGCTCCGGAGTGCGGCGACGGCGGACCTGAGCTGATCCACCCGTGCGCGCCGGGGGGCCACCTGCACGGCCACGGGATACAGCGCGGTGAACCACCCCACGGTCCGCGATGTGTCGAGTCCGGGCGAAGAACGGCCGTGCCCTTCCACATCGATGAGGACCCGAGCGGTCCCCGTGGCCTCCGAGAGCAGTCGGGCCAGGGCCGCATACAACACAGCCAGCGGTGAAGCCCCGACGCGCCGGGCGACGTGAAGCACCTGCTCGGTCTCCGCTTCACTCAACTGGAGGACCGCGTTGCCAGCCACGGGCGAGGGCGGCAGTGCCACGCTTACGCCCGTGAGCTGCTCGCGCCAGTGGTCCGCCTCGGCGAGCCACGCCGGGTCCTTCGCGCGGGCCACGAGCTGACGGGCCCACTCCACGTACGGCGTCGAGGACGGCAACGCGGGCTCGTGCCCCTTCGTGAGGGCGTCATATGCGGCGAGCAGGTCCTCGCAGAGCGTGGGCCAGGACACCGCGTCTACCGCGAGGTGGTGGACGACGAGGACCAGGTCCCCACCTTCGTCCGGGCGGGAAGAAGGCACGAGCCCCGCCGCCAGCATGCGGCCTTCCAGTGGCTCCAAGGCCCGCGTCAGCAGGGCGCGCGCTTCGTCGGCCCCCGGGGCGACCGGCAGTCCGGTGAGCCTGGGGAGTGCGTCCGGCGGGAGGACGTGAATCAGGCCCGCGCCAACGTCGATGCGGGAGTGCAGGACATCATGCGCGGCGATGACGGCGTTCAGCGCCTGGACCAGCCGCGCCGTGTCGACTCCTGGCTGGAGCGCCAGGACGACGGACTGGGTCGCCCATTTCGGAATGCCTCCGCCGCCTTGTTCGAGGAGCCAGCGCTGGATGGGCGTCAGCGGAGCGGCTCCCGAGGCGGGCGCGACCTGCTGGAAGTCCCCCACCCTGGCCGCGAGCCGACGGATGGTCGGGTTCTCGAAGAAGTCGATGACCTCCAGGCGGATGTTCTCCGCGCGCAGACGGGCAATCACCCGGACGATGAGGATGGAGTCTCCGCCCAGCTCGAAGATGGACTCATCGATGCCGACCTCGCGCTGGCCCAGCACGTCGCACCACGCGCGAGCAATCGCACGTTCCCGTTCGTTGCGTGGAGCCTCCGGGGTCCGGTCGGAGTCGATGCGCTCGGGCACCGTCAGTCGCGCGCGGTCTATCTTCCCGCTCGGGGACCGAGGCAGCTCCTCCACGAGCACGATGGCCGTGGGCACCATCCAGCTCGGCAGCTCACGCGTGCATCGAGCGAGGAGCGCGTCCTTCAGCGCGACGGCGCGCGGCCCATCGACGACGAGCTCGCGCTCCGTGGGGACACACCAGGCGACGAGCCCCTCGGCGCCCCCCTGCCCCACGGGACGCGCGGCCACGACGGCATGGGCGACCAGGGGCTCGCGAATGAGCGCGGCCTCGACCTCCGCGGGCTCGACCCGTGCGCCACGAATCTTGAGCTGGCCATCCACGCGACCGTGGAAGATGAGCGCTCCGTCCGGACGGAGCGAGACGAGGTCTCCGGTGCGGTACATGCGCTCGTGACGCTGGAGGCTCGGGACGCGCGCCCGCTGCCCCGCCACGCACCAGAGCGTGAAGCGCTCCACGCCGTCACTCGTCGCGATGGCGTAGGGAATCCGGTAGACGTGCAGGTCGACGCCACCGACCTCGGACAGCACCCCCGCCAGTTGTCGGAGCTGGGCCTCCGGTGCGCCCTCTTGCACACAGCGAAGGCTCGCGTCCGTGTACACGAGCGCCGGAAACACATCGGGCGAATCGAACGCCCGGTGCGGCAGCAAGAGCTGGAGTGAGAATCGTCCGCCCGGGCGCAGCACCTCCACGAGGTTGCGCAGGAACTCGCGCGGATGTGCCACGCGGTCCAGCACCAACGAGGAGAGCGCGAAGTCGAGCGAGCCGGGCATCAGGCCCGTGTCGGCGGAGAAGCGCGCCATGGGCGTATCCACATGCGCCTGGACGACCCGGTGGCCCCGCAGCCGGGCGCGATGCACCTGCCACGGGCCAATGTCCACGCCCGTGACGTCCGCACCCGCCGCCCGCAGGGTGTCGAGCACTTCTCCCCCGCCGAAGCCCAGGTCCGTGCCCTTGAGGCCCTGGAAGCCGGCGACGCCGAGCAGATGCGCGAGCACCGGCTCCTCCAGACCTCGACCGTTGACCAGGTCATGCGAGCCCTCCGCGAGATAACGGAGGAAGCCATGTCGGTTCGCTTCGTCCGCCAGTCCCGCGGCGAGTTCGCGCGTGCGCTGGACGATGTCCTCGGGGAGCCCCTGCACCATGGGGTCGAAGGCCTCCGGGTCCAGGCAGCGACGCCGCAGAGACGCCGCTTCGATGGGCGTTCCGGGGCGCGAGGTGATGAAGGACTCGACGGCGTGCACCGCGGCCGGATGGTCCAGGTCGACAGGAGGAGGAAGCTCGTCCGCGAACGGATTCGGGAGGAACCGCTCGGAGGTGATGTCCGGACGCCCGAAGTAGCCCATCGCGACGCCGGGGCCGGACAGGTAGAGCTCGCCCCGGACACCGCAGGGCACGGGCTCGCCCCGAGCATCCAGGACATAGGCCCGGGAGTTGTCGAGCGGCAAGCCAATGGGAACCGTGCCTGACGTCTCGTCGAAGCTCTCTCCCAGGTCATGCGCCGTGGAGTACACGGTGTATTCGGCCGGACCGTAGGCGTTGCACAGCCTGCGGCGTCCCATCCATCGCTGGACCAGCGCGGGAGGGAACGTCTCCCCCACCACCACGAGCCAGCTATCGAGTCGCGCGGGCACGAGCGACGGGTCCACCCGGGCGAGGAACGAAGGCACCACCACCGCGACGTCGACGGCATCCTGGACGAGCACGTCCGCGAAGGCCTCGGGCGTGCGCCGCTCGTCCGGAATCATCACGAGCGTCCCGCCATTGAGCAGCGCCATGGCCGTCTCACCGACGATGGCGTCGAAGCTCACTCCGGAGAACTGCGAGACGACGCTGCCAGGACGGATGCCGAAGTAACGGGCCTGCCACTGCGCCAGGTTGAGCAACCCGCCGTGGGCGACCTCGATGGCCTTCGGACGTCCCGTCGAGCCGGACGTGTAGACCAGGTACGAAGGCGCCTCGGGACCGAACGCCGCGTCAGGTGGAGTGGAGGGGCGAGCGGAGATGGCGCGGGACTCGTCATCGAGCATGACGATGGGGGACATCAGCGTCACGGGCAGGCCATCCATCAGGGCCGACGTCGTCACCACCAGACCCGGCGTCGCGTCCTCGACCAGCGCGGCGATGCGCTCGGTGGGCAGGTTGACGTCGAAGGACACATAGGCCCCGCCCACCAACTGCGTGGCCAGCATCGCGACGATGAGCTCGGGGTCGCGCGTCAGATAGAGCGCGATGCGGACACCCGGGCGCGCACCATAGGCATGCAGGTGATGCGCGAGACGCGAGGCCCGCTCGAGCAGTTCCTGGTACGTGAAGGAGCGCTCCCCTGCCCGGAGCGCCACCACGTCCGGATGCTGGCGCGCCACGCGGGTGAAGCGTGCGCCGACGTTGGGCTCTTCCGGAAAGGGCTGCTCCGGCCCGCGCAGGCGCGTCAACTGGTGGCGACGCTCCTCCTCGGAGAGCAGCGGCACGGTGCCGACCGTGAGGTCTCCCGGCTCGACCAAGGCGACGAGGGCCCGCAGGAACATCCCCAGGATGGCGTCGACCGTGGCCGCGTCCAGCACCGCGGTGCGGAACTCCGCGGTCACCGCGAGTTCTGACTCCTGGGGATGGACCCGCAGGAAGAGGTCGAAGGGCGACTGTCCGGGATGGACGACGCGCAGGTCGACTCGGGCACGCCCCAGGCGAGCCGCGCCCACCGGAGCACCGTCGTGTACGAAGGCCACCTGCGACAGCGGATGCGTCCTCACATCCGGGCGCTCTCCCGCCAGCGCGACGACGCGGTCGAAAGAGAGGTCCCTGTGCGCGAGCGAGCCCTGGGTCACCTCGCCCACTCGGTCGATGAGCTTCGAAATCGACACGTCCTCTCCGGCCTGGAGCCGCAGCAGCAGCGTGTCCACCAGGTTGCCGACGACGCGCATCGAATCGGCGCGCTCACGCGCGGCGAAGGACGTGATGACCGCGACGTCGTCCTGCGCCCCCAGCCGGTGCAAGACGACTTCGAAAGCGGACAGGAGCACGACGAACGGCGTCGTCCGATGCCGGCGCGCGACGTCGTCGATCTGTCGCCGCAGTCCTGTGGGAAGGGAGAGGACGAGCGTCTCAGCGCGATCATCCCCGGACCGCCCCGCGCGAGCGAGGTGCGCCAGGGGGGACGCGGGAAGTGCTCCCACGAGGGGTGCCCAGTAGCGCTCCAGCGCTTCGCGCCTTTCGGGCGACGGCTCCGCCAGGGCGCGCGCGACATAGGCCCCGTAGTCCTCAGCGGGAGAGAGACTCGCGGGCCTCCCGTCGAGCTCGGCCTCATAGGCGGCGGTGAGGTCGTCGAGCAGGATGCCGCGAGACCAGGCGTCGAAGGCGATGTGATGCACGACGAGCACCAGCAGGTGCTCCTCCGGCGCCACCACGACGGCGAGCGCGCGCACCACCTGCCCCCGGCTCAGGTCGAACGGGAGCCGAGCGGCCCCCCGCGCGAGTTCGTCGGCCGCCGCCTCCCGCTCACCAGCAGGCAGCGCCCCCAGGTCGTGCACTTCCAGCACCACGGGGGCGTCGACCACCTTCGGAACACAGGTGCCCTCCTGCTCCTCGTAGGCGGTGCGAAGGATGGCGTAGCGCTGGACGACGATGTCGAGCGCGCGCTGGAGGGCCGTCAGGTTGAGCGGACCTCGGACCCGCAGGGCGGCGGCGTTGTTGAACGTGCTCGTGCGCCCCAGGGCGCGGTCCACGAACCAGATGCGACGCTGGGCGCCAGAGAGGACGGGCGGGCGCGTGGGCGTGGCCTCCGCCTTGCGCAGGGTGCGGGCCAGCTCGGCGATACGCTCGGGCGACAGCCCGCGAAGACGCTGGTTGAGGTCGTTCATGGGCGGGCGTCTCCCTGCTGCCGTACGGCGTCGCCAAGGACTCCATCCGCGTCGAGCTTGATGAGCGTCTCCACGACGGCGTCAGCCAGCCCGGCCACCGTGGGCGCATCGTGGAGCCGGTTCAACGCGACATCGATTCCGAAGTCCCGATGCATGTGCCAGAGCACCTTGAGCGCCAGCAGCGAGTGGCCACCCAGCGCGAAGAAGTTGTCATGGGCGCCCACGCGGTCGACTCGCAGGACGATGCGGAAGATCTCCGCGATGCGCTCTTCCACCGACCCGTCCGGCGTCACGTACGCGCCCGCCGAATCGGGCCGGGCGGTGGACGTCTGTCGCATCGCCTGGAGGATGGCCGCCGAGGTGCTCCGCTCGGCCACGGGGACGGGAATGCCCGCGAAGCCACTGCCCCGGTCGTCGACAGTCGCTCGCGGTGGGGCGGCGTGGGGCGCCTGGGGAGCATCGGAGAGGACCGCATCCAGCGGCACCTCCCGGGTACCCGCGTCCCCGTCGAGCACACCGCCCAGGCCCGCCAGGAAGGCCATCGCCGGCTCGTTGCGCACCGTCCGCTGGTAGTTGAAGCGCAGCGCGCCAAGGCTCCGACGCCGCGCCAGGGACTGGAGCTCCGCGAGGAGCTTCCCCTCCACGCCGCGCCCCAGGACACGGCAGCTCAGCGCCATGGCCTGGACCTCCAGCGCGTTCGCCCCCTGCGCGGTGACGAGCGCGCCCGTCAAGCCGTAGGCGCCGAAGCGGTCCTCCACCTCGACGACCCAGCACTCGGGTGCGCCGTCGCGGACGAACGCGGCGACCTGGGACTCGTCGTACCGGGTCGCGGACAGGTTGAACTGGTTGGTGCGAGCGAAGAGCTGGGCGACGCGCGCGACATCGGCCTCCTCCGCCGGGCGGAAGTTCACACGAACGGAGAGCTCCGCCAGGAACGCGGACAGGCTGGGCGCGCGCTGACGAAGCTCGCGGCGGTGGGCCTCTTCCCGATAGCGCTCACCGCGCACCCGGTCCTCGGCGGTGACAGCGGGCCGGTCCAGCTCCCAGAGGTGCTCCAGCACCACGGCCTGAGCCGCCTCGTCCGATGGGAGCTGCACCACGGTGACCTCGGGACACGCGGCGGAGATCTCCGCGCAGACCGCCGGGTCGTCGTCCACCATGACGAACGCGTCCAGGCCCAGGTCGAGTTCCTCGGACAGGCTCTGGAGATTCTCGGACTTGGGTCGCCAGTTCACGCGACGGGCGGTGACGTCGCGCGGCGTGAGCACCATGTCGGCGTGGGAGAAGGCGGCCACCACGTCCGCGTCGATGTTCTTGCTGCACAGACACACCACGGTGCCCTCGGAGGCCAGCCGACGCGCGGTGCGCTGCAGGGCCTGCTTGTGCGGAGGGACGCGAAGTCCTCCTTCGCCTCCGCACTCGCCATCCCAGAGGGTGTGGTCGCAATCCAGGACGAGCACCTTCCTAGGCGGACGCGCACGGCCGCGAACCTGTCGGAACAGGACGGTGCCCAGCGCGGCGAACCAATCTTCGATGAACGGCACGCGGCCCAGTTCGTCCAGATAGGGCTCACGCTCTCGCGTGACACCGTAGTGCTGGCCCAGCGACGACAGGTCGAGCACCGCGACGGCGCGGTTCACCTGGGACAACCCGATCAGGACCTCCCGCGCGCGAGCAATCCCGGCGGCCCGTGCTGGCGTGGAGTTGTCCGGAGCCGGGCAGACGGCGACGAGCAGGTCCGCGCCGCTCAGGTCCAACCCCTCCACCACGGAGGCGAACGCGGAGACCCGGCCGAACTGGCCGTCCGCCGTCACCCAGGCGTCGGCATCCACCACGATGACACCCAGGGTCCCCGAGCCGGCGATGAGGGGACTGTCGGCGTCGAGCAACTGCTGTTCAATCTGGTCATAGGCCCCGAACTCGACGGAGAGCGGGAACGCGAGCCGCGCCGCCCAGTGTTCGAGCGACTCCGCCACGGGCTCGATGGTGAAGTTGGCGGCGATGGCGATGCGCCGGGCCACCGCCCTGGGAACGACGGCGGACAGCTCCCGGTCCAGCTCCTGAACGGCCTGCTCCGGCGTCGAGAGCACGGCACCGAGCGCACGGACATAGCCGTCGAGCAGCCGCCGGGCCGTCGACTCCCGGAACAGCTCGCTGGCGTATTCCAGTGACAGGTCGAGCACACCGTCCGCGCCGGGCGTGGCGATGAGCCGCAGATCCAACTCCGCGGTCTGCGTGTCCACCACGGAGGCCTGGGCGCGCACCGCGTCGGGAAGCGCCGACAGCAGGTCGTGGTACCAGAGCCCGACGTTGTAGAGCGGGTTGCCACGCAAGTCCCTGCGAGGGTTGACGGCGCGGACCATCTCCTCGAAGGGGAACTCCGAGTGGGCCAGCGCTCCGGAGAAGACGCCCTTCACGCGCTCCACCAACTCACGCAACGCGAGCCCCTCCGGCAGGGCCACGCGCAGGGGCAGGAAGTTGAGGTGACAGCCCATGAGTCGGGCCGCCTCGCCACCCGGAGGCTGCGCGATGACGGTGCCGAACACCACGTCGCTCCGGCCCGAGACGGTCCGCAGCACCGCCGCGAGCGCGGACGCGAGCACGATGAAGGGCGTGACGCGGGCCTGCTCGGCCGCCGACACCACGCGCGCCCAGGTGGAGCGGTCCAGCACCGTGCCGCATCGCGCCCCCCTGCCCCGCATCGCCGCCGGTCGCTCCCGGTCGATGGGCAGCGGCATCGCCTCCGGAGCGCCACCGAGGACCCCGCGCCACCACGAGGCTCCCGATGCTCCCGAGCGCGCTGCGCGAGTGGCAGCCTCCGCGCACGCGGTCAGGTACGCGGAGTCCAGCTCGGCCCGAGGCCGGACCTCACTGACGGAGGCCCCCAACTCCTCGAGGAGTCCGGTCACCGCCTGTCGGCCTCCCCAGCCATCACAGACGATGTGATGGATGGTGAGGATCAACGTCTGTCGCGTCCCAACGGAGCCCGCCAAGGGAGCCCCACTGAAGACGAGGAGCGCACGCGCCAGCGGCCCCGCGAGGTCGAACGGCGTCGAGACCTCCTCCCTCGCGATGGCATCGAGTTCATCCTCGCCCTGACACTTCAGAGTGGAGAGCGGCACCGTCCCCCTCGCCGCCACTCGCTGTCGGGGAGCACCGTCCACCACTTCGATGGACGCGCGCAGCGCGGGCTGACGCGCCGCGAGCCGAGCCAGGGCCTGTTCGAGCCGTGGCACCGTCACGTCGGCGCCAAGCTCCAGGCGCAAGCCCACATGGTAGAAGGCATGTCCCGGCCGCAGCTGCTCCGCGAACCAGATGCGCTGCTGCGCCGGAGACAAGGCACCGGGCTCCAGCCGCTCACCCGGAGTCATCTCCAACCGCCGACGCTCCTCCAACTTCGCGGCGAGCTGGCGCGGCGTGGACGCAGTGAAAAGGTCCGCGACGTCGAGCCGCACCCCCGTCTCCTGCCGCACCCGCGCCAGCAGCTCGTGCGCGGAGAGCGAGTCACCGCCCAGGCTGAAGAAGTCCGAGTCAGCCCGCGCCCCGCGCCCCTTCCCCGGAAGCACCGAGGCGAAGCAGTCGAGGATGCGGCGGACCTCTGCATCGACGAGTTCCACAGGCGCCGGTGCCACCACCGGCGCGGTGCTCAACCGCGTGAGCGCGCCCTCCAGGAAGCGCCGGCGGACCTCGCGGCGACGAATCTTCCCGCTGGTGGTGCGCGGCAGGGAGCCCGGCTTGACGAAGACCACCTCTCGCAACCGGACGCCATGGTCCTGTCCCGTGCGCTCGACGATGCGCTCCAGCAGGCCCGCGCCCCCATCCTCTTCCAGCGCCACGGGGTCGATCTCATGAACGAGGATGACCGCCTCTTCTCCTTCGCTCTCGACACTGAAGGCCGCGCCACACGCGGGACGCAGCGGCGGAAACGCAGTCTGTACCGTGCGCTCCAGGTCCTCCGGGTGGTGGTTCTGTCCCCGGACGATGATGAGGTCCTTGAGGCGCCCCACGATGAACAGCTCGCCCTGCTCGTCGTGGAAGCCCAGGTCACCGGTGCGCAGATAGCGTCGGTCATCCCCTGGCAGACGCGCGGACAGCTCCTCCGCGTCCTCATGGCCCAGGTAGCCCCGGACGACGGAGGGGCCCGAGACCCAGACCTCTCCCACGACGCCCTGGGAGCACGGCCGTCGGTGTTCCGGGTCAACGACCTTCACCTCCATGCCGGGCACGGGTCGACCACAGCCCGTCAGCGTGACCTGTCGTCCATCGCTCTCGCTCGAGCGGACGGCACGGCCCTCCTCCAGCGTGTCGCGCTCCAGGCGCAGCGAGGTCGGCGCCAGCGCGGGCGGCTTGCCCGACACCATCAGCGTGGCCTCGGCGAGCCCGTAGCACGGCAGGAACGCCTCACGCCGGAAGCCATGGCGGGCGAAGCGCTGGGCGAACCGGTCCAACGTCTCCGCACGCACGGGCTCACTGCCGTTGAAGGCCACCTCCCAGCTCGACAGGTCCACGCCCTGGAGCTGCTCGTCCTGGATGCGCCGGACGCAGAGTTCGTAGGCGAAGTCGGGACCTCCGCTCGTCGTACCGCGGAAGCGACTGATGGCGCGCAGCCACAGCACGGGGTCCGCCAGGAACACGGGCGGAGAGAACCAGAGACACGGCAGGCCCGCGTAGAGCGGCTGGAGCAGGCCGCCAATGAGCCCCATGTCGTGGTAGGGCGGCAACCACGTGACGACGCGCGAGTCGGGACGGTGGCCGAACGCCTCGCGGATGGCCCGCTCCTGGGCGCTCAGGTTGCGGTAGTCGATGAGCACTCCGCGCGGTTCAGAGGTCGACCCGCTGGTGTACTGGACCAGGGCGATGCGGTCCGGGTCGAACGGCCTGCGATACGCCTCCGCGGGCAACGCCTCCGCCACCGTGTCGGTGTCGATCCACGGGGGCAGCAGCTTCACGCCCTCGGGGTCCGCCTGCCGCATCGTGGACACACCGAGCACGGCCTCCGGCAGGGCATCCATCAACACCACGGCCAGGCGTTCGCGCGCGCGACGGCCACGCGGAGGCGGAACGGGAATCGCGGCGACGCCGGCCTGCATGCAGGCCACCAGGGCGACGAGCAGCTCGATGCGCGGCTCATCGATGAGCAGGGCCCGCTGCGCACCCGCCGCGATGAGCCGGGCCGCGATGGGCCGGGCGCGCAAGTCCAGCTCCGTCCAGGTGCAGTGCTGCTCGGCGCCGTCCGTGCCCATGAACACGTAGGCGACCTCGCCCGGACGCTCCACGGCGCGCCGGGCCAGCAGCTCGCACGGGTCGATGACTCCAGGCTCCGGAGGCCAGCCACTCGCATTGCGCGGGGTGTCGTTCATCGGGTCGCCTCCACGCCGCCACCGAGCACGCTCCACCGGGCCTCGTGACCGAGGGCCTCCCAGCGGGCATCGGCCGAGCGCCACTGCGTGAGTGAGTAGGGGTTGGGAATCTCCAGCTCCTGCATGGTCGCCACGAAGCGCTCCAGGCGTTCGAGCCGGTCCCCGGGGGACAGCCCGTCATCGACCATGGAGGCCTCCACCCGCGTCAGCTTGCTGAGCTCGGAGCCGAACCGGGGCCTGGACGCGCCGGAGTCCTTGAGCCGGGTCGACGAACCCGCCAGGCCCTTGGGGTGGTACTGGAAGAGCCACGCGTCGGCGTCGTAGATGTTCGTCCGGTTCTCCCGGAGGAACGTCAGCGTGTCGTTGAACTCGGAGAGCGTCTCCCCGGGGTAGCCGGCAATCCACAGTGTGCTGGTGCGCACGCCCGCATCGCTCAGCGCCTTGAGCGCGCGAGCCATCGTCGGCGGGTCGGTCTTCTTCACCATCTCATCGAGGATGCGCTGGCTGGCGGACTCCAATCCCAGCCGCGCACGGAACAGCCCCGCGTCGCGCCAGCGGGCCGCCTTCTCCGCGTCCAGGCAGGTGCGGTCCGCGCGCACGTAGCAGTCGAAATGGAGCTTCGCGCCGCGCTGGATGAGCGCCTGGGACAACCCATCCAGGATGGGGTTCGACAGCGAGTCACAGAGGTAGAAGGAGTCCTTCCGGTACCGCTGCGAGAGCATGACCATCTGGTCCGCGAGCCTGTCCGTCGGCAGCTTGCGGTAGCCCTTCCAGAAGACGGTCTCCGCGCAGAAGGAGCACTCGAACGGGCAGCCGCGCGACGACGCCGCGGAGAGCTGGAGATAGCGCGACACCTCCAGGTGTCCGTAGTCCGGGTCCGGCAGCTCCGCGAGTTGGAAGTCCTGCCGTGGCCCTCCCGCGCGCAGACGCGCCACCTCTCCTCCGAGGATGCCGGGCGGCAGGTCCGGCTGGTCCAGGATGGAGACGAAGTGCTTCTCGCCTTCGCCAATGACGTAGTAGTCGATGAAGTCGTGCGCGGAATGGAACGCGGCGACCTCCGCCGCGCTCGACGCGATGCCCATGATGGGCCCGGGGCCCCCCACGACGGTCCGCCCTCCCTTCATGAGCGCCTTCGCCCGGCGCAGCAGGAACAGCGTCGCCGCCCACGTGGAGTTGAAGAGCGAGCAGCCGATGACCTCCGGGCGCGTGGTCTCCACCAGGTTCTGGAAGATGGAGCCGACCCTGGCGTACAGCTTCGCGAAGAGGGCGTCGAACGGCGCCGTCTTCAGCCGGGGGACCACCGTGTCCAGTGGCGCCGCGGTGACGTTCAGCACCTCCGCCACCAGCTCCCGGTAGTCGGGGCGCGCGCGCCCGTAGAGGTAGACAATCTGGTGCATCGCCAGCAGGTCCGTGGCGTTGCGCTCCGCGTTCCAGCGACGCCACTCCGGGAACTGGCGCTCCAGCTCGTCGAAGTAGGCCCGCTGGACGGAGAAGACCTCCGGGACGGTGTTGAAGTCGAACAGCGAGACTTCGTGGCCAAAGCGCTCCGCGTAGGCCTTGAGCGCGCTCACGCCCAGCGGCACGCAGATGGGGTCCCAGAAGTGGGGAACGATGAGCAGGGCGCGGCTCACGGTGAGGCCTCCCGTCGGCGCTCCGCCTCGTCACGCACGCGCAACAGGTGCGTGAGCCCCTCGAAGACCTCGTCGCCCGGCATGCCGAAGTCGACGAGACATGCGACTTCGTCCACCCCCGCCAGGGAGAGGCGGTCCACGAAGCCCGCGCACTCCTCGGGAGTGCCAATCAATGACCGGGACTCCAGATAGCGGTCGGTGATGCGAGACATGATTGCCTCCTCGTCTAGCGCCGTGAGCCCCTCGACCGCCGCGCGGGCCTCGGGCTGGGCCATCAGGGAGTTGCGGCTCGTATGGATGAACGAGCGGAGGTAGGACCGCAGGGGGCCATGGGCCGCCGCTCGCGCCCTCCCCGGCTCGGGCCGCACGTGGGTGTGGACCGTGAGGGTGACGCGGGGCGGCCCCTCTCCGCTGAAGTCACGGCGGTACTCGGAGACGCACCGCCCCAGCTCCTCGACGTCCAGGTCCATCAAGCCCGTGAGGACGTTGAGCCCCAGCCGTGACGCATGCGCGAAGCCGCCCGACCGCACGACGGTCAGCCACAGGGGCAGCTCCCGCTGGAGCGGCCGGGGGCGCGGCGTCACCTCCACCATCTGCTGAAGGCCGTTGGCGCGTCGCACCGGCTCGCCTCGCCACGCGGAGCGCAGCAGCGCGACGGCCTCCGCCGTATGGCGATGCCGCTCCGCGAAGGCGTCCGGGGCCAGGACGAAGTCATCCGGGTGCCAGCCTGATGCCAGGGAGATGCCGACCCGACCTCCAGACAGATTGTCGACGACGCTCCACTCCTCCACGACTCGCAGCGGGTCATGCAGTGGCACCGCCACGCTCCCGGCGCGAATCCCAATCCGAGACGTCCGCGCCGCCAGCGCCGCCCCGAGCACCGCGGGATTGGGGAATAAAGAGCCGAAGTCGACGAAGTGCCGCTCGGGCGTCCAGATGGCGTGCAGGCCCTCCGCCTCGGCCAGCTCCACGCAACGCAACAGCAACTCGTACTTCCGGGGGTCATCCGACGCCGCGCTGCTCGAGAAGAAGAACAGGCTGAACTGCAACGAGCGAGTCACGTCCACACGCGCGGCGAGCCTGGCGGGCTCCTCGACAGGAGGGGCCTCGGGGGTTCCGGCGAGCCGTCGGTGGTGCTCTCTCAACCTCCGCTGGAAGAGTTCACGTTTTTCGGTGCTGAGTGCATCGAGACGGCTTTTTACGGTGACACTGTCCATAAGTGTTTCCCGCCGCTTGAAGACAGACACCACTCACCCCGGGGAAGTACGTATGAACAGACGTTCCCACCCCGACGCCACGCCAACGGCTTCCAACATCTGGCGGCCGTGCACATATCACAACCCCCTCACTGCCAGTAGATGACTGCTCTTGTTTTTCTAAAATTCCAAGGTATACGCGAAGACGTCTCTATTTCCCCGGAACCCGCGCCACCGTCGTCAGCGTTATCGTTATGGAGTGCAGCGCAGGGAGCGCACCATGATGACCGCAGAGCCACGTCCCGCCGAGCAACTGAGCAGAGACCTCGCCCGGGAGCTGTCCTGGGGACTGACCGGTTACCCGGGCAACGGGGAGGTGTGTCAGATCATCATCGGGGATGAGGCGTCGGGGCATCGACTGCAACTGCATCTGGGACCGCATGGCATCGAGGTGCGGGAGGACTCACCTCGGCCCGCGGATGCCACTGTCTGGGTTCCGGATGAGATTGCCAACCTGTTGATCAAGGAAGCCCGGTCCATCGACCTGAGAGATCGCCGCATCCACGGTGGTATTCGTTATGAGGGAAACCCCTTGCTTGTCACGCGGATGGGACAGGCATTGCTGCGTCCTTCCCCCGAGGTGAAGGCTGTCTATGAAGCCGCCGAGCAACGCGCGGGCCGTCACCCGGCCGTGACCTCCATCGAGCGTGTGCATCGTCCCTCGGTGGCAGTGATACGGGCCGCCGTGGACGCCAGCCGCCCGCTGGTCGCCACGGGACTGCTGGACCACTGTCTTCCTGGCAGCTGGGAGGCCCTGGCCCAGCAGGTCAGCGGCATCCATATCGAGCCCCAGTCCCTGGGCCGGGCCCTGCCCCTCTCAGAGTTCATGGGCCACGTGCTCGCACGCCAGGCAGGCGGCCCCACGTACAGCGAGGGGTGCATGCTGCCGCCCGCGTTCCTCGGCGCCTTCCGTCTGGCCTTCGCCCAGAACGGCGCGCTGCCGCTCGGCGCCCCTCAGCTCTGGGCGGGGGCCTCCGACAGCAGTCAGGCCGTCACCGGCCTCCACAGGGACCCCGTCAATGGGCTGCTCATCCAATTGCTCGGGCGCAAGCGGGTGCTCATGTACTCACCTCTGGAGCGCGACAATCTCTATCCAGTGACAGCTTACAATTCCTTCCAGAACTGCTGGGTGGAGCCGCTGAAGCCCCGGCTGGAAGTCCATACGAAGTTCAAGCGGGCCCGGCGGCTGGAGGTGGAGCTGGCTCCGGGAGAAGTCCTGCTCAATCCCGTGGGGTGGTTCCACTGCGTCGTGATTGATGGGCCGACCTTCTCCGTGTCGGTGCCCATCAAGGGAAGGACGAACTGACGCGAGGTCAGCCTCGCCGGCCCTGGAGCGAGGGGGCAGGCAGGAAGTGGTCTGGGTAACCCGCGCGGTCCACCCATTGTTCACGCAACCGGGTCGCCAGCGCCCGAGCGGTCCGTGTCAGGGGCCCCTCCACACCGAGGCTCCGAGAGGTGGTGAGGAAATTCTGAAGATAGAACAGATAGGCGGGCCGAAGGCGCCACCCGGGGACCCAGTGGGCATCCGCGCCCGCCAGCGCTTCCGCCAGGCGAAACGTCAGCCACCAGTAGAAGCGATGGGTCTTCAGCGTCGCCAACTCCTGGCGGAAGCGGGCCTCGTCGCGGGCTTCGGGCAGGACTGCCCCCAGGGCGGTCCGGTAGGCCCGGGTCATCGCGCGGGCCAGGGTGCGGGGAAAAGGCACCACGAACTCCCAGAACATCACGTCGTAGAGCGCGCTGCGGGCGCCGGTGTACTCGAAGTCCAGCAGACGTGGGCCCGCCGGGGTGAGCAGGACATTCGAGGGAGCGAGGTCGCCGTGTGTCACCGTCAGGAAGGCCCCCGGAGAGCCCATGCGCTCCACCAGTTCCTGCCAGGCCCCATCGAACCCCGGCGAGGGCTTCACCCCGGCGCGCTCCAGCAGGCCCAGCACCCGTCCCTGCAGGGACACACAGTCCTTCGCCTGCTGAAGGTATTCGCCCCGGAGCGAGCGCGGGAGCGCATCGAGTCGCGTCACCTGCTGGCCATGGAAATGCCCCAGACGCTCCGCGATGCTCACGAGCGGCTTGCGCGCTCCCGACTCGCTCTCCCTTTCGAGCAGACGCGCCAACGTCTCCCCCTTCAGGTCCTCCATGATGACCAGACGTCTGTCTTTCGAGCGCCCGAGCAGGCGGGGCGCGAGGGACGGCGCGCGGGCGGACAGGAAGCGCAACGCCTCCCATTCCCGGCGCCCCGTCCGCGTCACTTCCGTGGACGCCTTGACGATGACACTCCGGCCTCCGCGCAGATGACAGCGAAGCACCCGGGCCCGCAGTCCTTGCTGCAACGTCTCCAGACGTCTGGGTCGCTCTCCCATCAAGTCATGAACCTGGTCCGCCACGAATCCCAGACGGACGACCTTGCGTTGCGTGTCCGCCTTCTTCATCCGTCCCCTCGTTGACCGTGTCATTCGCAGTCGGACACAGTGCCACAACGCCATCCATCGGATAGGAATTTCGATGCCGATCAAAGTCTTCACGACCTGCCCTCGCAGCGCGGAGCTCGGAGCCTTCCATGGACAGGCGAAGCGCACCTTCGAGCTCACGGAGCATGCGGGCTTCACCGGCACGCTCATCTATACGGGCAACGACGTGACGGTGGAGCCCTGGTTCCTCGCGCAGGAGCTGGTCCGCGCGCATCCGAAGCTGAGCCCCCTGGTGGCGGTCAATCCCATCTACATGCACCCCTTCACCGTGGCGCGGTTCATCTCGGCCATCGCGACGCTCTACCATCGACGGTGTTATCTCAACCTGGTCGCGGGGACGTCACTCAGGGACCTCGAGGCGCTCGATGAGGAATTGAGCCACGACGAGCGATATCAGCGGGTCCGCGAGTTCGCGGAGGTCGTCGTCGGGCTCTGCTCCGGGACGACGCCGTATTCCTTTGGCGGTGACTTCTACGGGGTCGCCAACCTGCTGCTCCGTCCACCCTTGCCTCCCCATCTGCGTCCCGGCCTCTTCGTGGCGGGGCAGTCCACCGGGGCCAGCGAGACGGCCAGCCGACTGCGGGCGTGTGGGCTGGGAATGCTCCAACCCAATCTGGCTGTGTTGCCCACCGGCTTTCGGGGCGTTCATCTCGGCCTGATTTGCCGTGACACGGACGAGGACGCCTGGCGCGCGGCCCGGGAGCTCTATCCAGCCGATGCACGGGGAGAGCGCATGCAGCGCTTCTCCGCGCAGAACACGGATGCCGTCTGGAAGGGGCGGATGCTGCGCCTGGCGGACGACAAGGTGAAGGGCGTCGAGGGCTACTGGCTCGAGCCCTTCAGTCGCTTCCAGGCGGACTGCCCCCTGCTCGTCGGAGGCAGGGAGCGAATCCTCGGCATGCTGCGACACCTGCTCGAGCAGGGCATCGACCACCTGGTCCTGGAGTTACCGGCCCAGGAAGAAGACTACATGCACACGGCGAGGGCGCTGGCGTCCCTCTCCGGCGTGAGCGGCTTTCAACACACCACTCCATGAGTTCGCGGGGCTCCCATGCGACGCATCCTGTTCAAGTCCAAGATTCATCGCGCCACCGTCACTCAGGCCGACCTCGACTATGAGGGCTCGGTCACCATCGACGCGGCGTTGCTGGAGGCCGCGGACATCGTCCCCTACGAGAAGGTCGCCGTGTGGAACGTGACGCGCGGCACACGGCTGGAGACCTATACGTTGAGTGGAGCGCGCGGCAGCGGTGTCATCTGCATCAACGGCGCGGCCGCGCACCTGAATCAGCCAGGAGACCTGGTCATCCTGGCCACCTTCGCGGAAGTGGAGGAGGCCGAGGTGGCGAGGTGGACGCCCACCGTGGTGTTCGTGGACGCGAAGAACCGCGTCATCCGCGACCGCACGAAGGAGGTTCCGGGGCCGCTGCGCCGGAGCCTGTGAAGCCCGGTCACTCCCACGTCGACATGGGGCCGAGGTTGAGGACCTGCTGGAAGCCCTGCTCCTTCAGCAGCTTCTCGGCGCGAGCGCTGCGTCCACCGCTGCGGCAGTAGATGACCAGGGGATTCTCGGGCGGGCCGAGCTCCTGGAGTCGCTGGGACAGGTCGTCCACAGGGATGTTCACCGCACCGGGCAGATGACCGGCGGCGAACTCCTCCGGGGTGCGGACATCCACCAGGGTGGCGCCCGCGTCGACCCAGCGGTGGGCCTCGTCCCGGACCGGCCGCTGCTGGCTGGCACAAGCACCGAGGAGAAGGCTCGCGAGCACGGTCGCGATGACGAGAGTGGGCTTCATGGTGAGGCTCCGGGGGCAGGCAGGTGCGCCAGCGCACCTTCGATGGAAGACAGGGTGAGCTTGCATGCGGGGACACCGGCGGCAAGCCCCCCGTGAGCAGGGAGCGGGGCCCCTTGTCCCTCGAGTGTCCTGTCCTGCCCCCGCGAGTCGCACTCTGAGGCTGAGGGGATTGAGTCCGTTCCCCTCGAGCCACAGGGACACGAGGCTTCGACATGATCTTCCGCCAGCTCTTCGATTCCGAGTCCTCGACCTACACCTATCTCCTCGGAGATGAGTCGACGGGTCAGGCGGTCCTCATCGACGCGGTGATGGAGCAGGTCGACCGGGATCTCCAGTTGGTGCGAGAGCTGGACCTCACGCTGACGCACGTCTTCGACACCCACGTGCATGCCGACCACGTCACGGCTTCTGGCGTCTTGAGGACGCGAACGCGGTGCACGGTGGTGGGTGGCGTGGGAGGCGCCGCCTGCGCGGACGTCCAGGTCCGCCACGGGGACCACCTGCGGATAGGCGCGCTCGACTTCCAGGTGCTCGCGACACCGGGCCACACGGACGACAGTGTCAGCTACTTCCTGGGGGACCGTGTCTTCACCGGGGATGCCCTGCTGGTGCGCGGCAACGGGCGCACCGACTTCCAGAACGGGGACGCAAGCCAGCTCTACGACAGCGTCACGCGGGTCCTCTTCGGGCTCCCGGACACGACGCTCGTCTACCCCGCCCACGACTACAAGGGCCGCACGGTGACGAGCATCGCCGAGGAGAAGCGGCACAACCCCCGCGTGGCGGGGAAAAGCAGGGAGGAGTTCATCCGCATCATGGAGCACCTCGACCTGCCCAAGCCGAAGAAGCTCGACGTGGCCGTTCCCGCCAACCGGGCGTGCGGACTCACGGCGTCCTCGCCGTCTTCGTCACCTCATCACTGAGGGCCAGAGATGTGCTGGGCCTCCCGTCAGTTGCGCGGAGTCCGTCGATCTTGACGTAGACTCTCCGCATCCGAGGATGGAACGTGACGACGCGAAGCTCGGCGATTCCATCCTGGGATTCAGGAGTCGCATGAGCAGTCTCAGGATGAGCGCCGCGAAGTTCTGGTTGGGCCTCCGAAAGAAGTACCGCTCGGACCCCGAGGCCTTCCGGCGGACCGCGAAGACGCGCACGTATCCCACCATTCCTGCGCTACCGCGCGCACTGCACGCACTCACGAAAGTGGAGGAACGAAAGGTCGCCGGACGCGCGGTGTTCAATTTGACGCCACGCCAGCGTGCCAGCGGATGGCACCTCATCTACGCGCACGGCGGCGCGTATGTGAACGAGTTCATCCTCCCGCACTGGCGCATCATCGAGTCACTCATCCGTCACACCGGTGCGAGCGTCACCGTCCCCATCTATCCGCTGGCGCCCGAATTCACGCATCGCGACGCCTATCCCTTTCTCACCGAGGTGTATCGGCAGGTCCTCGCCACGACCCCCGCGACACAGGTGGCACTGTGCGGGGACTCCGCGGGCGGTGGACTGGCACTCGGGCAGACGTTTCATTTCCGAGACCTCGGCCTGCCACTCCCGGGACGACTCATCCTGTTCTCGCCCTGGTTGGATCTCGCCATGACGAACCCGGGCATCCCCGCCATCGAGCCACGCGACGTCATGCTGAGCACCGCGCGCCTGCTGGAGGCGGGGCAGTGGTGGGCGGGGGGCGATGACCTCTCGATTCCCACCCTCAGCCCGATTCACGGCGACCTGCGCGGATTGCCGCCCATCGACGTGTTCCAGGGCACCGATGACTTGTTCATCCTGGACGCCCGCGAGCTCCGCGGGAAAGTGGAGGCCGTGGGCGGAAGCATCCGGCTGTACGAGTACCCCGGCGCATTCCATGTGTTCGTGGGCGCGACCTTCACGCCGGAAGCGCGCGATGCGTTCCGGAAGGTGGCCCACGGACTGGGCTCGTCACATCGGGAATGAACAGAGCAAACCCCGGGGCAAGACCGCGCGACGGGTGGCGCCCCTTCCGTGTCCGTCTTGCATTCAGAGCAAGGCAACACGAGCGAGACATACCGATGGCGAAGTGACTTGCGTCGTCGGGCGCTCATCAGACCAGGGAGGCATCTGGAGCGACGTGTCGCCCCAGGTGTTCGCCCTCCATGACCGGCGCGCCCGGCGAGAAGCGCGCCCGAGTCACTCAGGCGCCGACGAGGCCCTGCCCACAGACACGCAAGGTGTTGCCCGTCACCCCGTATGCCCCGGGACTGGCGAAGAAGGCGATGAGTTCCGCCACGTCGCGCGGCTGGCCGCCCTGTGACAGGGAGTTGAGCCGGCGGCCCACCTCGCGCGTCATGAGAGGCATCTTCGCCACCATGGCCGTCTCGATGAAGCCCGGAGCCACCGCGTTGGCGCAGATGCCACGTGGCGCGAGCGTCGGCGCGAGCGCCGCCACGTAGCCGATGAGAGCCGCCTTCGTCGCCGCGTAGTTCGTCTGCCCGAAGTTGCCCGACACGCCACTGATGGAGGAGAGGTACACAAGGCGCCCTTCATCCCGCAGCGCACCGGAGGCGAGCAGCGCTTCGTCGGCGGCGATGATGGCGGCGAGGTTGACGGACAGCACCTGGTCCCACGCCTCGGGCGTCATCTTGGCGATCGTGCGGTCACGGGTGATTCCCGCGTTGTGCACGACCACGTCCACGCCGCCGTGGCGCCCTTGCAGCTCCGCCACGAGGCGTGCGGGCGCATCGGGGGCCGTGATGTCGAGCGCCAGGGCCTCTCCGCCCACACGGGCGGCTGTGGCATCCAGGGCATCCTGGAGCGCGGGCACATCCAGGAGCACCACACGAGCCCCCTCCTGCGCGAGGCGCTCGGCCGTGGCCGCGCCGATGCCTCGCGCGGCCCCGGTGACCAACGCCACCTTCCCTTTCAGCGCGGCCATCATGGGCGCCGAAACCACGGGGCGCACGGAGGACGTCACTCGGGCCGCCTGTCCGGAGACATAGGTGGCCTGCACGCCGCAGAAGAAGCGCACGGGCCCAGCGAGCCGGTCTTCGGCACCCCGCGCGACGTAAGCGAGGTTGGCCGTGGCACCGCGCCGTCCCACTTCCTTGCCCAGGCTGCGCACAAATCCCTCGGCACCACGCGCCACGGCGGCCGCCGCGGGCCCCGGGGCCTCCTCGGGAAGCCCCACGAGCACCAGCACACGCGAGTTGCGCGCCAGTCGTGGCACCGTCGCGTGGAAGAAGTCGTAGAGGGAGCGCAAGTCAGCCGGGGTGGAGAGCCCCGTGGCGTCGAAGAGCGCCACATCCACACCTCGGCCCTCCTGCTCCGGCAACACGTCCAGAACGCGCGCGCCCCCGCCCGAGAGCGCGCTCCGGGCAGCCTCCGTCGCGAAGCCACCGGGCGCCGCACCCAGCAACACCACACGGTCCACGAAGGGCTGCGCTACCCAGCCTTCCTTGGCCCGTGCCAGCGGAGGCGGGGTCGGCAGCCCCAGCGCCCTCACGAGCCCTCCCGTCACGGGGTTGTTCGCCAGCGTCATCAGCTTGTCGGCCATGAGGTCGTCGCTCCCTAGGTTTCGAGGATGGCGGTGACGGCCTGACCGCCCGCCGCGCAGATGGAGATGAGGCCCTTCTTGCCGGAGCCCGCCTCGGACAATGCCTTGGCCAGCGTACCCACGATGCGACCGCCCGTGGCGGCGAAGGGATGTCCGGCCGCGATGGAACTGCCCTTCACGTTGAGCCGGTCACGCTCGATGGCCCCCAAGGCCCCCGGAAGCCCGAGTCGCTCGCGACAGAAGGCGTCCGACTCCCAGGCAGCCAGCGTGCAGAGCACCACGGAGGCGAAGGCCTCGTGAATCTCGTAGAAGTCGAAGTCCCCCAGCGCGAGCCCGCGCTTCTGGAGCATGCGGGGGACGGCGTAAGCGCCGCCCATCAAAAGCCCCTCGCGCTCGTCGACGAAGTCCACCGCGGCCACCTCGCCCGCCGACAGATACGCGAGCACGGGCAGTCCGCGCGCACGCGCCCACTCCTCACTGGCGAGCAACACTGCCGAGGCGCCATCGGTCAACGGGGAGGAGTTGGCCGCGGTGATGGTGCCCTTCTCGCGGTCGAAGGCGCCCGGCAGCTTCGCCATCTTCTCCAGGGTGGTGTCCGGCCGCAGATTGTTGTCGCGCGCGAGGCCCTGGTACTGCATCACCAGGTCGGAGAAGAAGCCCGCGTCGTAGGCCCGCGCGAGGTGCTGGTGGCTCGCCAGCGCGAGGGCGTCCTGGGCCTCGCGGGTGATGCCGTACCGGTCGGCCGTGCGCTGGGCATGCTGGCCCATGGACAGGCCCGTGCGAGGCTCGGCGTTGACGGGAATCTCCGGCACGAACGCGCGCGGGTCGAGCAACTTCAGGGCCGCCGCGAGCTTCGCTCCCTGCGTCTTCGCGCCATTGATGGCCATCAGCGCGCGCTGCATCCGGCGACTCACGGCCACCGGCGCGTCCGACGTGGTGTCGGTGCCGCAGGCGATGCCCGCGTCGATCTGCCCGAGGGCGATCTTGTTCGCCACGAGGATGCAGGCCTCCAGGCCGGTGCCGCACGCCTGCTGTACGTCATAGGCGGGCGTGGCGGCGTCCAGCCCGCTGGACAGCGTGCACTCCCGCACCAGGTTCCAGTCGCGCGAGTGCTTCATCACCGCGCCGCCGACCACCTCCCCCAGCCGGACGCCGCCCAGGCCCGTGCGCTCGACGAGACCGCGCAGGACGTCCGTCAGCATGTCCTTGTTGGAGAGGCGTGCGTACGCGGTGTTGCTGCGGGCGAAGGGAGTACGGAGGGCCGCGACGATGGCGACCCGGCGGGGAGGACCGTGGTTCATGGGACGTTCCTATCAGCCGACGCTCGGCGAGGACACACCCGCGCGCAGCCGAGCCACGAGCGAAACCTCGAAATCCAAGAGGGCCGACCGCCTCGCGGCAACCGACCCAGAATGCCTGGCGCGTCCACCAGCATGGTGGCGCACAGCCCAGGCCCCGTCAGCGATCTCCATCAGTGCCTGCATCAGCCCCGAGACAGCCTCTCTCCGTCTCATGCATTTGGAACCGTCTATCGCAGAACACTTTCCACATTCCAGACATCGCGGCGCCGTTCAATGGCGTGCCATATGAGTCCGTGCAATCTCGCACAGAGCATCCGAGGTAATGCATGACAGCGAAGGCCCTCATTGGCGGAGCACTCATGATGGTTGGGACGCTTTGCCTGGGATGTGGTGTCGGCCCTGAAGAGGAAAGCCTCCATCAGACCGAACAGGCGATAGCGGCCTGCGCGGCTGGCTACACACCCAGCGTCCTTTGGTACTGTGAGCCTGGATGTACCTGGACGGTCAACATTGGGTATTTGATCTGCACGAGAAACTCCCCACCGTATGACAGCTATGAGGCTGGAGAGACCGCACGACAGTGCGGCGCGTGCTTCTGAGTGAATCGCTACCACGTGAAACAGCAGTACGGGCCGGTCAGTTCCGCCGCGCTCCGAGGGGCCCCTCTCCTCGGAGTTCATCATCAACCGTCAGAACGACTCGGGCGCTCCGGCCACGCGCTCGAACGTCTTCACCACAAACACACACAAGTCCTCCCTGCCATCTGATTGTGATAAAAATCGGGACAGACACCCTGGAACCGCGCCCTGTTAGCAGCGCCTTGACACTTTCAACGCCTGTCACATCGGCATCTGTCTTGATTTCCCTCTCCAAGACGTTGGCACCTGGGCACTGGCGCCAACTCCTTCGGAGTGGTGGAGGCACACCGGCGCGCTGCTCTCCTGCCCACTGGACTCCTGAACGAGGGAGCGCCAGTAAAATCGCCCCATGACCTCCTACAATGCCGTCAAGCTCTTCAATGAGATCGAGCGCGTCGCGAAGTCGGAGCTCTCCGTCACGGAAGGACTCCTGCGCATCATCCAGTTCTGCGGGACAACGCGCCCTCATCCGGACTGGTCTGCCCTACGCACCCTGGATGTGGAGAGCGATCTCCGGCGGCTCCAGCAGTGGCTCGAAACCATCATGCGGACCACACCACCGCCAGCGCCCATCACCGGCCTCTGGTTCGGCCTCTTCAACCCGACGGTGCGGGGGCGCGTGACAGCGGACGTCCATCTCATCGGGGCCCCGTATGACGCGACCGACCCCGACTGGCTGTTCCGGGAGCGGTGGGGCAAGGGCACGCCCGACTCGGGCTCCACCGTCCTCGATTCCATCTACCAAGTCGCCTACGGGCACGAAGACGGGCTCGGCAACGACGCCGAATATCCCCTGGCACTGGCGTACGCCGCGCTCGCTGTCCGGCATCTCGCACGGCTCATGGGTCCGACGCTCCTCGGGAACGCCACCCAGCGAGTCCTCAACGTCGGCTTCGACTCCGGCGACTTCCTGTGCATCGGCGCCATCCAGAAGGACGGCCTCATCTTCTCTGAAAATAGCGAGGTGATGGCACCCTGGAAGGGAGGATGACCCCGAAAGCAAAAGGGCCGGCTGCCTCGCGGCAACCGACCCTTTTCACTGCATGGAGCCGACACCCAGGCTTGAACTGGGGACCTACTGATTACGAATCAGTTGCTCTACCACTGAGCTATGTCGGCGGAAGGCGGCGCGCTGAGTACCATCGCGTTCGAAGTGGGGCAAGGAGAAATGATGTGCCCCTTCTTTTTGATTCTGAACACCCTGCTTCGAACACCAACGAACGGCGCTGGCACCGCGACAACGATGACACAGTGCATCCGCCGTCGGTGACACAGCGCGTTGCCATAAGTACCCGTCATCGCTCCGTTTTTCGGGACGGGAGGTGGGCGCCACGGCGGTTGACCCCCTGTGTCGCATATGCGCATAAGGGCCCCGCTATCCCCGCGTCCCCGGCCCCATGTGGCTGGGACCACAAGGAGCCACTTTCATCATGGCCAGCGAAGAGAACTTCATGCGCGCTCCCGCGCCCACGCCGAAGCGCACCGTCTACACCGAGGCGATGGAGATCTTCCATCGGGCGGCGGACCTCATCAAGCTGGACAAGCGCGTCCGCCTGGAGCTGGAAGAGCCCGACTACGAGCACATCTTCTACGTCACGGCGAAGCTGAAGGACCGCCTCGTCCCCCTCATCCCCGAGCGGGCCAAGACGTTCGCCGACCTGCCCGAGACGCAGGTGCGCAACAAGGAAGGCCTGGAGCTGCTCGCCAACGGCAGCATCATCCTCAACGGCCGCGCCCTCCTGGGCTCCGACGTCGCCATCCGCCAGGGCCACCTGCGCCTGCCGGACGGCAAGGTCTACCAGCTGGTTCCCGGTGAGTCCCAGCGCTTCAAGGCCTACCGCGTCCAGCACAACCAGGCCCGTGGCCCCTACAAGGGCGGCCTGCGCTACCACCGCGAGGTGTCCCTGGACCTCTTCAAGGCCCTGGCCGCGGAGATGACCTGGAAGACGGCCATCGCGGAAGTGCCCTTCGGCGGCGGCAAGGGCGGCATCCAGATTGACCCGCGCGAGTACGGCCGCGAGGAGCTGGAGGCCATCACCCTGCGCTTCATGTACCGGCTCAAGAGCCTCATCGGGCCGAACATCGACATCCCCGCCCCGGACGTGGGCACCAACCCGGAGATCATGGCCCTGCTGTACCGCCAGTTCTCCGACGGTGAGCGCGAGCGCCACAACCTGCGCGGCATCGTCACCGGCAAGGACGTCCGCATCGGCGGCTCCGAGGGCCGCGGCAAGGCCACCGGCCAGGGCGTCGCGTTCTGCATCGAGGACTACTACGCCGACCGTGGCGAGAGCGTGAAGGGCAAGACGTTCGTCCTCCAGGGCTTCGGCAACGTGGGCAGCCACGCCGCCATCATCCTGGGCGGCATGGGCGCGCGCCTCCTGGCCGTCAATGACTCCGACGGCACCATCTACAACGGGGACGGCATCGACGTGCAGGCGCTCACCGCCTACGTCCAGGACCCGAAGAACCTCAAGCGCAGCGTGCTGGGCTTCCCCGGCGCCCAGAAGATTGAAAAGAAGGACCTCTGGGAAGTGCAGGCGGACATCCTCCTGCCCGCCGCGCTGGGTGGTGAAATCACCGCCGAAATCGCCGAGCGCCTCAAGGTCAAGCTCATCGCCGAGGGCGCCAACGGCCCCACCACCCCGGAAGCCGACCGCGTCCTCCAGAAGCGCGGCATCGAGCTCATCCCGGACATCATCGCCAACGCCGGCGGCGTGACGGTGAGCTACTACGAGTGGATCCAGAACAAGCGCATGGAGCGCTGGAGCGAGGCCGAGGTCGACCAGCGCCTGGAGCGCGCGATGAAGCGCAACTACCGCATCATCCGCGACATCTCCCGCAACCAGCCGCGCAAGACGGACATGCACGACAGCCGCGGCTACTGCGCCGGCGAGGCCGTCGACACCCGCTGCGCCGCGATGATCCTCGCGCTCAAGCGCATCGAGGCCCACTACCTCCTCGAGGGTTTCTCGCAGTAATCCGGGCGCGCTTTCCGCCCCCCTGAAACACCAAGGGCACGGCTCCTCTCCTCGAGGACCGTGCCCTTGTCATGCGTGGTGGGTGCCTCGGAGGTCGCCCCGTCGTGGCCCCCTGTCACGGGAGCGTCGGGCCACCCGGGCCCTTCCGGGCCCCCACGCGTCACCTCAGTGCATCACCCGCTCGCGGTCCACCAGGAGCAGGGGCGCGTCGTCGTGCGTCTCGTACGCCACGATTCGCAGGCCCACGCCGCGGCTGCTGCCCTCGCGCCCGTCCTTGCGGCCAAACGCCAGCGCCACCTGGTAGCGGACCTCGCACAGGCACGTCATCTCCGTGCCGTCCTCGCCGGCGAAGGTGACCTTGAGCTTTTCTCCAAGCCCCACCTGGTCCCGGACTTCCACGAACATGCCGCGAGCGCTGATGTTGCGACCGACGCCCCTCATCATCCCGTCCTGGGTGGTGAGGTAGACGGTGAAGACCTTGTCGAAGCGCAGGTGAGTACGACGCTCTTGCGGACGCTCGAACACTGGGGGTGCCTCCCGGCAACAGGTGGTGACAGGCACACCCTACATGGTAGCCATATGTAGGCAATTTATTTACCTACATCCACCCCTGCCCACCTACGAGAAGGCATCCCCGGGATTTCGCGGGACATGGCACCATTCCCCTCCCCCCAAAGCCCTGGAGTTCTCCGTCTTGAGCCGCCTTCTGGTCGCCGTCGCCGCCCTCCTCCTGCCCACCCTGGCCCTGGCCGACGTGGACGCGCGCTTCGCCAAGCTGCGCGACGAGTCCGAGCCCCTGGGCGGCCTGGGGGCCTTCCTGGAGAAGTACATTGGCGCGTGTGAAGGGGCGCTGGTGGACCCGCAGTGCAAGTCCCAGGCGGAGGCGTTCCGCAAGAAGTACCAGGGCAAGCAGCTGTACATGATTGTGGTGGAGGACGACGCCAGCATGCTGTCGCCGGGCCCGTACTCCCCGGTGACGGGCGAGTACACCATCAACATCACCCCGTTCTTCCCGGGTGGCCGCTACGCCATGACTCACGGCGCCCCGAAGAAGTCGGACGGCAACGGCAACCCCGTGCTGCCCTACCTCACCGTCACCGGCACGCTGCCGGACGGGTGGAACGGACAGATTTTCTCCCGCATGTTCTCCATGCGCGGGGTGCGCGCCCAGGTCGTCTTCACGCCGCAGGGCGTGTGGTCGCTGCCGAAGAAGGGCGGCGGGAAGAACTACGGCGTGACGGCCCGCATCGAGGGGCTCATCGTCACCGAGGGCCGCACCGGCACGCAGCTCGGCCTGTGGCTCAACGGCAAGGACGCCAACGCGAGCCGCTAGGCCCGCGTCACGGACTGACTCCCTCTAGCGGGCGATGGCCACGTACTGGAGGGAGTCGCCCCGCTTCACCCGGAGCAGGATGCTCGCCCCGGAGCTGCCCCTGGACAGCGCCGCGCGCACCCCGGCCGCGTCCTTCACCCGCTTGCGGTTGACCTCCGTCACCACGTCGCCCACGCGAAGTCCCGCCTCGTCCGCGGGGCTGCGCGGCGTCACCGCCGACACGAGCGCCCCCGCCCAGGCCTCCTGCCCCAGCGGCGCGGCCACGTCCGGCGTCAAATCCCGCAGCGCCAGCCCCAGGTCCTCGTCGCTGGACGTGCGTTGGACCAGTCCCTCCGTGGCCTCCTGGGCGGGACGCTCCACCAGCCGCACGGTCACCTCCTCTTGCTTCGCCCCCGGGCGCAACAGCGTCAGCCGCGCCTCCGAACCCGGCGCCAGCAGCGCCACCTTGCGAAGCAGTTGGAGATAGGAGCCGATGGTCCGCCCGTTCACCGCGACCAACCTGTCGCCGGAGCGGATGCCCGCGGCGTGAGCGGGACTGCCTCGGAAGACGTCCTTCACCAGGGGCGCGCGCCGCTCGCCGCTCTCCCGGTCATCGTTGACGACCACGCCCAGCCAGCCGCGCTCCAGCTTCCCGTTCTCCCGCAGGTTGGGCAGCAAATCCTTCACCAGGTTGATGGGCACCGCGAAGCCAATGCCCTGCCCCTGGCTGATGATGGCCGTGTTCACCCCCACCACCTCGCCCTTCATGTTGAAGAGCGGCCCGCCGGAGTTGCCCGGGTTGATGAGCGCGTCCGTCTGGATGAAGTCGTCGAACTGGCCCACGCCCAGCACGCGCTCCTTGGCTGAAATCATGCCGTGCGCCACCGAGTGGTCCAGGCCGAAGGGGTTGCCGATGGCCACCACCCAGTCCCCCACCTCCAGCCGGTCCGAGTCGCCCAGGAACAGCGCCGGCAAATCCCCCATGTCGGAGCCGCTCAGCCGCAGCAGGGCCACGTCCGTGGAGGCATCCCGGCCGACGACCTCCGCGGAGAACTCGCGGCCGTCCGACAGGCGCACGGCGATCTTGTTCGCCCCGGACACCACGTGGCTGTTGGTGACGACCAGCCCATCCGCCGTCAGCACGAAGCCCGAGCCCGTGGAGCGCTTCATCCCCGCGAGCCCGCTCTCCCGGGGACTCACCGTGGTGATGTTGACGACGCCCGCCTCCACCGCGCGAATCAGCGGCGCCAGCGACGTGGGTGGCACGAAGTTGGGAAGGCCCGGCTCACCGGCCGGGCGCTCGCGCCACAGCCCCATGGCGCCCGCACGGCCCTCGCCATTGCCTTGATAGGTGAACCAGGCGGCGTGCTCACGCACACGCGCCTGGAGCCAGGGCCCCACCGGACCCTCCTCTTCGGCACCCGCCGTCAGAGGAGTCACCGCCAGGACGAGCAGAACGGACAGCAGTCGAGAAGACACGGAGTGGCAGCTTATACGGCGACGCATGGCGAGCGGCGGGAACAACCCACGCCGCCGCCGTCTTCCGCGTTTTTCGAGCAACCGCCCGTCACGCCTGGGCGGGGGCCACGTACTTGGCCACCTTCACCCGGGCGGGGCGGATGACCCTGTCCTTCAGCCGGTAGGCCGCTCGGAACTCCGCCACCACCTTCTGGTCCTCGTCCGGGGAGGTGGTGATTTCCATGTCCGTGGCTTCCGCCACGTTGGGGTCATACGGCTGCCCCACGACAGTGACGCGCTCGATGCCCATCCCCTGGGCCTTGGCCAGGAGCGAGTCGCGGATCATCCGCACCCCCTGGGCCAACGCGGAGGAGTCCTGCGCGCTCATGGAGAGGGCGCGGTCCAGCTCGTCGATGGCCTCCAGCAGCGACACGGCCACGTTGCCGCGCTCCACGTCCATCATCCGCTCGCGCTCGCGGGTGAGCCGCTGCTTGAACTCCTCGCGGTCCTTGTTCACCGCCTGGTAGGCGCGCGCCAGTTCGTCCACTCGACGGCGGGAGGCTTCCAGGTCCGCGCGCAGGCGCTCCTTCTCCGCGTCGGCGGCCTCGGACACGACGTCATCGGCGGGGGCCCGAGCCTCGGCTTCCTCGGAGCGGGCAGCGGCCTCCCCGGCGTCTGGGCCCGGCGGACCTCCGCCGTTGGCGTGCTGGGCTTCCTGGGATGCGTCGGTGTGGGAATTGCCGGACATGTCGAACCTGAAGTCGAGGTGTGAAGGCGCTCGTGCGCGGGTAGGCTTTCCTGGCCGCAACCTAACCGCGCGCGAGGGCGTGTCAACGCGAGGGGAGCTAGTGCTCCTGGGGCGCGGGCGTCTCGGCCATGAACCCATGGTCGATCTGCCCCGTCACCTCGTCGATGATCTCCACCTGAGCGGCCCGCAGCGAGTAGTAGAGGAGCCAGCGCTCCGCCGCCGTCAACGTCCCGGCTGGCAGTGCCTCCTCGATTTCCTGAACCGTGAGCCGCCCTTCCTTGAGCCCCTTCGCGAAGAGAGCCTTCCGGGCCACATAGCTCTTGCCGATCCTGTTCTCCACGGCGTCGCCTCCTTTAGGTCTCAAGATAATTTCGCCCCCCGGACACCGCAGGAATGTGCGGTGGCGGGGGGCGTGGGCCAGGCCGGAGGGCAGGCGCCCGGACGTCCGTTACGAGTCCAGGGGCTTCTCCGCGTGCTGCGTAGGCGGAGCCTCCTCGTTGGTGTTCACCGGGTGCGCGGAGATGACCTGGCGGGCCTCGGGGTGCAAGAGCCCTCGCTGGGCCAGCACCTTGGGGCCGAGGATGCCCGTCATCGTGTCCTCCTCCACCACCTCCACGGCGAGCAGCCGCGCGGCCAGGGCCTCCACCTTGTCCCGGTGATGGGTGAGCACCTCGCGGGCCCGGTCCAGGGCCTCGCTCACCAGCTTGCGGACCTCCTCGTCGATCATCCGCGCCGTCTGCTCGGAGTACGTGCGCGATTCGGGGATGCCCGCGGAGCGCAGGAAGTTGGGGCCATGGTCGGCGCTCAGGGCCACGGGGCCCAGCGTGCTCATGCCGTAGTCCCGCACCATCAGCCGGGCGACCTCCGTGGCCTGACGGATGTCATTGGAGGCGCCCGTGGAAATCTCTCCGATGAAGATCTCCTCCGAGGCGCGCCCGCCCATCATCCCCGCCATCTTGTCGCGCAGCTCGTCCAGCGACATCAGGTAACGGTCTTCCAAAGGCAGCGACATCGTGTAGCCGAGCGCCGCGAGCCCCCGTGGAATGATGGAGACCTTCGTCACCCGCTCGGCGTGCGGCAGCATCCAACCCACCACCGCGTGGCCCGCCTCGTGGTGCGCGACAATCTCCTTCTCGCGCTCGTTCATCCGGCGGTTCTTCTTCTCCAGGCCCGCGACGACGCGCTCAATCGCCTCCTCGAAGTCCGCCCGCATCACCGCGTCGCGGTTGCGTCGGGCCGCGAGCAGCGCCGCCTCGTTCACCACGTTGGCCAGGTCCGCGCCGGCGAAACCCGGCGTGCGCGAGGCGATGGTCCTCAGGTCCACGTCCGGGCCCAGCTTCACGCCGCGGGCGTGAATCTCCAGCACCATCTCCCGGCCGCGCTTGTCCGGACGGTCCACCAGCACCTGCCGGTCGAACCGGCCCGGCCGCATCAGCGCGCTGTCCAGGATCTCCGGGCGGTTGGTCGCCGCCAGGATGATGAGGCCCGCGCGGCTGTCGAACCCGTCCATCTCCGCGAGCAACTGGTTGAGCGTCTGCTCGCGTTCGTCATGACCGCCCGCGACGCCCGAGTTGCGGCTCTTGCCGATGGCATCCAGCTCGTCGATGAAGATGATGCAGGGCGCCTTGGCCGTGGCCTGGGCGAACAAGTCACGCACGCGGGCCGCGCCCACGCCCACGAACATCTCCACGAACTCCGAGCCGGAGAGGCTGAAGAACGGCACGCCCGCTTCACCCGCCACCGCTCGCGCCAGCAGCGTCTTGCCCGTGCCCGGAGGCCCCACCAGCAACACGCCCTTGGGGATGCGCCCACCCAGGCGGCGGAACTTCTCCGGCGTCTTGAGGAACTCGACAATCTCCTTCAGCTCCTCCACCGCCTCGTCCACGCCGGCCACGTCCTTGAAGCCCACGCCGGTGTCCGCCTCGGCCTGCACCTTGGCGCGTGTCTTCCCGAAGCTCATGACGCTCTGCGGGCCCTGACCGATGCCTCCGGCCACCCGCCGCATCATGAAGCTCCAGAAGAGGAAGAACAGGCCCAGGGGCAGGAGCCAGATCCACAGCGCTTCGCCCAGCCCCGACTGAGGCACGGCCTCGAACTGGACCCCCTTCTGCTCCAACAGCGGGACGAGCGACTCGTCACCCTGGACCCGGTACGCCATCCACGGCAGCGCGCTGGGCTCGCCTCGCAGCGGGCGCTCACCCTGCGCGGGCGGCGGCGGCTGCGCGGTGTCCTTGAGGAAACCCTTCACCCACTCGTTGGAAATCTGGACCCGGCTGAAGTTGCCGGACTCCACCGCGTCGCGAAACTGGCTGTAGCTCACCCGCCGGACGCCCGCGTCCTGGAAGACGTTCCGGAAGAGTAGGAAGCCCAGGACGAGCAGCAGGATGTAGCCCAGCGGTGAGCCGAACTTGAACCCCTTGCCCGGCGACCCTGGCTTCTCGGACTTCTTTCCCCGCGGGCCCATACCCGGCGGGAGCTCCTGTGGCTTCATCGTCGGCACGCTCGCCCTCCCCCTCCCCGCGCATTCGGGCCCCGTGCCCGGATGGCGTCACACTCAGCCGGGCAAAGATGTTCACCGCCGGCTGACCGTCAACCCGCTGGCTCGGCTTCACGCCACGTACCGACTCAGGAGTCGCGAGATCAGCGACACCCCACCCGCCACAAGGGTTGACCTGTGAACTCCGTGCCCAGGAAATACCCCTGACCGTCCGGCAGATAGGCCACCGCCTCCGCCTGGGCCTGGCTCCCGGCCGGCACCTCGACGAGAGCGCCCTTCAACAGCGACTCGACATCCGTCGCCCCCGACTGTCGCAGCTCCCACACCCGCGAGTAGGTGCGCACCAACAGGCGCTGGCCGGAGGGATGCAACGACGCGGCCGTCGAGAGCCGATCCACGCCCCCGGGGACCTCCAGCGTGCCCAGCTTCGTCGCCTGGATGACGGTGCCGGGTGACAGGCCGTCCAACGCGAAGACGTCGCCCAGAGAGCGGCGCGTCTTGGTCAGGACGACCAGGCGCCCCGAGCGCGCGTCCATCACCAGCGCCTCCGCGTCATGCGAGCCGTCCGGATAGGTGAAGGGCAGCACCTCCACCGGCACGGTGGCGTCGCCGAGCGTCTCCGGCTCTGGAACCCGGAACAGTCGCACCTGCTCCCGCAGCTCGAAGTTGTCGCCGATGTCCGCCAGGAACACGCACGTGCGGGGCTCCCCCGGCGCGCACGGCCCCACCGCCACGTCCTCCACATCCCGAGGCTCGGCGCCGGTGAGCCTCAGCCGGGCCCGCACCCGGCCCGCCTCGTCGATGGCGAACACCTCGAAGTCGTTGCCGGAGTCGTTGTGGGCCCAGAACATGCCGGGGTGGCGGACGCTGGCGGCCAGTCCGGACAGCTCTGGCAACTCGTCCGGAACCACGCCCGCCTGCTGGGGGACGCCGTAGGCCACGCAACCGGGAACACCGACGGCGGGAGCCTGGGTGCCGGCGTCCTCCTGGACCGCGACCTCGGAAGGAACGGGCTTGGGACGCGAGCAGGCGACCCACCCCACGCTCAACAGCAGGGCCCAGGTCCAGCGGGGCGCCACGTCAGGTGTCCAGGTCCAGCAGCTTCGCCAGTGTCTTCGCGTCCGCGTCGGGGAAGCGGTAGTGCGACATCTCCTCCAACGTCACCCAGCGGTGGTCATGCACGCGCAGGTGGCGGATGTGGTGCTCCGACTCCGCCAGCTGGCAGCGGAACACCCGGAAGTCGATGTCATAGGTGGGATACTCGTGGCGGGTGTGCATGACCTGGTCGAGCACCTCCACGGCCACGCCCATCTCCTCCTGGATTTCCCGCGCGAGGGCCGAGGAGTCGCTTTCGCCCTCCTCCACGCGGCCGCCGGGGAACTCCCACAGCAGGGGCAGCGATGCGGTGGGGGGACGCTGGGTGATGAGGTAGCGTCCCTCCTCGTTCTCGAGCATCGCGCCGACGACTCGGACGTGGCGACGGGCCATTCGCTTCTCCTGTCTCCTGGGCAGGCCAACGGGGAGGGGCGGCCTAACACAGGCCCGCGCCCGTCGCCAATGCCACTGGCCCCCCTCCGCCAGCGTGCGCATGGCCCAGGCAGGCGCCCACCC
>NZ_VIFM01000519.1 GCF_006636215.1 Myxococcus llanfairpwllgwyngyllgogerychwyrndrobwllllantysiliogogogochensis | reverse complement strand
GAGATGTGTATAAGCGACAGGTTCGTGGTGGGGTTGTTGGGGGAGACGAAGGAGCGCGCGAAGGCGATTCTGTCGCGGACGCTGGCGGAGGTGGCGGAGATGACCTTCGACGGCGACGGGGGAGAGTCCTTCGGGATTACGGTGAGCGGAGGCATCGCCGAGGCGCCCGGAGACGGGGCGACGATGGAGGAGCTGCTGCGCGCGGCGGATGCGCGGCTGACCCGCGCGAAGGCGAACGGGCGCAACCGCATCGAGGTGTGAGCGGGGTGCCCGGGGCACCCGCGCTCAGGTCGCGACGTCTACTTCCACTTCCCGAAGGAGACGGCGCCCTTGAAGCTACTGACCACGGAGTCCTTCACGTCGCCGGCTGTGTCCTTGAGCTTGCCGCCGGTGATCGCCAAAGTGGTGCTCTCCCGGATGTCAATCATCCCATCCACTCCGCGCTCCTTCAGCTTCTTCGTCTCACTGACCACGTCATCGGCCTGTTCAATCAACGGTGACATGTCCCCCGGGTCGTTCCAGACAGAGACGGTTGCCTTTCCATTCTTCAAGGCCTGGATGACCTCCGGAGAGGCGTCCTTGATGTCCTTGTATCTCGTGATGAACGACACCGGCCTCGGGGCATTGTCGGTGATGTGTTGTTGCATCGCCGCCGCGGTATCGCTCGTCAGCGCTCCGTCAGGAGCGTTGATACCCATGGTGGCATTGGGGAGCTTGTCGCCCAGGGCCTCCCGAATCCACCTCGCCTCGGTCGGGTTCACGCTGAACATCAACCGCTCGCCCGGGATGCCGGAGTCCACGACCTGCTTCACCATCTCCTTCACGGCGGCTTCCTTCTTTACCGGGTCATTCTTGAAGGCATCGAGCTTGACGTCTACCTTCACGCCCACCCCCAGTGCCTTTCCTTTCGCGAGCCATTCCTGAAAGGAGAGCTTGGGGCCGGATTCGTCATGGTTCATCTCCATGCCGCCGTCTTTCTTCGTCTGGAGATCCCCCTCGACCCAGTTCTTCCCCTCCTCCACGGCCTTGTTGAAGTCATGCTGCGTGTTCGTCGAGTGGGCGTTGTTGGCCTCGGAGAGCTTCTGGCCTGGTTTCCATTGCCCCTGATAGTCCAGCGGCTTGTGCTCCCTTTGGAGCTCCTTCGCGGCCTTGTCCTTACCGGACGCCTGAAGCTCGGTGACGGTCGCCCCGCCTAGCAAGACCGCGCCAATGGGGTTCTTGGTCTTCATGTCCTGCAGCACATCGTCGAACTGGTTGAGCTGACCGCTGTTGGGGAGGCCATCGGCCAGCGCCTTGCCCAGGGCCTGCTGTCCCTCCGGCCCCGCTCGCTCCGCCACCGCCGCCAGCGCATTCAGGCTGTCGCGGGTGATGCCGTTCTTCTTGCTGTCATCCTTGTCCTTGCTGACCCGGACGCCCAGCTCCGCTCCCACCTGCTGAAGCGTGGGCTGCGTCATGCGAATGAGCTCATTCACATACGCCGTGTCCAGCGCCGGTTGCGCCTGCACCAGCTCTTGCAACTTCGTCGTGGCCGCCTTCGCGCCTCCCGTGCGGTATGCGTCCGACACCTGCTGCGCATGCTGTTGCGCGAGCGGGGGGATATCCAGCGGGAGGATGTTGGGCCCCTTCCCTGGCGCGGTCACGAACTCGTCGCGCGTGGGCATCCCGGTCGGACCTTGCACGGGACCTGGCGGGGGTTCCTGTGGCGGAGGCGGGGCC
>NZ_VIFM01000518.1 GCF_006636215.1 Myxococcus llanfairpwllgwyngyllgogerychwyrndrobwllllantysiliogogogochensis | reverse complement strand
GAGCTGTTCGGCTCGGTGGTGGTGGGAGGCCTGCTCGCGGTGGCGATGCTCGTCTACATGCGGGGCGTGAAGCAGGAGCTGCCGCTGTTCCTGGTGGGCCTGTCCTTCGCCGCGGCCGAGGGTGGCACGCGCCTGCACCTGTCGCCGCTGCTGGTGTCGCTGGCGGCCGGGGCGCTCATCGCCAACCTGGATGAGCGCGAGGGCGAGCGCATCCACCACGCGATTCAACGCGCGGGCCTGCCGGTGTTCGCGCTCTTCTTCGCGGCGGCTGGCGCGGGGCTGAAGCTGGATGCGTTGGTGACAGTGGGGCCGGCGGCGCTGCTGCTCGTCGTGCTGCGAGGCGCGGCCATCTGGTTCGCTTGTCGACGCTTCGCGCCCAAGGAGGACCCTCGGTTGAAGAGCCACCTGTGGATGGGGCTCATCTCCCAGGCGGGCGTGACGTTCGGGTTGGCGGCGCTGGTGTCGAGGACGTTTCCCTCGTTCGGCCCGCATGTGGAGGTGCTCATCGTGGCGATGATCACCGCGCACGAACTCGTGGGCCCGGTGCTCACGCGACGTGCACTGACGGCCAGTGGCGAAGTCAGGACGGACGAGGCGCCGGGAACCGCGTAGGCTCGACAGCCCCACGCAGGAGGCAGGAAGGACATCATGGCCGCACCCATCCTCGAGGTGGACATGGAGCACCCCTCACCGCGCCACATCCAGCGCGCCGTGGAGGTGCTCGAGCGCGGCGGGCTCATCGCCTATCCGACGGACACGTACTACGGCATGGGTTGTGACCTGGGCTCGAAGCGGGCCATCGAGCGGCTCTACCAGCTCAAGGGGCGCGACAAGAAGAAGCCCCTGTCCTTCCTGTGCCCGGACCTGTCGGACGTCGCTCGCTACGCCCACGTCAGCAATTTCGCGTATCGAACAATGAAGGGTCTCACCCCGGGTGCGTTTACCTTCGTCCTCGAAGCGACGCGATTGGTGCCCGATTTGATGATGACCAAGCAGAAGCAGGTCGGTATCCGGGTCCCGGATGCCCCCCTGGCTCGCGAACTGGCTCGGGCACTGGGCCGCCCTCTGGTGACGACGTCGGTGAGCAATACTCAGGGTGAGCCGCTCACGGACGCACGGGAGATCAAGGAGGAGTTCGGCCACGGGCTGGAGCTCATCCTTGACGGGGGTGTGACGTTGAACGAACCGTCGACAGTGGTTTCACTCATCGGCGATACGCTTGAAATCCTCCGGCAGGGCAAGGGTAGGCTGGAGGACTGAAACTCGAACAAGAAGAGGGGGGCCACCGTGGAATCAGGGGCCGCGGAGCCAGCGCGAACGGACATGCCACACCAAGTCCCTTCGCCTGTGAGGTTGCTATTGCTGCTGTTGTTTCGTCCGGTGGACCTGCACTACAGGCTCCGGGCGGCGGGAATCCTCGCGCCAGGGGGGCGCATCGGCCAGTTGTGGCGAGAGCAAGGTGAGGGTGGACGCGCCGCGGGGCTCTATGTCCGGCGGATGTTGCTCTTGTTGGTGGTGGGCTCGCCGCTGGTGACGGCGCTGGTGGGGCTGGGGCTGTACTGTGCCGGCATTCCACTTCGCGGCGGCTGGGCGGTGTCCGCGTTGTGTTGTTCGGCCGTGGGCCTGGCGCTCGCACAGGTATCGGGACTCGCGGCCGGGGTGATGTTGGGCTCGCTGGCCAGTCTGTCCATGCTGGTGGGGCTGCACGCCACGGCGGCCGGGGCCTTCGGACCGGTGCTCGGG
>NZ_VIFM01000517.1 GCF_006636215.1 Myxococcus llanfairpwllgwyngyllgogerychwyrndrobwllllantysiliogogogochensis | reverse complement strand
ACCCCGCGCTGGAACACCGCCCCCGGCCCACACTCGCCAGGCAGCCCGCGCGTCAGACGAGCTCGGACTTGGGCTGGCGCGTCATCAGGTCCACCACCGCCATCTTCGCGTTCTTGTCCTCGTAGGCAATCAGGTAGACCTGCTGGCAGATGGGCAGCTCCACGCCCGTCTTGAGCGACAAGTCGCGAGCGCTGCGCGCCGTCTTCACGCCCTCGGCGACTTCCTTCATCTGCCCCAGGATGTCCGGCAGCTTGCGGCCCTTGCCCAGCTCCATGCCCACGTGACGGTTGCGGCTCAGCTCGCCCGTACACGTCAGCACCAGGTCCCCCATGCCGGACAGGCCCGACAGCGTCAGCGGGTTTGCGCCCTTGCGCACCGCCAGCCGGGTGATTTCCGCCAGGCCGCGGGTGATGATGGCCGCTCGCGCGTTGTGGCCCATGCCCAGGCCGTCCGCCATGCCCGCGGCAATCGCGATGACATTCTTCAGCGCGCCGCCGTACTGCACGCCCACCACGTCCGTGGACGTGTAGCTGCGGAAGGTCTCCGTCTGAAGCGCCTTCTGACAGCGCACCGCGACCTTGTCCCAGTGGGATGCAATCGTCACCACCGTGGGCATGCGCCGCGCCAGCTCCTTGGCGAAGCTGGGGCCCGACAGCACGGCGATGTACGGATGGAACTCCTCCGGGAGGCAGTCCTCCAGCAGCTCCGTCATCGTCAGCAGCGTCTCGTTCTCGATGCCCTTGGACACGGTGATGATGGGCACGTTGCGAGGCAGGAAGGCCTTGGCGCGGGCCAGCACCTCGCGCGTGGCGTGGCTCGGCGTGGCGAGCACCACCATCTCCGCGCCGGCGAGCGCCTCTTCCAAATCCTGGGTGGCGCGCACGCGCTCGGAGATGGGGATGCCGGGAAGATAGGTGGGGTTCTCGTGCCGGGTGTTGATGGCCTCCACCACCGTCGGCTCGCGGCCCCAGAGGCGGACCTCCTCACAGTTCACCGCCAGCACGTTCGCCAGGGCGGTACCGAAGGAGCCGGAGCCGATGACACTGCCACGCATGAAGACCTCGCTCGAGGGGGTGGAAAAGGCACGTTGTCGTGCCAGTTGCCGGTGCTACAGACCGGTGACGATGCCGATGGAGACCACCGGCATGAAGGCGGCGTCCTCGGCACGGGTGCGGAAGTCGCCGCCCAGGGAGACAGAGTAGGACGTTTTCTCGCTAAGCGGCACTTCGGCGCCCACGCGCACGGGCCACGCGCTGGAGGCCACCAGGTCCGGTGGCAGGCCGCCCAGCGGCGTGCGTTGGATGGGCTCCGTGTCCAGGGCCACCAGGTAGCGCACGTCGATGAAGAGCCTGGACGCGCGAACACCCTGGCGCTGGAAGGAGCCGACGATGCCGGGCATCACGTTCCAGTTGCGCCGGCCGGTGAGGTAGCGCGCGCCCCGGTCCTCCAGGCTCGCGGACCGGAGGAAGAACGCGTGACTGCCCTCCATCACCAGCCCCAGGCTCCAGCGCGCGCCTCCGTCCAGCACCCGCCACCGCCAGCCCAGCCGCGCCTCGTTCATCATCCCGTAGAGGCTGTCGAGTCCCACCAGCACATCGACCTGGGGCAGCACGCCCACGGCGGCGCGAGCGGACAGCGTGGGGAAACCCAGCGAGAGGCCGACCGCCACCCCGCCTGTCCTGCCCACGGTGTGTGCACCGAGCAGGCTGACGCGGTTCGGCACGGGGGGAGGCCCCGGAGGCGGCGCGGGC
>NZ_VIFM01000516.1 GCF_006636215.1 Myxococcus llanfairpwllgwyngyllgogerychwyrndrobwllllantysiliogogogochensis | reverse complement strand
AGGCGGCTCCGCCCGTGGCGGAGCCGCCTCCCGCCCGAGTCTCGAAGAGCACGCCTGCTCGCCGGGAGCCGGAGCCCGAGCAGCAGCCCTATTTCCCCGAGCCGGAGCCGCAGTACCCCCAGGAGCCGGAGCCCGAGCAGCAGCCCGAGCCCCAGCGAGCGTGGGTGCCTGAGGAGGACCCGGACACGACGTACTTCGGTGAGCCTGATCCTCGAGGCCAATCCCAGGCCTCGGCGCGGCGAGGGGCGGCACCGGCCGCCAGCGCGGCGCCGCTGAACGAGCTGTTCTCCGACCTGGACCTTCCAGAGCGGGGGGACCAGGACGACGTTCCCCAGGAGGACCCGCTGGCCTCGCTGGGCGGCGGTGATGAAGAGGAGCGCAGGCCTCGGGAGGACACGCGCCACTTCGCCAAGAAGGCGGGTGTCACGCGGCGCAACTCCGGCTGGAAGTACGCCGTCTTCGCGCTGCTGCTCATCATCGTGCCGGTGGGAGCCGCCTACGTGTTGTCGGAGTCGCTGGGCGTCATGCCGCTGCGGGTGACGACGGTGGACGCCGAGGGCAACCGGGTGGAGCAGTCCGTCTTCACCGGTGCCGGCATGGGCGCGCTGCGCGACAAGCTGCTGGGCAAGACGCCCCCGCCAGCTCCGCCGCCTGCGACGAAGGTGACCCCCGAGTCGCCCCCGGCCGCGGTGCAGCCCGCCGAGCCCAAGGCCGCCGAGCCGACGGCCGGCACCGAGGGCGCCGCCGTGGCGGCTCCGTCCAAGGAGCAGGTCGCGGCGGTCTACAACGACACGGAGAAGAAGGACGTCGCTCCGGAGGTCCGCGAGGATGCGGACGTGGCCGCGGCGGACACCGAGGAAGTGGGCGGTCCGTCGGACGAGGAAGTGGAGCGCATCGTGGAGCAGACCCAGGTCGCGTTCCGCGACTGCGTGGACCAGGAGCTGCGCCGCAATCCGTCCTTCAAGGGCGGGAAGGTGACGCTCACCGCCACCGTGGGCACGTCGGGCGCGGTGAAGGCCGCCACGTTCAGCCGCAAGGACCTGAACGGCTCCTCGAACACGGTGGGCACCTGCATCCGGGACCGTGCCAAGCGCATGGTCTTCTCCAGCTTCTCGGGTGAGGACGTCGACCTGGAGATTCCGCTCGTCCTCTCCGGGCGGTAGTCCCGAACCAGGGCCCCGGGCCTCTCCCTCTCGTCGAGGGGAGGCCTCGGGACCTGGCACAGCCGCCGAGAGTCCGCCTCAGAGGTCGAAGTTGCCCGCGGGCGGCTTCTTGCCCTGCATCGCCTGTTGACGCGCCATGCGCACTTCCTCGCGCAGCGCCTCGGTGGCTTCCGCGTCCACCCGCATCGTCTCCAGGTCCAGCACGTCACCCTCGCGCACGCCCGAGGGGAGTGACGTGAGGGGCCGTGTCACCTCGCGCCCTTCGACGATGAGCACCGCGACGTCGTCCTCGATGCGGTCCAGCGTGGCCCGCGACACGCGTGTCTTCGTCATGGGTTGCAGTCCTGGGCGGGACGTCGTTCCTGGGCCGCCGCCTCGCGCGTCTTGTAGACGATGAGGTTCTCGGGGTGGATTTTCTTCGCCCCGTCGCAGTCCGGGAAGTGGAACAACTGCCGCTTCCGGCTGGCGTGGTACGGGCCCTTGTACTTCTTCGAGCGGTCCGTGCGCCCCTCCGCCACGGGCGCGGGCGGCTCCGTCCGGGTCGTCTGGAGCGTGTCGATGGGCCGCAGGTCCTCGGGGGGAGGGGGC
>NZ_VIFM01000515.1 GCF_006636215.1 Myxococcus llanfairpwllgwyngyllgogerychwyrndrobwllllantysiliogogogochensis | reverse complement strand
GTATAAGCGACAGTGGCGGGAGGGGGCGCCGGCTCGGCGGGAAGTCCCGGAGCGCTGGTGAGGACCGGGGGCGTGGAGACCACGGTTGACGCAGGGGGCTTGGCGGGAGGAGGAGGTGGGGCCTGGAAGACGAGTTGGAGGCCCACCTTCATGGGCGCCTCGTCATCCTCCACCACCTCCAGGCGGGACACCTGATTGTCTTCCGCCTCGAAGTTCTGCGTCTCCGCGCCGCTGGCGTCCTCGAGCCGGATGAGCCTCTCGCTGGCGTCAATCGTTCGCTTCACCTTCAACGCTTCGGAGCCGTTGACCCACGCGTCGAGCGTCTCCCAAGCCTGCTTCTTCCGCTGCTCCGCCACTGGCGCCTCGTAGTGCTCGACGGTCCATGCCTTGAGCTTCTTCGCCACCGCCAGCGCCAGTGCCGCCTTCTGCTTGCCCGTCTTCTTCGGCAGCTTCTTGCCCAGCTCCTCCTCGATTCTCTCCCGCGCCTCCGTCTGGACTTCGGGTTCCTTCCGGATGAGCTCTGCTCGAATCCCTTCGTCTGTCCCCTTGTCGTGCGCGGCCTGCGCGGCGTTCAGGAAGTCGGAGACGGGAAAGCGCCGCCGGGCGGGGATGGAGGGCGCGGCGAACTGGAGCGCGGCGTAGGAGGTGGGCGGGTTGCTCGCGCCCTTGTGGAGACCCACCCGGTAATACCCGGTGTAGATGCCGGGGGCGATGGCCCCCACGTCGTTCGGGAGCAGGGTGGAGTTGTCGAAGTCGGGGAGCGTGTTGCCCTTGTCGTCCTTCAGGGCGGGCTTGTCCTTGTCATAGCCGGGCTCGGTGGTGATGGGCAGGACGGCCACCCGCCAGTGCTTGCACTGCGGACACGAGACATCCACGCCGGGATGGGGCCAGTGCTTCGGGACCGGCCACTCCGTCTCCGCGAGCACGGCATCCACATACGCCTGCGCGTCCTTCAGGTTCTCCGCGCGGAGCCCCTCGGCTTCGAGGACGGTCTTCTCTCCTTCCTTCAACAGGGCCGGGTCGTAGAGCACGACGAGCAGGTCGTCGAACCGGTTGGACAGGGAGCGCTCCCGGCGCAGGCCCACGAGCTGGAGCGTGAGCGGGTTCGTCCGCGCCAACTCCAGCTCCTCGTCATCCTGCAGGTGGAACCGTTGGTTGCCCGGGTCGAGCTCCTTCTGGTTCCGCAGGCTCTCGCTCGCGAACTGCTTCAGCAGGCCCACCGCGCAGTCCGGGCACTTCGTCTCACTCAGCGTCGCATGATGCGCCCGGCGCTCCGGCGCCGTCGCCACGGCCGCCTTCTTGGGCTTGTCCTGCTTCGGAGCGGCCTGCGTGGGCGCGTCCTTCGCGGTCTCCTTCTTCACGGCCTTGGCTGCCATCGGTACCTCTCACGCAAAGGGGTTCAGCTCCCGTGCAGCTCCTCGAGCCGCCGCAGGGTCTCCACGTCCAGGTGGCCGGTGACTTCCAGGCCGCCGCGGTGCTGGAAGGCGCGAATGGCGCTGCGAAGCCCCAGCGTCATCTTCCCCGTCGGCTCCAGCGCATAGCCCAGGTTGATGAGCCGGGACTCCGCGCCGCGGACACCGTGGTCAGGGGTGTCCCTCATGGGACGCAGGGTGCCCAGCGCGAGCTCCCAGGACAGGCCCTCGCACTCCAGCTCCACCTGGCTGACGGTGAAGGGGACCTTCGCCTCGAGGAAGCCCTCGTCATCCGTACTGCCTTCGATGACCTCCTGCTCGAAGGTGAGCAGGTAGGGC
>NZ_VIFM01000514.1 GCF_006636215.1 Myxococcus llanfairpwllgwyngyllgogerychwyrndrobwllllantysiliogogogochensis | reverse complement strand
GGCCTCCGGCGGGGGGCCCACGGAGGCCTTGGCGAGCACCTCCGCGTTGCCACCCAGGAGGATGTCCGTTCCACGGCCGGCCATGTTCGTGGAGATGGTGACGGCGCCCTTGCGGCCCGCCTGCGCGACGATGTCCGCCTCGCGCTGGTGCTGCTTGGCGTTGAGGACGTTGTGGGGGACGCCACGCTTCTTCAGGAAGTTGGCGACCACCTCGCTCTTGGCGATGGACACCGTGCCCACCAGCACCGGCTGACCGTTCTTGTGCAGCTCTTCAATCTGCGCGGCCACCGCCTCGAACTTCTCGCGCTCCGTCTTGTAGACCACGTCCTGCTGGTCCTTGCGGACGTTGGTGCGGTTGGTCGGGATGACGCGGACGTCCAGGTTGTAGATCTTCGCGAACTCCTCCGCCTCCGTGTCCGCGGTGCCCGTCATGCCGGACAGCTTGGTGTACATGCGGAAGTAGTTCTGGAACGAGATGGTCGCCAGCGTCTGGTTCTCGTTCTCGATCTTCACGCCCTCCTTGGCCTCAATCGCCTGGTGGAGGCCATCGGACCAGCGGCGGCCCGGCATCTGGCGGCCGGTGAACTCGTCGACGATGACGACCTCGCCGTCCTTCACCACGTAGTCCTTGTCGCGCTTGTAGAGCGTGTGCGCGCGCAGGCCCTGCTCCACGTGGTGGAGCGTCTCGATTTCGCCCGGGTCGTAGAGGTTGGACACGCTCAGCCGCTTCTGCAGCTTCTCGATGCCGTCATCCGTCAGGGACACCGAGCGGTGCTTCTCGTCCAGGGTGAAGTCCTGGTCCGGGACGAGGCCGGGGATGACCTGGTCCACCCGGTAGTACTTGTCCGTGCTGTCCTCGGTGGGACCGGAGATGATGAGCGGGGTGCGGGCCTCGTCGATGAGGATGGAGTCCACCTCGTCCACAATCGCGTAGTTCAGCTCGCGCTGGACGTAGTCCTGCAAGCGGAACTTCATGTTGTCGCGCAGGTAGTCGAAGCCGAACTCGTTGTTCTGCCCGTAGGTGATGTCCGAGCGGTAGGCTTCCTGGCGCTGCTTGTCCGACAGCTCGTGGAGCACGCAGCCCGTCGTCATGCCCATGAACTTGTAGACGCGCCCCATCCACTCCGCGTCGCGGCGGGCGAGGTAGTCGTTCACCGTCACCACGTGCACCCCGCGCCCGGACAGGGCGTTGAGGTAGCAGGGCAAGGTGGCCGTCAGCGTCTTGCCTTCACCGGTGCGCATCTCCGCGATGCACCCCTCGTGCAGGAACATGCCGCCGATGAGCTGGACGTCATAGTGACGCTGGCCGATTTCGCGGCGCGCGCCTTCACGGATGAGCGCGAAGGCCTCGAAGAGCATGCTGTCGAGCGGCCTCCCGTTCTGAATCTCCTGCTTCAGCCGAGCCGTCTCGGCAGGAAAGTCCTCGTCCTTGAGGGCCCGCATCCGGCTCTCCAGCTCGTTGATGCGGATGACCTTCTCGCGGGCCTTCTTGAGCTCGCGCTCATTCTTGGTCCCGATGAGCTTCTTCAGCGTCCATTCGATCATTCGTTGACTCTCTCGCGGCCGGAGAATCCTCGAAGGACGGCGGCGAGTGAAGGGAAATCCCTGGAGATGTAAGGGAGGCTTGGTGGGAAACCACGCGCGCCTCTTGAAACTTCCTCTCGGCCGGTTGCCCAGCGCGCATCGGTTCAGAGTAAAGCGGAACGGAGCCCACGCAATGTCCCCTCCGCGAAATCCCCGCCGCCGGCCTGCCCGGGGCGCCCCCTCGAAGCTGTCTCTTATACACCTCAGACGCTG
>NZ_VIFM01000513.1 GCF_006636215.1 Myxococcus llanfairpwllgwyngyllgogerychwyrndrobwllllantysiliogogogochensis | reverse complement strand
ACCCCCGGCACCGCCGCCAGCGTGCGCGGCTCGTCCAGCGCCCCCGTCTCGTTGGCCAGGCGCACCGAGGACGCGAAGGTGATGGTGCCCGTCATCCGGTCCGCCACGTACGCGGGCTCGTTCGAGTCCAGCGCCGCGAAGTTCTCCACCTCGCGCCAGATGCGGTAGGTACGGCCGTCGTGGCGTCGGGCCGGCGCGCGCGCATCCAATTCCCCGGGCCCCGCCTCCACTCCCACGACGAGGTCCAGCGAGTCCCCGGTGGGCGCGACGATGGGGGGACGCTTCGCCTGCACGGTGAGGCCCGGCAGGCCCGTGCCCACGCCCACGAGCTCCCCGTCCACCGGGTCGCAGTGATACGCGAGCACCTCCACCTGCGTGTCCCCTGGAGCAATCGTCACCGCGTCCGCCGTGTGGAACACGACGGGCTCCACGCCCGCGCCGGCGCGCGACAGGGTGACGGGCGTGTTGCGAGGAATCTCCGTCGGTCGCTCGGAGGCGCGGGACAGCGAGAAGCGCAGACGCACCGACGCGGCGGCGGGCGGCTGGAGGCGCACGCCGAGCAGCCGGAGGAACTCCACGTAGGCCTTCTCCGGCAGCCGGTTGAGCCGGTAGAGCATCGTCTCGGTGAGGTGAGAGAACACCTCCACCAGCACCATGCCCGGGTCGTGCGGCGTGAGGTCCGTCCACTCCGGACACAGGGCGAGGATGCGTGAGCGCGCCTGCTCCACGAGCTGGGAGAAGCTCCGGTCGTCGAGCCGGGGTGTCGGCAACGACGTCATGTCGGGCCTCCCGCGAGCGAGTAGGGATAGGCCAGCCGCTCCGTGCGGCCGGTGGAGCGCACGCGGTACTCGACGGACACGTCCAGTCGGAAGCCGTCCTCCGCGCTCCGGGTGGCGTCCAGGTGGAGCACCTGGATGCGCGGCTCCCAGCGGTCCAGGGCGCGGCGCACGTAGTGGATGGCGAGCCCCGCGGTGGTGTCGTCGTTGTTGGCGAAGAGCAGCTTGTGCAACTCACAGCCGTAGTCCGGGCGCATGACGCGCTCGCCGGGCACCGTGGTGAGCAGGAGCAGCACGGCCTGACGGATGGCGGCGTGCTCCTCCACCATCTCCACGCGGCCCGTGGGAGCCACGCGCAGGCCGGACTTCTCCGCCATCTCGAAGTCCGGGTGCGCGAAGCGCCAGGTGCGGAAGCGGGGGGCGCTCATCGCTCCTCCGTCACCAGCATCTGGCCGGGCGCGTTGACCTTGTACTTCACGATGCCGGGCGGCGTGCCGTCCGTCAGCCCCGTCAGCGTGTCCAGGCACACGGGCTTGCCGTCGATGGTGACCAGCGTGGAGTACCCCTGCTGCACCTTCAACGTGGTGGTGCAGGGTTTGATGGTGGGGCCGATGTTGGGACACCCGCCGATGGGACGCCCCTCCGGGTCCGCGCGCACGAGCAGCGGCCGGCGCTCCACCGTCACCCAGGGCTGCGAGTTCACGAGCCCCACGCGCCCCAGCTCATGGGCACACACCACCAGCGCGTCCACGGTCAGCAGCCGCATTCAGCCTCTCCGGAAGTCAATGGACCGTCCACGGATGACCACGTCCTGGCCCGGCGCCTCGAGCTCCATCGCCACCTTCGAGTGCAACCGCACCCCCTTCGGTGACAGCTCCAGGTAGCTGCCGGTGCCATCCTCCAGGCGCAGCGTGCGGCTCTCGTCGTCCAGCTTCAGCCGGTGCCCACCCGTGGTCAGCAGCGTGTAGCGCCGCACCGAGCCGCCCTCGACGCCCGCGTCCGGAGGCCCCCCGCCGCCATACAACCCTCCCACCACCA
>NZ_VIFM01000512.1 GCF_006636215.1 Myxococcus llanfairpwllgwyngyllgogerychwyrndrobwllllantysiliogogogochensis | reverse complement strand
AAGAGACAGGGTGCAGAGGGGCGGAGGAGGGGCCGCCCGAGCGATGCTCCCGGCCGGAGGACAGGCCGCTTGAGCCCCTTGGGGCATACGCCTGCCCAGGCCGCGCGCCCATCAGGTGAGTGGCAGGATCCTGGGCCTGCGGCTATGGCGACACCAGTTCCTCACGCTCCAGGACTTGGCGAATCTCCTCTCTCTGCGCCTTAATGTCGCCCTTAGGGAATCGAATTTGGCCAAGCCCTTTAATATTGGAGAATTCCTTGCAGCCCTCCTCCAGCAGCACAATTGCCCGGGAGAATCCAAGGCGCCCCTGGAACAACCCCACTTCGTGAATTACATTCTCGCGAGCATGCAGGGTTTTATCTGCATACTCATCCTCAGCGGTCATGACAAGAAATGCAAACGCCGCAGAATCAAGCATGTCCTCAAGTCGCTGCACCGTCGTAATTCCTGCTGCAGACTCCATGTTGAACTCATCGACTTTGAGTTCCAGTCTCTCCTGTAGAAAGTCTTTAAGATCACGCCAAGTCTTCGAATGGCCGTGCCCAATAAAAACCGTGCCGCTTGTTCGCGCCGCACTCTTCCCCTTCAGTGCCATTTTCTTCTCCAAGTAGAGCCGTGTTCTTCGTGCTATTTTCCCGAGAGTCAAGAGTGATACCCGGGGCGATTCGGCAACCATCGCCCTAAACTTCACGTGCATGTGGGGTGGCGTCCGAATCTTCGCATCACCGAAGGCGCGCATGTCGCGAGAGAGAATCTGCCCTCTCGGCTTGAAGCCCTCAAAGAAATCATCCATGGTCAGGCTTGCCGACTGCTTTACCAATTCACCTCTCAACTCTCCCAATGCAGTGTCGGGGCGCTCAGACAGTGCTGCGTCAATGATAGCCTGCAACTCCTCTTTGCAGCCCTCGAACACCGCAATTCCTTTTAGTCGAACCCTCTCCAGTGCGCTTAGGTCTGGCGAGTGCGCGAGTTCAAGCACGGCATTCACAACGGCTGTGAAATCGTATTCTACCCAGTCGCCGGTCGTCGCCTCATTGAATACCGCCTGAAATCCCCACTCCACGCTGAACGTAGCGCCCGGCGGCGGACGCTCAAGTCCCTCGTAATAGACGCGAGAATGATATCCAAGCCATGAGCCCGAAAATGAGAGCCCGACCTTGTCGGCAGCGTCCTTTAGGGCAACTATTACATCAGAAATCTCGTCCGCCTCGAAAAGTGCCACACCACGGGTGCATCGGCGCTCAATTCGTACTAGCTCATCAATAACGTTGTCCATGCCGTGGACTCCCAACCCCCGCTGTGGATTACCCCAGGGAGCCCCAACTATATAATGGCCGCGTGTAACCCGCACAGGGAGGCAGCCGACGTCTTTTCTTGACGTGGCTGCCTCGGTAACCTAGGCCATCCCATCTATCTGCGGGCGCCGCTGCCCGATTGGCTGCGCCAACATGACCTGCCTGGATCCTTCGGACCACTGATTACGAGAGAGGTGCCGGCCGGGATGGGTTGGGTACCACTGCTTTGCACTGCCGTCGAAATTCCAGAGGCGTGAGGTAGCCGAGGCTCGAGTGTGGCCGAACCAGGTTGTAGTGCTGCCGCCGCTCCTCGATGACAACCTTCGCCTCTACCCTGGAACGAAACCATTCCATGCTGAGGCACTCGTCGCGAAAGCGTCCGTTGAAGCTCTCCCCCTGTGTCAGGGAAGATGTCGCCTCGGCTGACGTGCCGAGCTGACGACGCCCTGGGGGCGAGCGCAGGCGGTTGAAGTGCCGTACACAGACGCATTCAAGGCGCAGATGGTGAAGCGGATGATG
>NZ_VIFM01000511.1 GCF_006636215.1 Myxococcus llanfairpwllgwyngyllgogerychwyrndrobwllllantysiliogogogochensis | reverse complement strand
CCATGGCGGACGCCTCGCCGTACCAGAGCTGCGACGCGAGGCCGAAGCCGATGTGCCCCTTCCCGTACATCGACTCCGTGGCGAGCACGGGGAAGCCGTTGAGCTTCGGCGACTCCAGGTCCTGGAGCCCCGGGAACACGTAGCCCGCGGCGTCGCGCAGCTCCGAGAGGAACAGGAGGTGCGCGTTCGACATGAAGTAGAAGGGCGCGTTGCCGGCCAGCTTCAGCTTCGCCGTGAGAATCGGCTTGATGAGCTTGAGCTTCAGGTCCGAGCGCACCTGGTCGATGCTCACCCCGGTGATGGCGTTCTTGTGCCCACCGGGAATCACCTCGAAGACACCCGTCGGCTTCTTCGCACCCTTGCCGTAGAGGCCGACGAGGTCGACCTCCAGCGCCATGGACTGGGACACCTCCCGTCCCACGTCCGCCGAGGCGGCGCTGTTCCCCAGCCGCATCAGGTCATTGCTGATGGGGCACAGGGCCATGGCCTTGTGGGCGCCCAGCTCGGTGGTGCCGGTCTTGAGCTCCGACTTCTCCGCGGGCTGGCCCTCACCCACCCAGAAGACACGGGGCCCCTCGTTGATGCGGCCGACGACGAACTTCCCGCCGTAGCCCGAGACGGAGCGCGCGCCGGCACGCAGGAGGATGGCGTCCGCGCGCAGCAACTCCACCACCTCCTCGCTCTTCGTCTCGCGGGTCCAGATGGCGCCGCCCTGCTCGAAGATGGACGCGAAGGCGCCCACCGCCTTGCACTTCTCGACGTACTTCTTGAGGTCCTCCATGCCGGGCTTGTGCATGAGCTGGAAGCGCTCGGCGGAGGCCAGGTACTGCGCCTTGATGAACACACCCAGCCGGGCGTAGGCCGCCTGGCCATCGGGCGCATCCATCTGCAGGTCCTTCGCGCTGGAGGTGACGGGCACCTGCGCGGGCGGGTTGGGACGGCCGGCGACGGCAGCCTCGACCGCGCGCGTGGCGGACGCGTCGATGGCGCGCTGGAGGGACTCGGGCAGAGGCGGGGGCGCGCTCGGCGCCGAGGTGGGCTTCGGGGTGGGCTTCATGGATGGCTCCAGGTTTCGTGGGGTGGTGCGCCGGACGGCGCGTTCATCCGGTAGAAGGGGCGGCTACTTCGCGACGGGCGGCAGCAGGGCGGCGTACTTGCGCAGCTCCGAGCCCGAGAAGGACTTCAACTGAGCGGACGTGAAGCCGAAGCGCTTCGTGAGGCGGACGCGCAGCGCCTTGGCTTCCTCGTCGGGCAGCTCGTCCGCCGTCTCCTCCTCACCAGGGGGCGGCTCCGTCTTTTCGGTGGCGGGCTCCTTGTCCTCCGGAGCCTCGCGCTCCTCTTCTTCTTTCGGCGCGGGCTCCTCGTCCTCGGTTTCCGTCGGCTCCTCGTCGAGGGCGGGCTCCTCTTCCTCGACGGGCAGCAGCTTGTGCAGCTTCACCACGTCGGCCCTCAACTCATCGAGCGCGCCCTCTACCTTCGCGCGGAAGGCGAGCCCCGCCGCGCGGTACTTCGCTTCCTCGTCCTCGGCCACCGGCTCCGCGGAGCGCAGGCGCACGGCTTCCTGGTTCCCGCCGATGTTGACGATGGACACCTCCAACGTCTCGACGAGGGGGAAGTCGTAGCCGCCCTCGGCGTTCGGCACCGGCTCGCTGTCTGCGGGGATGAAGCGGATGGAGCACTGGTTCAGCGTTCCCGCCTTGACCTTCGCCGCCACCATCTTCGAGGTGTCGCAGACCTCGTCGAAGATGGGCTCCATCAACCACTCGGTGCCCTCGCGGAAGCACCGCGCGACGCCGATGGCGGGGCTCCAGGAGTCGTGGTTCCACAACAGCGGCACGCGGAATTCGTCTCCCGCCGACTTGATGGCGAGGAC
>NZ_VIFM01000510.1 GCF_006636215.1 Myxococcus llanfairpwllgwyngyllgogerychwyrndrobwllllantysiliogogogochensis | reverse complement strand
GCCTTCGCGCACTCGCCCGCCCCCCAGGCGCTGCCGCCGGACACGCACCTCGCGCCGCCTGCCGACTCTGTCTCCGAGTCCACGGAGCCCACGCCGGAAGCGCGGCATCCGCGCGCGCCGCTGGGCCTGGATGGCGTGGACCTCCCCGAGCCCGCGCCCTCGCCCGTGTCCGAGCCTGGGGCGCCCACGGCCGTCTCCGAGCCCGTCGCGCCCACCGAGACGCCTTCCTCCACCCCTTCTTCCGACGCCGCCGAGAGCGTGGGCGCGGATGGCCTGCCCCGCCTCGCGCCGCTGCCTGGAACCGTGGCGCGCAACGCGCCGAAACGGAGCTGACCCCTGAGTTCCCAGACTGCCGCTGACTCCGACCTGCGGATGAGCTTGATGGAGCACCTGTCGGAGCTCCGCGGGCGCCTCTTCAAGTGCACCCTGGCCGTCTTCATCCTGGGGACGGTGTCGCTGTTGTTCGCCAAGCCCATCTTCGGCGTGCTGATGCGGCCGGTGCTGGACGCGCTCCCGGAGGGCAACCGCGCCCTCATCTACACGTCCGGCATCGAGGAGCTGAACGTCCTGATGAAGGTGGGCGTGTACTGCGGCATCTTCCTCACCACGCCCGTCATCCTCTGGCAGATCTGGGGCTTCGTCTCGCCCGGCCTGTTCCCGGAGGAGCGGCGCTACGCGGCGCCCTTCGTCATGTTCGGCTCGCTCGCCTTCATCGCGGGCGCGTGCTTCTGCTACTTCGCGGTGCTGCCCTCCATGTTCAAGTTCCTCCTCAACGAGGAGGAGACGCTCGCGTTGGAGCAGCGGCTGGACACGGCCCGACTGCGCGCGGATGACGCCCTGCGCTTCCTGCGCGTGGGCGACGCGGAGCGGGCGGGCGCGCTGGCGAAGGAGACCAGCGCTTCGCTGCGCGCGGATGGAGAAGGTCAGTCACCGGCCCCCGAGCGGGCGCCCTCGCAGTCCGTGGAGCTGAAGTCCCGGCTGGCCGGACTGGGCAAGCTGGTGGACGCGGCGGCGGACGGCTACGGCGTCCAGTCGCGCGGCGTGTTGCGGCAGGCGGTGGAGAAGAAGGTGGTGGCGGTGACGGCCTACGCGAAGCAGGACTACGCGGCGGCGTCGGTGGCCATGGACGAGGCGGCGAGCCTGCTGGCGGGCGTGGCGCCCACGCGCACCGAGGAGCTGTCCGGCCTGTGGAAGCTGGAGAAGGAGCTGTCCGCGGGCGAGGCGCGGCACGAGGCGGCGCGGTGGACGCGGCCCATGCTGACGATGCACGAGCAGCTGTCGCTGGTGCTGCTGCTCATCCTCGCCTTCGGCATCATCTTCGAGCTGCCGCTGGTGATGGCGCTGCTCGGCGTGGTGGGCGTGGTGCAGTCGAAGTGGCTGTTCAAGTACCAGCGCCACGCCTTCGTGGTGTGCCTCATCGCGGCGGCCATCATCACCCCGACGGGTGACGTGGTGAACCTGTCGCTGATGGCGGGGCCCATGTTGCTCTGCTACGAGCTGGGCGTCCTGCTGGTGTGGTTGGTGGAGCGGCGGCGGGCGCGGAACGCGGCCGAGACGGGCATCACCCCAGTGTCGTAGTAGGGTCCGCGACCATGGTGGGCTCCCGCCGGCACTTCCGGGCCAACGTCCGATATCTGCGCGCGCTGCTGCGCCGCTTCCGCACCACGATGGGGCTGGCCGTGGCCCTGTTCGTGGTGGGGCCCTTGATGTTCCATTGGCGCTACAGGGGAGCGGACGGGGACCCGATTTCCTTCGGTGAGGCCCTGCACCACGTCTACTTCCTGCTCTACGGCCAGCCGTCGCTGCCCTACGTGCACGACTGGCTCATCGAGCTTTTGAACGTCGTGATTCCCCCGGCGGGAATCGCCCTGGTGGCGGACGGCGTCGTGCGCTTCGCCTACCTCTTCTTCGCCCGGCACAAGAACGACAAGGAGTGGATTGAAGTGGTCACCGAGACGATGAAGGGCCACGTCGTGGTGTGCGGGGCGGGGCGGGTG
>NZ_VIFM01000050.1 GCF_006636215.1 Myxococcus llanfairpwllgwyngyllgogerychwyrndrobwllllantysiliogogogochensis | reverse complement strand
GCCGGTCGGGGCGTCGGGGGCGCGAGAGGACGTGGCTCGCGCCGCACAGTGCTTACGGGTGAGCACTGCGGCAATCGCTGTACCCGAGGACAAGTTCGCGACACCTCGGACATGGCACTCTCTACCAACGCGCGTTCCGCGCCCCAGTCTCCGCACGTGGACTGGAGGGGTGCTGGGCGCCGGGGGGAAGTCGATGGTGAGCCTGTCGTCGTTGCCAGGGAATGCCCTGGCACGGTCGCTCCATGCCGGAAGTCCCGCACCGTGCATGCGCTTGGAAGCGCTGCGGGGACCGGCGGGCGAGGTGCTCGACTTCCAGTGGTCGTCGCTCAACGCGGCGGCCGAGCACTTCGTGCATGACTGGGGCGTGCCCTCCTGTGTCTCGCGCTGGGTGCAGCAGGGCCTGCGCGGCGTGGAGCTGGAGGCGTGCGTGCGGGTCTGGGCCACGGGCGTGCCCCTGTCCTCGACGTTGCGCCTGTCTCGCGACGGGCTGGACGCGTGCTTCCAGGTGGTGGGCGTCAAGGAGGCGGACGGCCTGGCGCTGTGGCTGTTGGAGCCGTCACCGGAGGACGCGGCGGGGCTGCGCGACGCGCTGGAGCGGGAGCGGGAGGCCCGGCGGCGCGCGGAGGGGGCGCTGGAGAACACCCGGGACGTGCAGGCCCGCGAGGAACTCTTGCGGCTGGCCCTGTCCAAGGCGCGCATGGTGGCGTGGGAGTGGACGGAGGCGCGGCGCGTGGTGACGTGGTCCCAGGACGCGGACGCGTTTTTTGGCCAGGCGCCAGCAACGCTGGGCACCTCGCTGCCGAGCTTCCTGTCCTGTGTGGTGGTGGAGGACCGGCACCGCGTCGCGCGGGGAATCGAACAGGCGCTGGCGGTGGACGGGGCCTACACGCTGAAGTTCCGCTGTCGGCACGCGGACGGCACCACGCACTGGTACGAGGCGGTGGGACAGAGCTTCCACGAGGCGGAGCGGCCGCACCGCATGGTGGGCGTGGTGGCGGACTGCACCGAGCGCGAGCAGGCGGAGGCCGCGCTGCGGGAGGCGGAGGAGCGCTACCGGCTGGCCGCTCGCGCCACGCATGACGTGCTGTGGGACTGCGACCTGGCGACGGGGCGCGTGCGCTGGGATGCCGGACAGGAGGAGCTGTTCGGCTACGGACGCGACGCGGCGGACCATGAGCTGGGCTGGTGGACGCAGCGGCTGCACCCGGACGAGCGCGACGCGGTGGCGGACGGGCTGCGCGACTTCGTGGCGTCCACCCGGGCCGCGTGGCAGGCGGAGTACCGCTTCCTGCGCCATGACGGAAGCTGGGCCCATGTGTTGGACCGGGGCGTGCTGTCGCGTGACGCGGCGGGCCGGCCGGTGCGGATGATTGGCTCGATGATGGACATCACCGAGCGCAAGCACGCGTTGGAGCGACTGGCGGAGGAGGCGGAGTTCCGCGAGCGCTTCATCGGGATTCTGGGCCACGATTTGCGCAACCCCCTCAACGCCATAACCCTGTCCGCCCGGGCCCTGCGGCGCCGCGCCCCCATCAGCTCCACCCAGCAGCAGATGGCCCAGCGCATCGAGGCGTCCGCGGAGCGGATGGGCACCATGATTTCGGACATCCTCGACCTCACGCGGGCGAGGCTGTCCGGCGGCATCCCCCTGCAAGTGGCGCCGGCGAATCTCTCCACCGTGTGTCAGCAGGTGGTGGAGGAGCTGTCCGCGGTCCATCCGGACCGCTACATCGCCTTCGACGTGGACGGCCGCTGTGACGGGCTGTGGGATGCGGACCGGCTGGCGCAGGTGCTCAGCAACCTGGTGGGTAATGCGCTGGAGCACGGCGCCCAGGACGCACCCGTGCTGCTGCGGTGTCTGGATTATGAGACGCGCCAGGTGGTGGAGGTCCACAACCCCGGCGCGCCCATTCCCGCGCCGCAGCTGGCCACGCTGTTCGACCCGTTCCGTCAGGCCGGCGCCGCGCGCGAGAAGGGCCGACGACGGGGTGGGCTGGGACTCGGCCTGTTCATCGTCCGGGAGATTGTCCACGCGCATGGTGGCAGCGTGGACGTGCGTTCCTCGGAGCTGGACGGCACGACGTTCACCGTGACGCTGCCGCGCGACGCCCGCCGCGCGGCGCGGTGATGTTTCAAGAACGTCTCGCGGTGTGTCACGGCCAGTGAATCATCGTCAACCGTGAGTCGATACACGGCTGAATCGTCAGCCGTTTCACGATGTCCCTGTCTGACGCACGACCCCAGCGGAAGAATTGCACGTGGGTACACCTGTCGCTCCTGGCGAGAAGCACTACCCGTTGTCTTGGCCGCGAGAAACCGCGCGGTCACCCCCAACGCGGAGACAGTCCCATGCGCCAGTGCTTCAGCCGTTTCGAGTCCCGTCCTTCCTTCCTTCGAGAACTGACGGCGTGGGGGTTGCCCGCGCTCTTGAGCGTCACTATCGGATGTGGCCCCGCGGGGATGGGTGATGGCGAGCCGAACGAGTCGACAGGCACCCACGAAGAGGGGCTGGTCTCGACGAATGGCTTGTCGACGAACGGGCTGAGCACCAATGGCTTGTCGACGAACGGGTTGAGCACCAATGGCTTGTCGACGAACGGGTTGAGCACGAACGGGCTGAGCACCAATGGCGTGTTCAATACATGGTTCAGCGCCAATCCAGCCCAGGCGGAAATGCTGATGAAGTATGTCGCCCGCTGTGCATTGTCGCCCACGCAAACACTGTCGTACACCCATGGCGGAACGACGTACTCGTGGCCGGGCTCGTTGGGGCTGGCGCCGTCGTGGACGGGGAGCGTGGCGGGCTCGCAGCCGCAGCCCGCGTCGGTGACGGAGCAGCAGGTGGTGTCCGCGTGCCTGGCGGCGCATGCGAACAAGTTCGGCGTGCACGTGAACATCTCCGTGCTGGGCAAGGGCGCATCGAACGTGGCGATTCCCTCCACCCCGGAGGAGCTGCAGTTGTTCAGCAAGCCGGAGGCGTGCTTCTTCGGCAACCTCTTCGCCAATGAGGGCCTCTTCGCGGCGAACGACACCAGCTACCTGTCCTATGACGAGAGCACGGTGCGCACCTGCGGCCTGTCGTCCTGGAGTGGTGACGCCGCGTGTGCGCCCGCGATTGCGCACGTGGGCAACTGCCTGGACCACTGCCAGGCGGACCCGTTGCGCGGCGGGTTCTACAAGAGCTGCACGTACAACGGGAAGCCGTACCGCCCCATCAGTACGCGCATCCGTCCCCAGGACATCTACCGGTGCGGCGACGGCGTGTGCCAGATTTCCGAGCAGTGCGGCACGGGGACCGCCGCGAACAACTGCGCGTCGGATTGCGGCGCCTGCCCGTAGTGCGAGCAGGCTGACCTGGACCCGCGGCTCCCCGCGCCGCGAGGTGTCACCAGGGCCGACCGGTTGACGGGCGGCGATATGTTCGGGAGTCGTTGGCGTTCCCGCCCCGAAGGACCCTGGGGCGCGTGTGCATTCCCGCCGCGACAACATGCCACACGGCGTTTGCTCCCCGGGGCTGGTACCCCTGCAGTCCGTCGCGGTGCGCTCCTCGCATCCGCCCCGTGGAGGTCGATTCGATGAACGCCGTCCGGAAGCTCGCGTCCTGGGCCCTCGTGCCCGCCCTCCTGCTCCTGCAGGGCTGCGGTGATGACGAGAAGAGCGACAAGACCTACACCGTGCGTTTCAGCCCCCAGGTGCGACAGGAGGCGCTGACGTGCGGCGGCAGCTACCCGGATATCGGCACGTCGCGGGGCGTCATCGAGCTGCTCGACTTCAAGATGTACCTGCGGGACGTCACGCTGGTGCGCGCCAATGGCGAGCGCCACGCGCTGAAGCTCGCGCAGGACGGGACGTGGCAGCGCGATGCGATTGCCCTCCTGGACTTCGAGGATGGCACCGGGACGTGCGCCACGGGCAGCCCCGAGGTGCGCCGCGAAGTGGTGGGCACCGCGCCGGAGCATGACGACTACACGGGCCTGGAGTTCAAGGTGGGCCTGCCGCCGGAGAAGAACCACCTGGATGCGGAGGCCGAGCGCGCGCCGCTCAACGTGGCGCCCATGTGGTGGAGCTGGCAGGGCGGCTACAAGTTCGTGGCCCTGGACGTCCGCTCCCGCGCGAACGAGAGCTTCTACTTCCACATGGGGGCCTCGGGGTGTCGGGGCTCGGTGCCGGACGGCTTCACCTGTGCGGCGGACAACCAGGCGACCATCACCCTGGCGGGCTTCGACCCGGAGGCCAATCAGGTCGTCCTGGACCTGGCGGGGCTGTACTCGGAGCTGGACGTGAATCGTGTCCCGGATGGAACGACGGACATGATGCCGGGGTGCATGTCGGGGGCGACGGACCCGGAGTGCCCGGGGTTCCTCTCGCAGTTCGGCCTGACCGCGGATGGCCGCCCCAAGGCGCTGCCGACGACGTTCTTCCGGGTCCGCTGAAGCCCTGTCCCGCGGCGAGTGAACGAGGAGTGCCAGATGTTCCGCGCATGGAAGGTGAGCGCCGCGCTGGGCGCGTTGTTGCTGGTCGGCTGCGGGGGCGATGAGGGTGCGCCGCCTCCCACGCCCTATGCGTGGAAGCTGCCCGCGGGCTTCCCGGAGCCCTTCGTTCCGGCGGACAACCCCATGTCGGACGCGAAGGTGGAGCTGGGGCGCCACCTGTTCCACGACAAGCGGCTGTCGGGCAACGGCACCATGGCGTGCGTGAGCTGCCACGAGCAGGCGCGGGCGTTCTCGGATGGGAAGCCGACGCCCCGGGGCTCCACGGGGGACCACGTCGCGCGCAACTCGCCGGGGCTGGCGAACGTGGCCTATCTGGCCACGTACACCTGGGCGAACCCGCTGCTGGAGACGCTGGAGACCCAGGCGCTGGTGCCGCTGTTCAACGAGTTCCCCACGGAGCTGGGTGTGACGCCCCGGCTGGAGGAGGTCTTCCAGCGGCTGCGGGACGACGTGAAGTATCCGGAGCTGTTCCGCGCGGCGTTCCCCGACGCGGTGGAGCCGGTGGACCGGGAGACCATCGTCAAGGCGCTGGCGTCGTTCCAGCGCACGCTCTTGTCGGGCGGCTCGCCGTATGACCGCTATCTGCAAGGGGAGCGGGAGGCGCTGACGCCGGAGGCCCGGCGGGGCATGGAGCTGTTCTTTGGCGAGCGCGCGGAGTGCTACCACTGTCACAGCGGAAGGCACCTGTCGAACTCGTTCCGCTCGAAGGACTCGGTGCTGCCGAACATGCAGTTCTTCAACAACGGGTTGTACGACGTGGACGGGAAGGGCGCGTACCCGTTGGACAACCCGGGCCTGTTCGAGTTCACCCAGCGGGCGGAGGACCAGGGCCGCTTCCGCGTGCCGCAACTGCGCAACGTGGAGCTGACGGCGCCGTACATGCACGACGGCAGCATCGCCACGCTGGAGGCGGTCATCGACCACTACGTGGCCGGTGGGCGCAACGTGACGGAGGGGCCGTTCGTGGGAGATGGACGCGCGAACCCGAACAAGGACCCGCTGGTGCGGCCGTTCGAGCTGACGGAGTCGGAGCGCGCGGACCTGGTGGCGTTCCTCAAGAGCCTCACGGATGTGGAGTTCACGCGCGACGCGCGATTCGCCAACCCGTGGGAGGAGCCATAGGAAGCTCCGGCCCAGCGGCCCAGCGGTCAGGCTTCGTCGTCGGGGAGAAGCCTCCGGAGAAGCTCGTCGTCAGGTCCGAGTGGACGCCACCCAGCGGGAGGTGGATTGGCGAGCAGTGCATCACCTGCCAATCGCACGCGGTCTTCATGCGTCTCTGGGACGATGCCGGACCAGAGCCCGAGTGCCTTGGCGACCCTGAAGCGGTTGTCGTCATCCAGCATTGCCGGCCAACCATCAGGGAGGCTCCCCCATAGCTCGCGCACGAGATGTCCACGAACCAGGCGGGTCACTTGCTTGCTTCGCACCGCTTCGGCCACCAATCCGTCGTACACCTGAACTCCGGCAACGTCGTCCGGACCCAGCTCCTCGGCCAATGCCACCCACGATGCGGTGGGACGGGCCTCGGCAAAGGCCGTGAGTGAATCGTAGCCGCGCTCACGAACGCGCTCATACAAGCGGGCCTTCCAATTCCCCCGCCATGAAAGTTCGTCCGTCATCGGCTCCTCCCCTTCGTGAACACGATCGGGACTTTGTAGAACTGCATACGCTCCGCGACGATGTCCAGGACCTGATTCCGCGTCAACATCCGGCCTGCTCTAGCCTCGGCGTCGCGCAGCGTCTTCATGAGCATCCGGTTCCACTCACCGGGCCACACGCGACCCAGCGTCCAGTTGCCTCCGCCGTGAATGGCCTCGTGGTGGGCCTGCTCCAGCCGGACGCAGAACTGGTCGATGTCCATGTCGCCCTTGAAGCCGCGCTGCTCGAACCACTCCCGGTGCTCTTTCGGTAGGACGTGGTGCTTCGGGGCGTCGGACATGCCCGCTCCTGCCTTGCCCGTCACCCGCATGCCCCTCACCTCGGGACTGTCTCCCAGCGCGTCACGAACGCCCTCGGGCAGGTCTTGATGGGCCTGAGCCATCATCACCTGACCCCCGTGGATGCGGACGGCCGCGCTGACGGCGGGGAGGGAGATGACGCCTGCCTGCACGAGCCTTCGCATCAGCTCCACCCACTCGGCGGAGACAACGATGCGTGAGCCCGCCATGACGCCCCCTGAACTCATCGCGAGGCCCACGCCGAGCGTCGCGGGCGCGGCCGGGGGCAGTCGAGGCAGCGACATCTTCAGCGAGGAAATCAGGGTGACCATCTCCAACACCCGCACGGCCACCAGAACCTTGCCTCCCTCCTCCATGGCCGCCCGTCCGTCCGAATGAATCGCGTTGAACTCCCGGGTCAATGCCCCCATCAGCTCGGGCATCGCGAGTGCCGCGGCTTCGACACGGTTCGGGTCCTGGGAAGCGAGGTCCGACAACGGGGTCTCCACCAGGCCCCGGACGCGGTTGAGGTCCACGAACTGCTTCTCGAAGCTGCAGATGAAGCACTCCCGGAGCAATGCGTCGGTGAGCTGGAGGAAATCAACCCAGGTGGCGAGCAGCAGTGTTCCGAACATCGCGGCCTGGAGCCGTGGCCCCGTCATGCGCAGGACGCCCAGCTCCATCTCCGGGTTCTCCAGTTCCGACGCGGCCCCAGCCATCACCGTCGCGCTTCCGAGCGTGCCGTGAATCCACGTCACCTGCTTGGAGCCAAGGCGGAGAAAGCGCATGAACACCTCGCCGTTGATGCCCCGGCCATCGAAGCCGGGCCGACGTGTCGAAATCCTGGACAACGCGGACTCGACCCTCCCCAGCGAGCCCTTCATCTCGTCGATGGACTCGAGGATTGCTTGTCGAGTCAGTGTGGCGCTCCGCGCTCCGCCTCCAGTCGCTCCAGCCAGGGTGCCAGGCCCAGCCCGGGTTGCGTCGCTGCGTGGTCCCCGATGCCGCCACAGCCGTTGTCCTGCTTCGGGTCCCGCGATGGCGTGCGTGCGGTCGTCGCTCGGCTCCCCTTCCCACGCGGGGGACGAGGCTGCATGTGGCGCGTGGTTCAGCGTTCTGTCGCGCCCGGGAGCATGCGTCACCGAGGCGCACCCCGTGGCCAACAGCGCCATGGCCAACAAGGCGCTAACGCGCATTGTCCACCCCTGGCTTGAGCGTGCTGAACCCGCTCTCCAGGGCGGCGTTGTCGTAGCAGTTGCCGCATCGGCTGATGCCGCGGACGATGCCGTGTCTCGCCAGAACGTGCTGGTCGTCCTCACTGGCGTATGTGCTCCCCTGGTCCGTGCGGTGCCAAAGCCTACCAGCCCGACGCCGCACTGTACGGCGAGGCCGGAGGAGCACATGAAGCGAAGGCGCGGCGGTGCGCCCCTGGCGCCCGTGCCTTGACGCAATACCTCCTGAGGGGGATGGCCGGCCCCGGTGCCTTCGGGTGTCATTCGCGCGGGTGTGCGACGAGAGTGTCCACCTCGTGCCATGCTCTCGACCCTGGGAGGGGCGTCATGAAGGTCATGGTTGGCGATACCGTGGTCATCACGCAGCAAACGGGGAATCCCATTGGCATCGTGACGCGGCGCAGCGGCACCATGCTCACGGTGCGGCTGCCCCTCAAGGGTAATACCCTGGAACGGGTCTCCCGCGCGGACGTGGAGCCGCTGGCCCTGTGGCTGGCGGATGCTCGACGGCGGCAGACGAAGTTCAGCAACACCCTGAGCCTGGTGGGCCAGTCCTCTTTGTCCGAGCTGGTCGGGGTGTTTGGCTATTCAACAGACGTCAAGATGCAGCGCACCTCGTTGGGGAGCGTCGTGCGGCAGCTTGAGCGGGCAGGGCTGGATGTCAATCCCACCACGGGAAGCTGGGACCGCCACGCGCCCTTCGTTCTGTCATTGAAGAAGGCCCTCATCGACCCCTCGCCGGAAGAGGACGACGCCCAGGATTCGGAGCCCTCCCAAGGCTTCGCGCTGCCGCAGCCCTTCTGGCCCAGTGCATTGGGTTTGTCGCAGGACCGCGAGGTGGCGTTCCTGCGAGCGCTCACCGGTGCCGAGCCGCTCCTCGCGCTGCTCTATCTTCCAGAGCGTCGGGAGACAGCGGACTGGCTTCAGGCCACCTGGGAAGGGGTGATGGGCTGGGCCTACCGCTCCGCGCAGCGCTTCGTCTGGACGGGGCGTGGGGAGAACGGGGCCCCCGCGGTTGTCCGAGGTTCGTCCCACTTGCTGCATGGGTATCTCAAGCCCTCGCTGCTGGACTCGGAGGGGCCCCGGCTGCGTGACGCGCCCCATGCCCTCAACCTCATCGCGCTCCAGCGAGACAGAGAGGCACCCGTCGACCTGTCGCGCCTGCTGGCCGCCTGGCCGGGACCCATCTTCGAGTTCGATGCCACGGCGATTGCTGGGGGTGGGGTGCCCGTGTCCCAGTTGTTGTTGATGGTGGGAGGCAAACCCGCGCTGGCGACAGAGGCGGTCGTGTCGGAGCTGTCTCCATTGAAGCTGGTGTTGTGGAGTCGCGAGGCCAGCGCTCAGGGGGCGGCCCAGGCGATGAACTCGTGGGGAGACCTCCTCACGCGGACACCGCTCTCCCGGTTCAAGGGCAGCAACGAAAGCAGCACGTCACTCTCCCTCAAGGCCCGGCTGGCGCAGTGGCTCCTGGTGAGGAATCCCGAGGCCTCGCTCCAGTTCGAGCAGCACCGGATCGAGGTCCTGGACGATGAAGGTGACGAACAGGAGGTGATTCGCACGGACCTGCATGTGGAGGGGCAGGGGACGTTCGAGGTAGAGACGCTGGTGGGCAGCGGCCCGATGGAGTCCTTCTACCACCGGAAGATCTTCTCCCGTCGCAAGCCGGACGAGCCCTTCTCCCTGGTGGTCCCTGGCGAGGCGCTGCTGTGGGCTGGCCCCTTCCTGGCGGATATCGCCCACCATCTGGGCGAGGGAGGCTCGGTGCTGGTGCCCGTCGCGGGAGCCGCCTTCGCCTCGCTCGAGGCGCGCGCGCTGGTGGAGAACGCCTCGGAGGTGAAGGACCCGGAGGAGGCGGCCCGGCTCGAATCTCCGGTCGAGAAGTCGGAGCGCCGCGACGACGCGTTGCCGCTACTGGACGACGTGGCTGGCTATGCCTCCGTCAAGGAGCGGATCCGCCGCGATATCGTATGGCCGGAGCAGCGCGGGGCGCTGCTGCGAAATGTCTCCCGGGCCTCGGGGATTCTCTTCTTCGGGCCCCCTGGCTGCGGCAAGTCGCTGCTCGCTCGTGCGATAGCGGGTGAGCTGGAGCAGGAGGTGCGGCTGCTCTCGCCTTCAGATCTGCGTGGCCCCTACGTCGGTTGGGGGCAGCGCATGATTCGCGAGCAGTTCGACTGGGTGGTGGAGCAGGAGAAGCGGATGCTCGTGCTCGATGAGCTGGACGCGGTCGCGCGCTCCCGTCGCTCGGGCGATATGCACAGTGACGAGAAGGCGGACGTCAACGAACTGCTGGTGCAGTTGGACCGGGCGGGCAGGTTGCGACGCATCATCGTAGGCACGACGAACTTCCTGGGTGCTCTGGATGAAGCAGTCATCCGGAGCGGCCGTTTCGGACGCTTCGTCCCCGTGCCTCCTCCGGACCTGGACGAGGCGGTGGAGATTGTCACTCACTACCTGAGTCGGCTGGCGCGAGCGGAGACCGCGGCCGCGGACCGTGTCCCCAGCGCCGTGGAGCTGAAGGCCATCTTGTCTCCACTGTTCGCGCGGAACCTGGTGGACCAGCGCTTCTTCTCGGGCTCGGACCTGGAGGCCGCGGTCACCGAGTCCTATCTGGGCTGCGCGCTGGGCAAGGCGCCGAGTCTGGAGCAGAGCCTGGGGCCGGTGCACCTGACCGTGGAGGCGCTCGCCGCCGCGTTGGAGCGTGGGCCCCGGTCCGTCTCCAAGCGCTCCATCCAGCGGTTCCTCACGGAGACGCGACGTCACTGTGGAGCGAGCCTGGCGGATTTGCTGGCGGGACGGTTCGAAGCCCAGACGCGAGCACCCTGAAGGGCCTACCTCGAATCCAGGCGAAGGGAGCGGTTCTCGGGGGCTTCAAGGGGGCTCATTGTCGAACGAACAAGACATGTCCGCGTCATCCGTCGTGCGGCAACTGCTCTCGACACTGGAGCAGTCGTCTCTCCGCGAGGAAGCACGCTCCTTACGGCAACAGTTCGACCAACGAGGTTGGGCGGGGCTTGGTGCTCCGGACATCGCGCTGGTGGCGGCCCTGGTGGGGCGGCTGCAAACGTTTCCTCCCGCCGCGGTGGTCACTCCCGTGGCGCCGTTGCCCGCCGCTGTTGCGCTTGCTCGGGATGCGCCGGCACAACCCGAGGAGGTGGGGTGGAGCCCCTGGGAGAACGGCTCGGCATGGATTGACACCATTCCACGAGGGAGGGAGTGCCTGTCCCTGCTGGATGAACTCGCCCGGTGTGACGAGGCAGATGCGGCGCTCACCCTGTTGAGCCGCTTGTTCGTGGGGCATCTCCGATACGAAGCCCACGTGGTGGATGAGACGCAGCGGCTGGACTCCACGGCGGTCATCCGTCGACTCCGCACCATCGCTCGCCATGGCGACTTCATGGTGTCCCTGGCGGAGCTCGTCTTTCCCTACCCCCATGGCTCCAACTTCCAGCCCATCTTTCGCAGACATCCCTATGGACTCGTGGTGGCCATCGCGCCCGGATGGAATGCCTGCCAGTTCGCCTATCGGGAGGAGAAGGATGGAGGGACCCTCGTTCCCAGAACGCGTCAGATGGTGGGCTATGCAAGGGGCGGCGAGCTGCGTGACACCCTGTTGATATGGCTGCGCCGCATGAGCTTGCTCCGGCTGACAGGCGGGGAAGAGGTGGTGGAGCTGGTGCGGCGCGTGGAGTCCGCGTTGGGGCCGGACCCCGTGGAGGTGTCACGCCAATGGAACCCGGTGGCCCTCGCGCCCTCGCTGTCGACGCCTCCGGGTGTTACCTGGGACCGGCTCCTGGACCATGAGCGGCGCGCGTTCCTGCAAGAAGACCGTGGTGCGCCCGGTCAGCAACCCCGGCTCTGGTGGGGATTGGAGCGGGTGCTGCGCATGGCCCTTCCCTTCACCCTGGCCCACAAGCAGGCGAGGCTGTGCTACCGAGGCTATGACCTCGAGGCCCCCACTTCGCCGGAGGTCGCGAGCCGGAGTGGGAAGAGCTGGTTTCGGCGGCTCACCCTGAAGCTGGAGCTTGTCTTTGACGACGGGAGGGCGCTGCCTCTTTCCCTTCCCGTCGGAGTGCCGGAGGTGGATGACCAGGGACGGATGCTCCTGGATGGCCTCTGGTATCGGTGGGTCCCCAGGGTGTTTGGCAAGGGACTGCTGAGCGCAGGAGATGCGAGAGTCCAGGAGCCGTCCTTCGACGAGGGGTTCGAGGAAGAGGTCGAGGAGGAGTCGCCAATCCCGGAGCAGGGCGCGGCCCCGGAAGGGGCGGGGCCCGAACCTGAACTGGAGTCACCCCTGGAGTTGCTGAAGGAAGAGGGGCTTGCGCCTTCCGTACTCAGGGCCTCCCGGGACCCCGTGGCCATCGGGTCGCTGGCGGGCGGAAGTCTCTGCGCGTTCCTCGAAAGCGCGACGTACCGGAAGCTGATGGGCATCAGCATGCGGCTGGCATCCTATGAAGATGACGCCCATGAGCTTCCTCGGAGCCTGCCGGCCCTCCTGCGCGGTGTCGTCGGGCGTGACGACCGACTGCTCCTGGTCAGCAAGGTCTTCCTCAAGGCGGTCCTGGAGCCCGCGCCGGGGATGACGACACCGGAGGAACTGCTCCCCATCCTGCGGCACGCCGTCGCGACGGACGCCGGCACCGCACCCGCGTGGGCCTGTCCCGACGTGTCAGCGGACCTGCGTCCGGGGGCGTGGGTCCCGGTCGAAGTGGCTCGTCTCACTCCGGGGGGAGACCTCTCGGTGCCTCTCCGGAACGCGACGGGGGTGGTTCGGCTGGGAGTCTCGATGGAGTCGCTGCCTCAGGTGAATCCGCGAGCTGGGGGCACTGGAGGCCTGGGGACGCGGGGCTGGATTGCGCGGGGACTTTCCCACTTCGCCTCTCTGCCAGCGGGCCGGCTGCGGTCGGCCGCGCAGGTCGCGCTTCAAGCACGCCCACTCTCCGAGGGACTTCGCGTGGTCTCCGTCCACGGGCCTCGGTTGTGCGCCCGGTGGACGATGGAGGCGCCGCCGCCACCCGAGAGCAAGGTGGTCCGCGCTCGCGAATTCAGCGTCAGGATTCCCGGGTTGATGCAAAGCGAAGGTGTCGTCGCGCACCGCGTGCTGCTGTCGCGGGGGGCCTGCGTGAAGGCCGGAGATGCATGGCTGGAGGCGGAGCGGTCGCTCTGGGCCCAGCTCGCGGGTACCCGACCGAGGACGACGAGCCTCCACGAAATGAACATGTGGAGCCTCGCCGCCAATGTCTTCACGTTCACGCCGAAGAAGCCCACGAAGGATGAGGCGGAGGAGGAAACCATCCTCCCGCTCCCCTCGCTGAAGCTTCCCAAGGCCGTGGAGCGCTGGTTCGTTCCGCCCGGTGTCCACGGACAAGTCCTCGACATCCATGAGGAGTTGGAGCGGGACAAGTCGGGCGAAGGGCTCGCATGGCGAATCACGCTCGTCGTGGGCACCGAGGCTCCTTCCTTTCCCTGGAGCCATCTGGTCCTGCCAGATGGGCGGGTGCTTCCCTTCCAGGAAGGCTTGAGGCGGGAGGATGCTCCGTATCAGGAAGATGGTGCGCCCGCGCAGCTGGTCATCGAGGACCCGACCCTCGCGGCCATTTCTCCCTCGGACGTGTGGTTCGATGGGGTGACGGGCGAACTGCTGGAGCGGGCCACCGCCCACGTGGGCACCTGTTTCGTGCTCCCCGCGACGCGCGACGTGCTCGTCGGACCCGACCTCCAGCTCCGGTTTCGCGCCCGCGATGGAGAGGGCATTCCCGCGAGCGCTGAAGCGCCAGCGTTGTCCGCCATGGAGCGTCTGTGGTGGACGGCGGCACGTCCCGAGGACTCGGCGAAGCTGGCGGAGGTCGAACGGGCCTGGGCGGGTGATGTCCCTCCTTTTCTTCCCCGCCTCGCGGAAGTCCTGGAGGCCGCCGACATCGCGCCGCCTGACTGGATGAAGACGAAGTCGACGCGCCAACCGGGAAAGGGGCGGGCCGCGAAGCTGGAGTCCTTGACCATGTCCCGCGTGCGGCAATGGACCACGGGCTATGCCAAGGAAGACGACGCGCCCGTCAGGTGGTCCTGCTGGTGTGGCCGGACGCACGGGCGCAGGCGCGCCTTCGAGCCGTGCGAACCCGGCTCCTGGGGCTGTGGCACGCCCGTCGTGTTGCGCCCTCCGACGCAGGAGCGGCGGGCCCTGCCGGCCTTGGGACTCTGTGAGCCGGTACTCCATCCTTGGAGGATGGAGAGCGCGGCCTGTCTGCTGGGACTGACTCTTCCCGAGTTGAAGGCGCAGCAGGTCCGGGTGGGCGCCGTGGTGCTGGGAATCCTCATGCGTCAGGCCTTGCGAAACGGGGCTCCAGGTGCCGCCGGACGAAAGCGTCTGGAAGGGCGGCTGTCCGCCGCCGAGCGCGAAGCCCTGCTGCGAGGTCTGGAGACCCTGGAGCACGACGTGGCCACGGGGAGCGCGGACCTCGTGGGTCGGTTCTTTCTCTCCAGCCTGGCGGTCCTGCCCAATACCTTTCATCCCACGGGGCTGCCGCCTGGGGCACCGGGGCTCGTGAAGTCTCCGTTGACGGAGGCGTACCACCGGGTGCGTTTCGCATCGAACAGGCTCGTGGCCCTGCGCGCTTCAGGCGCCCGGCTCGTGATTGAAACGGCGCGGGCTTCCTTCCACGAGGCCGTCGCGGCCCTGTTTGGCCCGATGGACCAGGGAATGCATCGGGACGAACCCACGAGCCTCGCGGGCCTCATCACGCGCCTCTGGCCCCTGACGAGAGCGCCGGGGCTGCGCTCCGTGGTCCCAGGGCTCTTTCGCATGGAGGGCAGCCCGGTAGCGGCCGGCTTCGACGGCGCCTTCATCGAACGGGGGGTCGAGCGGCTTCCCCACGTCCATGAGCTCCTGTCACGAGCTTCACCCGCCGAGGTTCGTACCGAGACGCGGGTTGAGGAAGACCCCGACAGCGACGACGAGGGGTGGGACGAGTCACCTCGTGATGGCATCGAGGTGGTGAGGCTACGGATGGCTCCGACCTCGCCAGGGGTGAGCACCATCGGCATCTTCTCGTCGGAGCAGGCCCTCTTCCTTCCACCGTTGCCATCGCCCGCATGCGAGCCTCTCTCGGCGGAGTTCTGGGAGGGGCGCGCCGCGCGAGAGCGCCTGCTCCGGCTTCATCTGCCTCGCTTGATGGGCCTCGTGGGGGCGTTCTCCACGTCGGACGCCGAACAGGTGGACGCGGGGCGGGAATCGCCTGATGCGCAGAGGATGCCTCCTGGAAGCGTGGGGACCGTGGCGCTGAGGGAGCTCATGGGGGCGTTGGTCCTGCGGGAGTCACGGCCCCTGGACCTCTGCCGCCTCCTCGAAGCCAGGCGGCCCACCCCGCTCGTCGAGGATGGGGCACGGGCCAGCGTGTGGGTCGAGGAGCGGGTGCGGCGTGCCTTCCCGGGAGAGGGTGCATGGCTGCGGACCGCGCATCGCTTGTTGGCGCGTGCGTTAGCGGGCTGGTGGAAGTCTCGTCCTCGCGAGGGCGCCCCCTCGGGATGGTCCTGGGCGCCGCCGGACCAGAAGGGGGCCGCTGGAGGCCGCCGCTTCGTGCCCCCGCTCGCGTCCGTCGCCTGGGCTCGATGGCCAGGCATGGAGGCGGCCACGACACCCGTCCGCTTCCTCGTGGCGCATGCAGGACTCCCCGTGGAGGGTGTCTGGAGTCCGGTCCTTCTGAGGGCCCTGGGGCTGGAGGCCGGGGCGGTCCCCATGGGGACGGAGCTTCCCCAGACGCAGCCGACCCTGGTGGTCCCAGTGCCTCCGCCAGGGGCTGCTCCAGTGGTATCGCCGCATCCCGAGGAGATCCTGGTGGCGACCCCGTTGTTCGTGCCGCCTCCCATCCCGCCAGTGGGTGACGTGGACGAGGTTTCCCTTCTGGAGGTCACCATGGTGGCCTGGCTGGGCGACAACACGGGGCTTCTCCCCGAGGTGTCGCTCCTCTCCACATCAATGGATGTCTGGCTGAAGCGAGGGCGGGTCTCATGAGCACGGGGTCGATGGACGGAGCGACGTTGGTCTCGGCGGGGGAGTTGCGCACGGACGTCCTGGAGATCTTCCAGGCCGAGGCGCGCATGGAGCTCCTGTTGTCGGCGCCGGGTCTGCTGGCACAGCCTCCGCATGGACACGCGGCCCTCGCGAAGGAGCCGCATGCGGCCCTCCCCGCCAAGGCGACGCATGCGCATCGTCAGGCGCTCCTGGAGGCGTTCGGTGGACAGTTGGATGGACTTCCCCAGACGACGGAATGGGAGTCGAGAATCGGGGAGTGGGTTCGCAAGCTCTCCGCCGCCGAGGCTCGCGTTCTCCACCATCAACCAGGTCCCCTCTTCAGCCGGCTCATCAGCCGTCCGACGAGCAGCCTCGTCCCCATGGGACCCATCACGCGGGGCACCTTGCTTCGGCCTCCGGGCGCGGAGCTGGAGCTGACGCTCACGGGCGCGATGCATGAGCGGGCCCGGGAATGGTTCCGGTTGCGCGCGGCGGAGTCGGAAGACATCTCGAAGGAGGTCCAGGCGCTGCTGGAGAACTCCTGGGCTGGAGGGATGATTGGGGCGGAGGACCTGTATCTCAAGGTCCTCTCGGAGTTCTTCCTGGAGATGCTCCAGGGCGCCGACCTGACCGACAGCAATCCCCTGCTGGACGTGATGACGACGTTCCAGCGGGCGGCCTATCAGCAGGCCAAGGGCATCCTGAGGCGCTTCGGAGGCGTCTTCCTGGCGGACGTCGTGGGTCTGGGAAAGACATACATCGCCATGGCCCTGTTGCGGTATCTCCAGGACACGATGGACCGCCACGCGCTGGTGATTGCACCGCCCACCGTGTGTCCGACCTGGCAGGCCCTCGCCGACGATTTCGGAGTGAACCTCCGCACGCTGTCCCATGGAAAGCTGGAGGATCTTCCCAAGTACAGCCAGCGCCAGGTGCTCGTGGTGGACGAGTCCCACAACTTCCGCAACCCCGCGACGCGCCGCTATGAGCGAATCTGGGAGTGGCTGCATCCCAACAACGTGCCTTCGCGACGGCAGGTGTTGCTGCTCTCCGCGACGCCCCAGAACAACAGCCCCCGGGACGTGATGCAGCAGTTGAAGCTCTTTCCGGAGAACTTCACTCGGCTGCCCTTCCCAGGAGAATCCCTGGAGGACTACTTCAAGGCGGTGGAGGCCGGAAAGGAGTCCCTCACCAACGTCCTCCAGCACGTCGTGGTGCGCCGCACCCGCCGCTTCATCCAGAACCACTACCGCGACGCGAAGCTCCCGGTGAAACGGCCTGCTGGGGGATATGACTGGGTTCCCATCCGTTTCCCGAAGCGAGTCTCGGGACCAGAGCAGTGTCTGCGCTACCGCATCGAGGACACGTACGGCACCGGTCTGTACGAGCGAATCATCCAGGTGCTGGGTAGCATGGAATACCCGCTCTACGGGCTGGCCGCCTACGTGCTGGAGATGCACCGCGACGATTCCCGCATGGTCGGCTTCCGGCAGGCGGGACAGAGCCTTCGAGGCTTGTTCAAGGTGCTGTTGCTCAAGCGGTTGGAGTCCAGTGAAGCCGCGTTCCGTGCCTCGCTGGAGCGACTCCGGACCCGGCTCCGGCGTTCCCTCTCGAATCTCCAGGAGGGCTTCGTGCTGGTCGTCGCGGAAGTGGAGGACGAAGGCGAGTCGACCCCGGGAGGCGACCAGATGCCCTCGGGGATGTTCCATGTGGACCGGCTGCGCAACGCCCTGACGGCGGACCTGGACCGGGTGGACGAACTCCTGGGGGCCATGCATCAGCAGACCTCGGCGGCGGATGCGAAGCTCGCGCGCCTTCGGGCCTATCTGGCGGCACGTCCTCCCGGCGAGCACCGCACGCTCATCTTCACTCAGTTCACCGACACGGCGGAGTTCCTCCACGCGCACCTCGAGCAGGGGCATGGTGTCGTCGAGATGGTGACGGGGAGCAGCGGAAACGTCCGGCGGATTGCTCAGCGTTTCGCGCCCCGGGCCAATCCCGTGCGGGATGGCTCCGCGGTGCCGAAGGGGGAGCAGATCGACCTGCTCATCTCCACGGACGTGCTCAGTGAGGGCATCAACCTCCAGGATGCCGACACTCTCATCAACTACGACCTTCATTGGAATCCCGTGCGGCTCATCCAACGCGCGGGACGTATCGACCGCCTGGGAAGCCTGAACGAGGAGATTCACATCTCCAGCTTCCTGCCGGAGCGGGCCCTCGAATCCAACCTGGGGCTCGAGCAGGTGCTCCGGCGGCGCATCCAGGAGTTCTTGAAGGTCTTTGGTGAAGACAGCCACATCCTTCCACTGGAGGAGCGGCCCGATGTGGACGGTGTCCTGGACATCTATGCCGGAATGGCCCTGGAGAAGGCTGAAGCACAGGACGAGATGGATGCGCTCGGCCGCCATGCCGAACGAATCCTGACCATCCAGCAGACGGAGCCCGCCCGCTATGCGCGAATCCGCGCCCTGCGTCCTGGACGCCGGGCGGCGACGCAATCCCGCCTCCCGGGAGTCGTTGCCACACGGTTGGGTTGGTACTGGGCCTTCTGGCGCGAACAGGATGAAGGGGGCATGGAGCGCATCGCCGATGTCGCTGGACTGGACCTGCTCTTCAATCATTCCCAGAAAACGGATGTGCAGGAAGGAGAGTGGGTTGTCAGGTGTCGGCAGCGCGCGAGCCTGCTGGCGGAAGAGGGGCGGCGGCTCTTCTCCAGTCTGGCGGAGAATGTTCGAGCACAGAGGCAGAAGCCGGCGCTGAATATCAATGAGGAGTGGGTCCTCTCCTCGGTCGACGCCCTGCGCAAGGGGAGTGATGAAGCACGGCTTGCGACCCTGGAGGCCATGCGTCAGTGGATCCTTGCCGGTCAGTACAAGCCAAGCCTGCGTCTGGCCGCCGCCCGCTGGCGCAAGGAACAACTGATGGGCGAAGCGCTCTTCCAGCAGATGGAGGCCATGCTCCGCTTCCCGCTCAAGAACGAAGTTCTTGGTGACGAAGAGATGGTGGGGGTTGTCGTGGGGGAGGACCCCGGCGAGGCGTGAAGGCGCGGCGGCGCGCCATGACGCCCGTGCCTCGATGCAATACCTCCTGAGGGGGATGTCCATCCCCGGTGCCTTCGGGTGTCATCCGCGGAGATGAGGCGCATCGCTCGTCGATGCGCTGGCGGCTGTCTTCAGGGGCCATCCATGAGAGCATTGGGAGTTCTTGCGCTGCTGCTGGCGAGCGGCTGCGCGTCGACCCGTGTCGTCCGTCTGGATACGGGAGGGGGCAAATCAATCGCATATACGCCCATCGAGACAGAGCCTGTCGAGATGGACGAGGAGGAGTTCAAGGGTGCCGTCGCGCGGCTCGTGCCCGACCTGCGCCTGGACGCCGTGTTCAAGGAGGTCGACCAGGAGGATCGTCGCTCCTCGAGCGTGTCCCACGGGAGCGGCGGCGACGGAGCGCTCGGGCGGGCCGTCTCGTCGGCCCATGAGCGCATCTGTCATCGGCAGGAGGACCCGATGGGCTGCCTGGGCATGATGACCGGTGGGCTCACGCTGGGGCCGATGGAGCGCAGGATGCTCGCGCTCTACTTCGCGTTCGATGGCGCCTGGGATGACATCGAGGAGGACCTCCGCGACACGGTGAATGTCGCGGCCCTGCGGGGCCTGGTGACGACGATGTCCGGGACGGCACTGAAGACGTTGGTGGCTCCCGAGCCCATGACGAAGCCCATCTCGCTCGCCTGGGCAGCCTCGTTGATTGCGTATCTCGGGACGGAACCCGTCTGGAAGCTCGGGCAGGGCTTCTCGCGGCTGGTGGAAGAGTCCCGGGACGCGGCGAGCTTCGAGGAGCTGGAGCGCGTCGGACATCGCTTCGGCAATGTGCTGGGCGACAACGGAGCCCGAGTCCTGGTGGTGGTCTCTCTGTCAGTGCTCGGCGGGAGGAATGCCATGACGACGCGGGGACCGAAGATGCCGGGTTTTGCTCAAGCCGCGATACGCGCCCAGACGGAAGCGGGCTTTCAGCTTGTGGGAGCCCTGTCCGGAGACGTCCGGTCGATTGCACTCACGTCCGGAGGAGAGCTGAAAGTGATGCTCGCGCCAACGGCGGTCGCCGCGGTCGCGATGGGACCTGGGGCGGCTCCCATGGGGACGGTGGGTGGCATCCAGGGGGACGCGGAAGGGGCGGTGCACCCCATCTGCGCGGGCAAGGGCACGGCCGCTGAATCGGATGGCGGCCCGTGGGCACAGCGCTGCCAGGAACTCTTCGGCAAGGGGGGGATGCGCCCGGAGGACCCAGCGAACCTGATTCGAATCAAGGGACATCGAGGGTCCCACCCGGAGGCCTACCATGCGCGGGTCTTCGAACTGCTGGACGACGCGACGCGAGGTTGCCGAGATATCGCCGGGTGTCGGGGCGCGTTGACGCGCGAACTCGCCCGGATTGCTCGGGAACTCGTCACGAAGGGGACGGAGCTGCGGACGCTCGTTACGTCGGATGCCGAGGAGTAGCGGGTGGAGCGACGCTTCCTCAAGAGCCTCACGGATGTGGAGTTCACGCGCGACGCGCGGTTCGCGAACCCGTGGGAGTGATTGCGGGGTGAGGAGCATCGCGTGGCCAACGCTCGGCCTGTCACGTAGCGGAAGGTCGCCTGTTCCCGAGGGGCAGGGGGCCGGCTCGCATGGACTCGCTGGGTACGCTGGACGCCTCATTCACGGAGGCGTTCATGCGACGAGCGGCGTGTCTGTTGAAGGCGTGTGTCCTGCTGATGCTCGGGTGTGGTGGCGTGGAAGAGCGAGTGCTCGCGGCACCAGACGAGGGCTCCTCGGCGGAGACTTCGGAGGCGGCGCTGGATTTGGGCCTCGTCCTCGTCACCTGTCCGGTGGGAACGAGTCAGGCCTTCTACTCGCCGGGGCTGAAGCCCACGCCCCAGGATGTCACGGTGTCGGGTCCAGCGACCTTCAGCAATTGCGTGACGGTGCTCGGCGCCCCGGTGACGTCCGGCACGACCAACCTGGCGCCGGTCGTGGTGCGGGACCTTTCGTGCGTGGCCCTCCTGCAGCCCTCGTCGGTCACCCAGACGGTGACGTGGAACACGGGGGAGTCCTCGACGCTGGTTCTCACCCAGCTCCTCTTGGACGTGCAAGGCACGCTGACCGTCTTGACGCGGACGGGCACCGTCGCCTCCGGGAAATTCGTCGGCGCGACCGCGGTCCGGACCATCACCTATGTCACCCTCGACCTGGAAAATGGCTGCACGTCCCCCGAAGGGCTCACCTCGCTCTCCGGCCCCACGACGCTCACCCTGACGAAGCTGCTCTGAAGCCGCTGGGCGCGTGAGTCGGTGTCGTGGTGGCGCGCTCATGGCCTCACCACCGGACGGAACCACGGTGGCCTGTGGCGAACCCGAACGACGGAGTCGGAGCGCGCGGACCTGGTGGCGTTCCTCAAGAGCCTCACGGATGTGGAGTTCACGCGCGACGCGCGGTTCGCGAACCCGTGGGAGTGATTGCGGGGTTGGCTGCGGGGTGAGGAGCATCGCGTGGCCAACGCTCGGCCTGTCGCGTAGCGGAAGGTCGCATGTTCCCGTGGGGCAGGGGGCCGGCTCGCATGGACTCGCTGGATACGCTGGACGCCTCATTCACGGAGGCGTTCATGCGACGAACGGCGTGTCTGTTGATGGCGTGTGTCCTGCTGATGCTCGGGTGTGGGGGCGTGGAAGAGCGCGTGCTCGCGGCACCAGATGAGGGTTCCTCGGCGGAGACTTCGGAGGCGGCGCTGGATTTGGGCCTCGTCCTCGTCACCTGTCCGGTGGGAACGAGTCAGGCCTCCTACTCGCCGGGGCTGAAGAACACGCCCCAGAATGTCACGGTGTCGGGTCAGGCGACCTTCAGCAACTGCGTGACGGTGCTGGGTGACCCGGTGACATCGGGCACCAGCAGCCTGACGTCGGGCGTGGTGCAGGGCTTTTCGTGCGGGGACCTGCTGCTGCCCAGGACGGTCACCCAGACGGTGACGTGGAACACGGGGGAGTCCTCGACGATGGTCTTCACCCAGCTCCGCGTGGGCGTGCAGGACACGCTGTCCGTCTTCACGCTGACGGGCACCGTGCTCTCTGGAAAGTTCGTCGACTCGATTGCGGTCCGGACCATCACCTATGTCACCTTGGACTTGGAGGATGGCTGCGCGTCCCCCGAAGGGCTCACCTCGCTCTCCGGCCTCACGACGCTCACCCTGACGAAGCTGCTCTGAATCCGCTGGGCGCGTGAGTCGGTGTCGTGGTGGCGCGCTCATGGCCTCACGACGCCGCACTCGCGCGCTGCTGTGTCCGTTCCGACAGGCCGGGCGTGGACGTTGGTGTCCGACATTTCCCGTGCGAGGTGCGGCACACCGCCCCGTGCTCGCGGGGAGGTGTGAGCGTCTCCCAGCGTCCCTTGTCGTATTTCGCGGATGGGCGTGTGCGCGGTGGCTCCCTATCTCGGCAACGGAAGCGTTATCGGGAGCGGCAATGCGCAGAAGTCTGTCGGCGGCGGTGGTGGTCCTTCTTTCCGCACTCGCCCTCACCTCGACCTTTGATGTGTCGGCGGAGAGTGGCGAGGAGGGGCATGAGCCCCGGGAGCCCGGGGCGGCTGTGGCCCCGCCGCGCTCCGACAGCCCGGGGCCCGTCGTCGTCACCTGTCCTGTCGGCATCACCCAGGCGTCGTACCTGCCGGGGCTCAGCGAGGTGACGAAGGACGTGACGGTGGCGGGGGCCACGACGTTGAGCAACTGTGTGACCATCCCCGCGTCCTCGGTGGTGTCCGCGCGCCTGCCGCTCGACTCGAGCCTGCTCGCGGGCTACTCGTGCGCGGACCTGCTGACGCCGCGCACGGTGCGCCAGGTGGTGACGTGGAACACGGGTGAGACGTCCACGCTGGTGTTCAGTCAGTCGCGGGAGCTGGCTCAGGGGCCGCTGACGGTCTTCACGCTGACGGGCACCGTGGAGTCGGGCGCCTTCGCGGAGGCCACGGCCATCTGGACGGTGACGTATCTCAACTCGGACATCGAGAAGGGTTGTGCGTCGCCGGGCGGGCTCATCTGGCTGAGCGGGCCGTCCACGCTCGAGCTCATCCGCACGATGACGTGAGTCGTTGGACGAATCAGGAGGGTGCTCATGCGTGCGACGTCATGGGGTGTGAGGGGGCTCGTGCTCGTCGGGCTCTGTGGGCCGCTGGCCTGTGGGGACGGAGGAGGACGCCAGGGCCGTGGGACGCTGGAGGGACAGGAGTCCGGAGGCATGACGATTGAGCGGCCTCCGGAGAAGGTGCTCATCACCTGTCCCATCGGACACGGCGAGGCGAAGTACGGCACGGGGGTGAAGGTGTCGCCTCGGGACAGCGCGGTGTCGTTCCAGGCGACGGTGAGCAACTGCGTGACGGTGCTCGGCTCGGCGGTGACGTCGGCGACGCTGGGCTCGGAGGCACCGAGCCTGGTGCGAGGCATCTCCTGCGCGGACCTGGCGAGAGCCGGAGCAGGACGGCAGGTGGTGACGTGGAACACGACGGAGACGTCCACGGTGCTGATGAGCCAGTCGCACGTCTCCGTGCAGGACGCGACGACGCTCGTCACGCAGACGGGGAAGGTGCTGTCCGGGAAGTTCCAGGGCGCCACGGCGGTGCGGACCACAACGTTCCTGAGCACGGACATCGACAATGGCTGTCGCTCCGATGAAGGCCTGACGTTCCTGAAGGGGCCGGCGACCTTCAGCGTGACGTACCCCTGAGGCCTCCTGCTGCGCGCGGTGGGTGATGCATTGCATGATGGCTCCAGCCCGCTGCCCGAGCGAGGAGCCGCATGTCCGACCCCCGTGAGTTCCAGAGCAGGCCCCTCGACAGGTTCCTGGAGAAGCGCCCGCCGCTGGACTGTCTGGGGCAGTGGGATGAGACCGTGCATGACGCGTTCCTGCTGAGCGGCCGGCTCGACACCCCCGCCGAGAAGGCATGGCTGAAGGAGACGTTCCTCGCCCTGCGCCAGCGGGCCTGCGCGGACCTGGTGGCATTCCACGACGAGCTGATGGTGACGCCGTATGGAGGGACGGACGTCGTGTGCCCGGAGGGGTACTCACCGTGGCGGGTGGAGTTTGGCCTGTCGCTGTTCCCGAAGCGGGAGCAGGGCTTCGCTCGCTTCGAGTGCGTCGTGGAGTTCAGCCTGTACGAGACGTGTCCCGATGCCTTTCGCGTGCTCGAGGTGTTGCCGGAGGCCAGCGCACAGGTGAAGGCGTGCGCGGAGCAGCGGGGCTCGCTCCAGCTCGAATCGTTGCGCCAGGCGCGGCTCGTGCTGCCGATGCCCAAGGCGCGGCGGGCGGCGGAGGTCGCGGTGGAGTTCTATGGGAAGCCGGGCCCGCGGCCCTCTCTCCACGACGCGGTCCGCACGTGTGTGAAGGCGGAGGCGCTCGGAGACACGGCGGCGTGCTGGCGGCTGGATGCGTCCGCACCGAGCCGCGTGCCTGGCGCGGAGAGCCACTCGCTCGCTGTCATCCTCGCCGTCAGGCCGGACGCCCCGGCCATCCAGGCCGCGGGGAGCCTGCTGGCCTACAGCCAGGAGAACTGGCTGGACGCCGTCGTGGGGGACCACTGGCGGAAGTTCTTGAGCTCCGTGCGCGAGTTCCAGGGGAGCGGCGCGCCCGCGGAGGCCTATGGCGAGTGGATGGACATCCTCGTGCCGCCCTCGACCGGAACTCGAGTCGCGGCGGAGTGATGGGCTGAGCTCGCCCCTGATGACGCGGACCATCGGCTGATGACAGCCGTCATCAGGCTGCGCTGCGCTGGCGTCATCCGAGGGCCCGCGCCTCTTTGGAAAATCCATGGGTTGTCTGTCTCTCGCCTCATCGCGGGAGCTGGCACACGCGCTGCTATGGGGTCCTGGGTCGCATCAATCCGCCTCCCATCCCCCGAGGGTCTCGTCATGAGCATCGCTCCCCTGCACAACGCCGCCACGCCTGTCTCCCGTCCCAGCGCCTCGCCTCTTCGCAGCGGCGGCGTGGAGTCCTCCTCCTTCAGTCCGTCGGTGGGCTCGGGCGTGAAGCTGGCTCCCGGCCTGGCCGCGCTCCAGCAGGACGGCTTCGACCTGGGCAGTGGGGGGAAGGCGCATCTGGGCAAGCTGCTGGAGAGCACCCTGTCGGTGATGAACACGCTCGTGCAGGTGATGTCGCAGATCGCCGAGAAGGGCGGCGTGCAGGCGCCCCAAGGTTCCAAGGGCACGTCCCAGGGTTCGTGCTTCGGTGACAGTGGCTTCTCTCCGCAGGCGTCCTCGGGACGGCCTCCCCTGGACCTGAATCCCAGCCCGGTGGCTCCCAGCGCGGCGGCGAGCCCCAGCGCGGCGGCGAGCCCCAGCGCGGCGGCGAGCCCCAGCGCGGCGGCGAGCCCCAGCGCGGCGGCGAGCCCTGGTGCCGCGCCGAGCGTCGAGGGCGGGAAGAAGCTGGGTGGCAACCTGCCTCCGGGCCTGGAGAAGCTGCGGAGCACCATCGAGTCCGCGGCGGCCAAGACGGGCGTGCCCGCGGAGATGCTGGCCGCGCAAATCTGGCAGGAGTCGCGTGGCAACCTGGATGCCATCTCCACCAACGGCGGCAATGGCCTGACGGACACCGGCCTGATGCAGGTGAACCCCAACACCTTCAAGGAGCTGCAGGCGAAGCACCCCGAGCTGCAGGGGAAGAACCTCTCCGACCCGGAGACCAACATCCTCGCGGGCGCCTGCTACATGAAGGACATGAAGGAGCAGTTCGGAGGTTGGGACCTGGCGTTGCGCGCCTACAACTCCGGGCCGAACGGCGTGGACCGCAACAACGCGAACGCGATTCCCGCCGGCACGGGCGACGCGACCTACGTGACGAAGGTGAAGGACTTCATGAACACCCTCTCCACGGGCGAGGGCACGCTTCCGGCGTGAGCGGCTCCCGCCCACCATTCCACGCACCCCTGACACGCGAAAATGACAGGGGTGCGCTCGCGACTTTCCCCCGGGATTTTCGTTCATCGGGTGTGCGGCTTGAGTGACATCGGATTTCACCTGTCAATCGGCTGCATCTACTCAGCGTGAACCAGGGACACGCCTGGTCGACCGCCCTGGCGCGGTCGTCTGCAACGGGAGAACGACGGAATGAAGTCCATCAATGGATGGTGGGGTGCGGTGCTTGTCTCGGGGCTCATCGGCTGTGGGCAGGAGGCGCACGAGCCCGCGCCGGAGCAGGCGGAGATTCGTGCCGCCGAGCAGGAGGCGCGCTTCCTCACGCCGCCTGCGGGCTGTACGGAAGTCACCGTGGGTGAGCTGTTCAACGGCATCGAGCTGACGCCGGTGCAGTACGAGCGGCAGCCGACGTTCCGTGGAGACCTTTCGAACATCGGAGGCGCGCAGCGGGACGAGGTGCGCATCCGCCTGGACATGAACACGCAGCCAGGGCTGTACGACTTGTCGCAGGGCGGGGCGAACACCTTCACGTGTGAGCAGTGCGTCTTCGGCTACCAGGACATGGGCACGACGGCGCAGAAGCTGTTCGTCGCCGATTCGGGCGCGCTGCTGCTCGCGCTGCAGGTGTCGCCGCAGCAGACGGTGGGGGCGCTGTCGAACGTGGTGCTGCGCGAGTCGGTGCTCGCGACGCCCACCTCGGGCCCGTACACGGGTTCGTCCGTGGTGTCGGGTGGCGAGTGCCGGTGGATTCGCTTCGCGACGTGGAACACGGTGCGTCCGGGCGGGTGTGATCCGCGCGAGGGTTCGCTGACGTCGAACCTGCCGGACACGGCGTGTGTCGCGGACGACTACGCCGCGACGGACGGTACGCTGCAGCGCGCGCTGGGGACGAAGACGCAGGGCGAGGCCTGCACGGCGACGTCCGCGGAGAGCGAGTACGCGTTGACGACGACGGACTGCGAGCAGGGCTTCGCGTGTACGGACCTGCTCAGCGAAAACGCGCAGTGCCTGAAGACGTGTGACTTCATGGCGCCGACCCCGGGGTGCCCCACGGGCACGGTGTGTGGCGTGTATGGCCTGTGCATCGAGCAGTCGGTGCTGGAGCCGATTGGCTTCGCGTTCGATACGGCGCTGATTGGCGAGGCGTGCACGTCCTCTTCCTTCACGGAGTTCTGTGGTGTGGAGGGTGCGCGTGGCACCTGCTTCGACGCGGATGGCGCGGCGGGCCTGGCGGTGGCGACGTGCCACCGCTACGCGCGAGCGCGCTCCGAGTGCGGAGCGGGCGAGGAGCTGGGCTACATCTACTACCCGCTGTCGGGTGGCGGTGGAGACCGGGGCTACGGCTTCTGCTACTTCGACGGTCGCTGAGGTCGGGTGACAGCTCCCCGTCCGGCATGTCGTCCGGGCGGGGAGGGCGCAGTGAGTACGTAGGGCCCATTCGCGCGCGACGGCGCGGATGAGCGCCATCGCACAGGTGTTGGCGCATTCTCGGTGCGTCCGTGGGAGCGCCGCCATAGTGCGCGCCGATGGCCTCCTTTGATGCCTTCATGCCGCTTGGCCTGCTCTTCTGGGTCCTCGGTGGGTGCGCTGCTTCCACTTCAGCGGTCCTCACCGCTCCTGACGCGGAGCTTGCGCGAGGACCCTGGTCGGAAGTTCCCGCCGTGGAAATGCCCACAGGAGACGCATCCATTCCAATCAGCCTCTTGCGGGATGTAGCGGAGGCCATGTTGAAACTTCCTGGCGCGAAAGCGTGTGACCCAGGAAGGCGGCGCCCCATCGTGGGCTTGTCCACTGAGTACTGTTCGACGATGTACGTGGCCGGCAGTCGCGACTCCTTGTCCTGGCGGGTGACGGAGCCTGTCCGGGGAAGTCACGAAGCCTGCAAGCCATTCTTCGCGGTGAAGGACGATGACTTCCCGTCCGCGCAGGTGTGAGTCGTCGGCTATGTCCACAACCATGCCTGTGCCGCCGCGCCCTCGTCGCAGGACCTCAGCGTCTGACCGACAGATGCGCTCAGGCCCTTTGTGGCCATGGCGGACGTGCGCCTGATACCCGGCAACCCCGTTCCAGCGGTCTTCAGGAATACCGCCATCGAGATGGCGTCGGCGCTGGTGGCGGAGCGTCAGGATGGGTCGCGCTTCTTCCTGCGCTATTTTCCAACGGGTGAGGTCCAGCAGTGGAGCGACATCAAGGCTCGATGGGTCACGCTGGGCATCTGCGCTCCGCGCAGCGCGCGCCCGCCTTTCCGGAGCATGGCGCCTCAATGCAGTGCTGGGAGCTTGCAGTTACTCCGTGACCAGGTGTGGGAAATGACCAAGGCCTTGATGCTGGCGGGGTGTGTCGCGGTACTGCAGGGATGTGCCACACGGCCCGCGCCCTGGACGGGCGAGGTGCTATGGCCGGACGAAGGCTCGTCCAGAATCATTGTCGAGCCCATGGAGGCAGGGGCCGCGCTCGCCGCAGCGGGTGCCATCCGTGAGGTGGTGAGAACCCAGCCGTTCCCCAACCTGTTCGCGGGATGCTCGAGCCCGGAGCAGGGCCTGGATGTTTCCGTCTTCGCGGGCACGACGCCGGGCTTGTACTTCGTGGTCGTGGACCAACGCTTTCACCGTTGCGGCGGTCCGAGCGGACGTGTCCTCGATTGGTGGGAAGTCTATGCGGTGACGTCACAGGGCGTTGTGGTCGAGAAGGCCCCGACTCCGACTGGCGATGCCCCCGCTGATTCGTTGCCACCTGAGAAGTCTGTGCCTCCTCCCGAGCCCACTCCGGACAAAGAGGTTGCTCCACCTGCCTCGCTTCCTTCTCCTCACCCTGAGGCATCGACTGCTCCTTCGATGCCATCATCACTCGCCGTCCCGGAGGTGATTCCGCCGGCTCCTATGCAACCTCACCCGGAAAACAAATGACGGTGCTTTTCTGGGCGCCAGAGGTCGTCGGCAAGTTCTCGTAGAGGCACGACCAGCGTCATCCACGGGTCAGGCCCGCTTGCCGCGTGTCTCCAGGTACTGCCAGATTCCGGCGGCCAGGGCGCCTGCTGCGATGCAGAAGGCAATGCCGATTCCCGAGTTGCCGAACGCAATCCCCAACACCACTCCGCCGAGCATTCCCCAGACAAGCCTGGTCGACATGCCAAATCCTTTCCAAGGCCTTGGGCGAAGGGCCTGAGCTGCTTCTCCCCGAGGGAAGGCCACGAGGTGGTCAGCCAACCCAAGCTAGATGCCGAGGTGGAGTGAGGCATCCCCGGGCCACTCGGGCCTCCCCTCATCACGGTGTCCGTTGAGAGGCGAGGAAGGCGACGAGGGGCCAGGTGCGATGCAGGAGGCCGAGCGAACGGCCTTCTGCCGACGAGCGGGCATGAAAGAGGAGCCGCCCGCGCCGGTGTGCAAAGGCGTCACTACCGCGCCGGCGGGTACTTCTGGAGCTTTCGCTGGAGCGAGCGGCGGTGGATGCCGAGCTTGCGCGAGGCCTCGGAGATATTTCCCGCGCAGTCCGCGAGCACGCGATGGATGTGCTCCCACTCCGCGCGCGCCAGCGAGGGCGCTTCAAATGTCTCCGGCGCCGCCAGCGATGGCTCACCCGAAGCTCGCGCGAAGGCCGCGAGGATGTCGTCCACGTCCGCCGGCTTGGGCAGGTAGTTCACCGCCCCCAATCGAATCGCATCCACCGTCGTCGAGATGCTCCCATAACCCGTGAGGACGATGGCCTTCGTGGACGCATCCACCGCCAGCAGGTCCTTCACCACTTCCAAGCCACTGCGCCCCGGCATGCGCAGGTCCACCACCGCGTACTCCGGTGACTCCCGCCGCGCCGCCGCCAGCGCCTGGTCGTAGTCACCCGCCGTGGTGACTTCCCACCCGCGCTCACGAAACGCCCGCGCCAGCCGCTCCCGCAGCGTCGCGTCGTCATCCACGAGCAACAGGCTCGGATGATGCCCATCACCGCCCACCGTGCTCACGACGCCACCTCCGTGGCGGGCGGTGCGCCGACAGGCAACGCCAGGCTCGCGACCGTCCCCTGTCCCGGCGTGGACCGCAGCTCCAGCGAACCACCGAGCTGCTCCGCCAGCGTGCGCGCGAGAAAGAGTCCCAACCCCATGCCCTCACCCGGCGCCTTCGTCGTGAAGAACGGCTCGCCCGCTCGCGCCAGGATTTCCGCCGGCATCCCCGCGCCGCCATCGCGCACCTCCAGCCGCGCGCCTCCTCGCCCCGCCAGCACCCGCAGCTCCACCGACCTCGAAGGCGGCGACGCCTGGAGCGCGTTCTTCACCAGCCCCCGCACCACCCGCGCCAGCGCTCGCGGAGGCCCCTGCACCCGCCACGCGCTCAATTCCTCGGGCAGCTCCACCCGCACCCGCTCCACGCCCGACAGCTCCGACAGCGAGTCCTCCACCAACCGTCCCAGCGGCATCGGATGGAAGGCCTCTCCCGTCGTCTGCCCCGCGTCCGCCGACATCTGCACCAGCACGTCGCGGCAGCGGTCCACCTGCTGCCGGATGAGCCGCAAATCCTCGCGCACCGCCTCGGACGTGCCCGCCACCGTCAGCGCCCGCTCCACTTCCTTCGACACCACCGCGATGGTCGACAGCGGCGTGGACAACTCATGCGCCGCGCCCGCCGCCAGCGTCGCCAGCGAGGCCACCTTCTCCCGCCTCGCATGCTGCGCTCGCGCCTGCGCCAGCTCCTGCTCGCGCTCCTCCAGCGCCCGCGTCACCCGCTGCACGAAGTACACGATGAAGCCCGCGGCCACCGCGAACGCCACCCACATTCCATTGATGTGCAGCCGCATCAGCGCCGCGTGGTCCGGCCGCGACAGCCCCGGCACCAACACCACGTCCTGCAGCAGGAACAGCGAACCGAACGCCATCAGCGTGAAGCCCAACAGGCTCCACATCCACCGCGCGGGCAAGAGCACCGTCCCCAGCGCCACGTTCACCAGGTACAGCGTGGTGAAGGGATTGTGCGTGCCACCGCTCAGCGCCAGCAGCCCCGTGAGCACCAGCGTGTCCCACAGCATCAACTTGCCGATGGTGCCCTCCGTCACCCGGGCCCGGCCCAGCCACGCTCGCACCGCGAGGTTCGTGACGGCCTCCAGCCCCAAGAGGGCCGCCAGCACCGGCACTGGCAGCGCCAGCTCCAGCCCATACGCCGCCAGCGCGATGACCAGCGCCTGCCCCAGCAAGAGCCCCCAGCGCAGCCGCAGCAGCCACTCCAGGTTGATGCGGGCGCGAGAAGCGGGCTCGGTGGGGACGGGAGGCGTCATGGCACGACAGCGGACTGGAGCGAGGCGGAGCGGGCCACATTGCCCAGCAGGTCCACGTTGCGAGGCGACTCGCCCGGACCCACGCCATCCAGCCACGAATCCCACGCCAGTGTGAAGACCCGCGCCGCCTTCGGCGCGTCTTCCGTCAACTCCAGCCCGTCCAGCACCACGTCCACCGACGAGCGGCCCCGCGTCTCCACCTCGAAGTCACGCTCCCCATCCGCCAGTGTGCCCCGGAAGTGCAGGCTCAACCCCAGCATGTCCACCGGCACCGCGCCCTGCGACGCGGACGACAGCCCCTCCGCGTCCGCGTCCGCCGGCTCGAAGGTGAGCCGCGCCCGGCAGTAGCGCCCCGGCGGCGGACGCATCACTCCGAGCGGCACCACCTCTCCATCCGTGGCCCCCAGCGCCACCACGTGCGGAGTGCCCAGCCGCAGCGCGTTCGACACCGAGTGCGCCCAGGCCGTCCCCACCGGTGACAGCTCGTTCCACAGCCGCCGCCAGCCCGTCGCCTCGCAAGGAATCAACTCCACGCTGCCCAGCGTGACGAGCGCCCCAGAGAGCGTGGCCCGCGCGCCCTCATCCGTGACGAGCGTGCGAGCCCCCGCCGCCTCCGGGGCGCCTCGCGCCCGAGCGGTGGTGAGCCCCAGGGTCAGCTCCATCCCCTCGATTCGCTCTCCGCCCCCACAGCCGGCGAGACACAGCAACAGGGCGGGCAGGGCGAATCGCTTCACGGCGACAGGCATGGCTCAGAGGTCATACGCGACGGACATCATCGCGATGGGAGTGGGCGCCACGCGTCCGTGGAGCCGGTTGAAGAAGGGAACCCGCACGCCCGCGGCCACGACGATATCCGTGCTGGGGCTGAAGAGGACATCGGGCGACGCGTAGCTGATGACGCCACCTCCGTTCTCCTCCTTCTCGCCGTCGATGTCCGCCGCCGCTTCCACCCGACTGTCGAGCCCCAGCCGCACTGCCCACCGGGGCGCGGGCTGGTACTGCGCGGCCAGCGTCGTGCGCAAGGAAGGCCCCGCGCGGAAGCCCAGCATGCCGCGCAGGGGCAGGAAGCCCGTGGCGCTGACGAGGAAGGACCAGTCGCCCCGGAAGTGCTGGTAGGCCACGCCCGCGAGCGGGTCCACCGAGCCGCTTCCCAGCTGCGTGTCCAAATCCAGCAGCGTGCCGTCCGCCGCGCGCAGCCGGGGCGCGGTGGGCAGCTTCACCCCGGCGAGCACGCTGAAGAGATGATCCGCGGAGAACTCGCGGTCCTGGTACAGGAACGCCTTCGCGCTCACCTCCACGTCGCCCACGCCCCAGCCGCGCTCGCGCGCCAGGCTCACCGAGCGTACCTCGCGCGCCTGCAGGGGCAGGGTGGCCGACAGGAACAGCCAGGGCAGCGGCGCGTACGCCACCGCCACGTCCATGCGCGCCTCGCGCAGGCGCAGCGCGTCCACGCGCTCCTGTCCCACCGTATGGCCCCAGGCCCGCAGGGTGGTGGACAGCCGGAGCCGTCCGGAGAACGGCTGCTCGGTGCCCATCGATGTGAGCGTCGGGTCGCCACACGCACACGTGGCGCAGGCCCAGGCGGGGAAGACGGGCGCGAGCACGGCGCCGCAGAGAAGGAGGAGGGCGAGGGAGGCTTTCACGACGGAGGGGACGATACGCCCGGGGCCGCCACCGCCGCGTGTGGCGTGTTGTCGCAGTCCATCGGGGCGACCGGTGGCACGCGGCGCCACCCGTGGAGCGAACGGGGGAGCGGGCGATGGCTGCCTCGCGGGAAGTCATGGGCAGGTTGAGAATGACTTCCACGCCCCGGCGTTGGTGGGAAACAGGAGGCCTTACATGGGAGTGCTCGCGCCGCTTGGTCGGCTGCTCTTTTCCGCCATCTTCATCACCAGCGGCTTGAATCACTTCATCCAGCTCGATGCGCTCACGGCGCACGCGCAGAGCTCCGGCATCCCCGAGCCGCGTTGGGCCGTGCTGCTGTCGGGCGTCGCGCTGGTGCTCGGAGGGCTGTCGGTGCTGCTGGGCGTGTTCGCTCGCCTGGGGGCCGCGGCCATCGCCATCTTCCTGGTGTGCGCGGCCTTCATGGTCCACCGCTTCTGGCTCATCGCGGACCCGGTGCAGGCGCAGGACCAGCTCATCCACTTCATGAAGAACCTCTCCATGGCCGGAGGCGCGCTCTTCATCGTGTACTTCGGCTCCGGCCCCTTCAGCCTGCGTCGCGGGGGCCGCAAGGAAGGGCTCCTCGGCGGCGGGCGGATTGGCACGCCGCTGAGGCCCTGAGGCACGAAGGTGCTCAGCCCGCCGCGGCGATGGCCGTCGCGGCGGCGCGCAGGGTGAAGAAGGCCACTTCCGGCTCGCTGCCCCGGCGCAGGTACGGGCCGCCGAAGCCGAAGCCCAACCCCCGGTTCACATAGAGCTGGTTGCCGTTCACCTGGTAGTGCCCGCGGATGTAGGGCTGGCCCGCGCGGCGGAACAGGCGTTCGGTGAGGCCCTGGACGATGAACTGGCCGCCGTGCGTGTGCCCGGAGAACTGCACCAGGTTGCCCTGGGCGGGCAGCTTGTCCACCGTGGGCGGAGTGTGCGCCAGCACCAGCCGCGTGCCGGACTCCGGCGCGCCGCGGAACGTCGCCTCCACGTCGTCGCGTCCGGTGCGCCCGTCATCCACGCCCAGCACCGTCACCGGAGCGCCGCGCAGGTGGACGACGCGGTGCTCGTTCTGGAGCACCGTGTAGCCCAGGTGCTCGAAGCACTGGCGCAGGTAGGGCGCGTCCACCCAGTGGTCATGGTTGCCCAGCACCACGAAGACGCGGCCCTTCAGCCCGGAGAGCACATCGCGCACGCGCGGCAGCGGCTTGGGGCTGTGGGTGACGTAGTCGCCGGTGAGGAAGACCAGGTCGGGTGACTCCGCGTTGACGGCCTCCACCGCGCGGCGGATGCGCACCTCGGACGTGGCCTGTCCCACGTGGACGTCGGAGAGCTGCGCCACGCGCAGGCCGTCATGACACGCCGGCAGGTGCGGCAGGTGGAGCAGGTTCTCCGTGAGGGTGAAGTGGTCCCTCCACCGAAGGCGTCGCTCCGGGCGCAGCGGATCCGCTCCGCTCCAGGCCACCACCTCGTTGCGGCCCCCCTGCAGGGGCTCCAGGTGAGATCCACTGGACGAGGACGACGAGGGGCGGCGACGGGCCAGACGTCTCAAGCGCATGCGGTGCGGTTCCTTTTCCGGGCCGTGGGCGGCGAGCGCCCGATTCTATGAAGCCGGGGGAGGTGGGTTGAAGCAGGTGTCCCGCGCACGCCTGCCCTCCTTGCGGCCAGCGAGCGGGGTGAGGGGAAAACCCTCATGATTCTGGGAAGATTCCGGGAGGGCCTCGGGCCTTTCTTCCACCATTGGACACACTGTCGGGGGGCATGCGGTGACGGCGTCCTACGAGGTTGGTACACACGCTGAGACGATGAGCCCCCGGCTTGGGACGGCCCCCGACATGGGCCCGGAAGTGATGATGCCAGCCGGTGAATCCGCCCCTGAACGGCGGGAGGCTTCTTCCGAAGGCTTACGCCCCGTCGCCCTCTCCGAGCTGATGAGCACCATGCCCCTGGGCATGGCGGTGGTGGACCGGGAGCTGCGCTTCGTGGAGGTGAGCGAGGCGCTCGCCTCCCTCAACGGCCTGCCGCGCGAGGCCCACCTCGGTCGCCTCATGGACGAGGTGATGAACCCCCACTCGTCCCTGGGGGACACCGCCCGCCGGGTGCGCCGCGTGCTGGAGACGGGCGAGCCCCTGGACGGCGTGGAAATCATCCACCGCGAGCCCGGCATGGGCGTGGAGCGCACGCGCGTCTTCCGCGCCAGCTACCACCCGGTGCGCCGCGACGGCGAGGTCATCGCCGCGTGCATCTACGTGGAGGACCTGACGGAGCGCCGCCGCGTGGAGGCCCAGCGCGACGCGGGCGCGGCCCGGGAGCGCGCGGTGCGCGAGCAGGCCCTGCGCGAGACGCAGGAGGCCGTGCGCGCCCGCGACGAGTTCCTCAGCGTGGCCGCGCACGAACTGCGCACGCCGCTCACCAGCATGCGGCTGCACCTGCAGTTGCTCTTGCGACAGGTGACGGGCGCGCAGCCCGCGCTGGGGCAGGAGCTGGCGCCGCGCGGTCAGGTGCTGGAGCGACAGCTGTCGCGGCTGGGCAGCCTGGTGAACACGCTCTTGGACGTGTCGCGGCTGGCGGCGGGCAAGCTGAGCCTGGAGCCGCGCGAGCTGGACCTGGTCCAGGTCGTCCGGCAGATGGTGGACGCGTTCTCCGAGGAGTTCGCGCGCGCGGGCTGCGAGCTGGCGGTGCACGTGTCCGGGACGCTGCCGGGCCAGTGGGACCCGCTGCGCGTGGAGCAGGTGCTGGTGAACCTCCTGTCCAACGCGGCCAAGTACGGCGCGGGGCGGCCGGTGGAAATCTCGCTGGTGGGAGAGGGCACCGTGGCGGTGCTGGCCGTGAAGGACCACGGCATCGGCATCTCCGAGGACGGCATGGCCCGTCTGTTCGGCAAGTTCGAGCGCGCCGTCTCCGAGCGCCACTACGGCGGCCTGGGCCTGGGCCTCTACATCACCCGGCAGATTGTGGAGGCCATGGGCGGCAGCATCACCGTGCGCTCCGCCCAGGGCCAGGGCTCCACCTTCATCCTCCGCCTGCCCACACAGCCGCGCGTGCCGTCCGTCGGCATCCAGGCCATGGTGGTGGGCGGCAGGGCGAAGTAACGAGGACGGGCGCCCCCTCCGATGCTCAGGAAGGAGGCGCCCGCCGTGTGTCGGCTCGAGCCCGCGAGGCTCTTGCGTGTCAGTACCCGCGCAGCACGTACAGCCGCCCGTCCACGAGGGCGTACAGCGCGGCCGGCGTCACGCGAGGGTCATAGATGAGCTGCCGCACCTCGCCTCCGCTCACGCCCGCCACCTTCTCCAGCTGCTTGCCGGGCGTCAGGCGCCACAGGCCGTTGTGCGCCGTGCCGACGAAGAGCGAGCCGTCGGCGGTGGCCGCCAGCGCCGTGTAGTCGTTGGTGTTCGCGCCCTCGATGCGGACGTAGTCCGTGTCGGCGTACTTCTTCGGGTCGTGTCGCTGGGGGTTGGCCTGGAACTGCCACAGGCCGCTGCCCAGGCCCGCCACGTAGTACAGGCCGTCCTTCGTCTTCTGGATGGCGCGCCACTTGTTCTGGGGCGCCGCCTGGTCGCGGTACTGGTCGTTGCCCGGATTGACGGGGTCCACGAAGGTGTTGAGCAGGTACTCGGAAATCTCCGCGTCGGCGGGCACGCCGTCACGGTTCTCCCGGTCCCACCACTTGAGGTCCGCGTTGGGCGGGAGGATGCCAATCTTCCAGTCGTTGGCGATGAGCAGGTGGCCCTCCGACGAGAGTCCAAGCCCGTAGGTGTAGCCGGCGCGCTGGGACTGCTTGGGAGGTTTGCTGGGGTCCTCATTCGGGATGGTCTGCCACCACGCGGGGTGCCGGTGGCTGCTGTAGTCGTAGCCGCGGACGCGCGTCACGCCGTGGTTGGTGCCGAGATAGACCTCGCCTTCGTACGTGCCGCTCATCACCCGGACGCACGAGTAGATGGAGCGGTCCTCGTCGTAGTGGAAGTCGTTGCTGTTGCGGATGCCGAGGGGCTCGTTGCGGCTGGGGCGGCTGGTGCCCGCGGAGCGATAGAGGTGCTCGCGCAGCACGATGTCCGAGCCCTCGCTGTTGAGCTGCACGACGTCCACATCGCCCTTCTGGAACTCGACGTAGCGCTCCTCCGAGAAGCCCTCCTCACCCCGTCCGATGATTCTCTGGCCGCCCACGATTTCGTCGTGCGTCCGGTAGCCGACGTAGGCCTCACCGGCCTTGCCGCCGCAGATGACGGTGGAGTCGATGGCGAGCTTGTCCGCCTCCCACCCCAGGCCGAGGCTCGCCTGTCCAATGGGCTGGCTGGTCCACAGCGGCCGGTCCGTGCCCGCGCGCAGCACGCCAATCTGGTTGCCGTTGAGCAGCCAGACGTTGTGCGCGCCATCCACGCCCACCGAGCGGACCTTGGGGATGTCGTACTTCGCGGAGAAGTTCGTCAGCGCGTCCGTGGGCCAGGGGCCCTCGGGCGTCGTGGGCTGCGTGCCGCCGTCTGGAACCGGGTCCGTGCCTCCGTCGCCAGGGCCAGGGCCTGCGTCACCGGGGCCCGCGTCGTCGCCGCCGGCGTCCGTGCCCGCGTCGCCGTCGCCCGCGTCGCCGTCGCCCGCGTCCTCCGTCCCGACGTCACCCCCGTCATCCGAGGGCGACTGGATGTCATCACCGCCGTCCTTCGACCCCGTCCCCTTCGAGCTGTCGCAGGCTCCCGCCGCCAACACCATCGCCACACCGACACACGCGCCCAACAGTCGTCGAATCACCGATTCCTCCCGTCCCCGGTGTGGAGCAAGCGGCGTACCGGGGTGTTGCGCGCGTGCCCACATGGGAAAGAGGGAAGCGCGCTGCCCACCGTGGGCAAGGCGCGGGCGTGACGTGTCGCCAGAAATGACCAGGCCCGCCCCCCGTGAGGGAAGCGGGCTTGGGAGGCCTGTCGGCCGGGTGACTCAAGCAGGGCTTCAGTGGACGGCGTCGTCCACGTCCTGCTTCAGCTCATCGCCCGTCTGCTCCACCTGGTCGCCGGCCTTCTTCGCGTCCTGCTTCGCGGCGTCGGTGGTGCCGGAGCCGCCCGTGCCCTTGGCGCCCTTGGGGCTGGTGGCGCGCAGCTCCACGGCGACGGCGTTGTCACCGGAGAGCTGGAAGCGGGCGTGGACGTCCGCGCCCTCGGGGAGCTGGTCGGCCCGCACCGTCTTGCCGTCCAGCTTCACCACCGTCTGGGGCTTCACATCCAGCTCGGCGTCCGGCAGGTCCTTGCGCGACAGCTTCACGCTGTCGTCGTCCGACTCCTTCACCGTGCCCTTGATGTTCAGCGAGTGCGCCTTCTTGAAGGTGTTGTCCACGCCGGGCACCTTCGAGGCCTCCTTCGTGGCGCCGTTGATGCCGCGCCCCACGTCGGAGGCGTCCACGCCCGTCTGGACGCGCGCGCCGGAGCTCGGAATCTGGTTCTGCGACGGTTGCTCGGCGGGCTCGCTCTGCGCGAACGCGGCGGAGCCCAGGCACAGCGCGAACGTGGTGATGAGCTTCTTCATGGGGTTCCCTCTCCCTTGGTCGGTTGAATGACTTCTGGGAGCAAGGGTGGGGAGGCTGCCTCCCTTCGCCAACCTGTCCGGGAAACCCCCACGTCGTTTCGCCCGTGGAGCGAGCAGGCGAAGCAAGGCGTCGCTCAGACGGCCTGGCTCAGGCGCTTCACCGTGGACAGCAGCTCGTGCAGGTCCAGCGGCTTGCGCAGGCAGCCCGCCACGTCGAGCTGTTTCGCGGCGGCCTCCAGGTGGAGGTCCGCGCTCGCCACGACGACGGGGATGTCCGACAGCGCCGTGTCATGGCGCAGCGCCTCGCGGAAGGCGAAGCCGTCCATCCGGGGCATCATCAAGTCCAACAAGATGAGGTGCGGACGCGAGCCCTCCTGGCGCAGTTGCGCCAGCGCCTCCAGGCCGTCCGCCGCGAGCAACACGGAGTAGCCCTCCAGCTCGAACGCGTCCTGGAGCGCGTCGCGGATATCCAAATCGTCGTCCACGACGAGCAGTGTCTGAAGCGGTTGCACCGGTCCTCCGACCCTGGTCCGGAGCGGACTCGCTCCCACACCACGGTAACGATGGGGTTGCCGCCGTCCAGGCGGAAGCGCTTCGCCGGCGAACCGGGTCAGGGAGTGCTCACCACCCGACGCCCGCTCGCCCTGGGACCACGCGCCGGGTTCAACATTGCAATGGAGTTGCGTTAATTCGTATTACACGGAAGTTGATACTGTGTTGGTTTGCTCGTCTTGCGGGTTGGGCTGAAGATGCGCCCGGCTGCCCGTCCCCTCGGCGGGCGCCCATTCCAGGGAGCAGACCGCATGCGAACCATGTGTCGAAGTGGAGCAGGCAGGAAGCTGATGGCCTCGCTGCTGTGCACGCTGTCCGTCGCGGCGTGTGGGCCCGCGCCCGAGCCGACCAAGCCGGAGGAGGCTCCTCCCGCGACGGGGACCACGGGGCAGCCGGTGGTCTACGGCACCGACAACCGCACGGATGTCTACGCGCACACGAACGCGACGCTGCGCGCGCGCGCCGAGCAGTCCACCGTGGCGCTGATGAGCCCGTCCGACTTCACCGTGAACAGCGCGGGCAACGTGACGTTCAACGCGCCCACGCTGGGGTCGGCGTATGGCCTGTGCTCCAACCAGCGCTTCCTGAACGACCTGACGCCGGCGTTCTGCTCGGGCACGCTCATCGACGATGACCTGGTGCTGACGGCGGGCCACTGCATCACCAGCGCGTCCGCGTGCAGCAGCACGCGCGTCGTCTTCAACTTCTACCGGACGTCGGCCACGGGGATGAAGGCCGTGACGTCGGCGGACATCTTCTCCTGCCAGTCCATCGTGGTGCGCAAGCAGGAGTCGAGCCCGCTCAACCTGGACTACGCCATCATCAAGCTGGACCGCGCCGCCACGCCGCGCTTCGTCCCCGCGCCCATCCGCGCTGGCAACGCCCCGCTGGCGGTGGGCTCGAAGGTGACGGTCATCGGCTCGGGCAGCGGCATCCCCTTCAAGATTGACGACGGCGGCTCCGTGCGCAACGCGCGCGCCAGCACGCTGGACTTCTTCGTCGCCTCCACGGACACGTTCGGCGGCAACTCCGGCTCCGGCGTGTACGAGAACACCGACTACACGGTGGCGGGCATCCTCGTGCGCGGCGAGACGGACTACGTCGCCAACGGCAGCTGCGACATCGTCAACACCTGCACGGAGACGGGCTGCCGTGGCGAGGACATCACCTACGTGCGCCCCGCGGTGAGCGCGTACTGTCTGGTGGCCGGCAGCCTGCGGCTGTGTGGCACCACCAACCCCCCGCCCACCACGACGTTCGCGTTCACCGCCACCAACACCAACAACGCGACGCAGAACACCACGGACAAGACGGTGACGCTGGCCGCGGGCCAGACGCTGCAGTTCGGCACCTGCACGCTGACCGGCGCCTCCGGCACGGGTGACACCTACCTGCGCCTGGTCAACTCGGCGGGCACGTCCGTGGCGAACAACGACGACTCGTGCAGCCTGCTGTCCTTCGTCTCGTATACGGCCCCGACGGCGGGCACGTACACGATGCGCGCCGGCTGCTACTCCAGCAACAGCTGCAGCGGCACCGTGGCCTACGTCATCCAGTAGTCGCGCCCCGCGTGCGCCGGGCGCATGAACGCCCGCGTCCGGCCACGCACAAGCCGCCTGGGCCCCGTCGAAAGGGGCCCGGGCGGTCGTCACCTGGGGTCAGCGGGCGCTTGGGAAGCGCCGGACTTCAGGCGCAGCGGTCGCAGACGCCGCGCAGCTGCACGTCCACGCTCTTCTGGGCCACCGCGCGAGGCACGCCCTTGGAGGACGCGATGCGGATGGACTCCTCCGGCAGACACGCCACCGTGCCGCAGTCGGTGCAGGTGAAGTGCGGGTGGTTGCCGCTGTGCTCGTCGCCCGAGCGTCGCAGCTCGAAGCGCCACACGTGGTCTCCCAGGTCCGCGCGCACCACCAGGCCGGCCTCGGTGAGGTCCGTCAGGTTGCGGTAGATGGTCACCCGGTCATAGCCCTCGTCACCCAGTGCATCCACCAGGTCGGCGTGGCTCATTGGCGCGGTGGCGGTCTCCAGTTCGCGAAGCACCGCCACGCGGGGCGCGGTGCTGCGAAGACCCGACGCGCGGATCCTCTCCTGGAAATCAGCGAGCTTCGGCTGCACGGCGATTCGTTTGGCTCCCATGATATCTTTTCGCATAACCGATCTGCGGGACACTTTCACCTCGCCCGTACCGCAACGTCCGATGTCGAGGACTGGAGTGGCTCGCCCGCCGGGTCCCCCCAGACTCTCTGATATGAGAACAAACACCAGGAGTCCAGGATACTGGTGCAATCCTTGTGCGGAACGAGAGTTCGCGCCTTCCGGCTTCCTGAGTTCCTGATTCGGACGCTCGTGGACCCCGTGAGGTTCAAACTGGCCACCGCGCTCGGAGGGAGCGGGCTCCGGATGTCGTGGACATGACAGTCGCCCCGTCGCGTCATGGAGGGCTCCAGGGGGTGGTATCAGAAACAGGAAGTCGAGTGAGTCCTGGGTGCAGGTGCAACTCATGAGTCACCGGTGACGCGGTGCCGGAAAGAAGCCGGTTCGCGCCGCGTGTGGCCCTGCCCGGGCTCACGGTGGGGGCTCGCCCGGCGTGTGGGGCGGGCATACGGGTGGACGGGCTCCAGGCTGGTTTTCGTATCTGAGTTGTAAAAGCACCTGCGATGTTTTTGTCGCGGAGTTCCCGCGCGGTGCCGGGGAAGGGAGGGCGCCTCGGGTTGCCTGGAGGGCAGAGGCGGGTGTTGTCCTGTCCAACACTCCGGCACGGGTACCTTGACTCACTGCGATGAGTGCCCACACTTGCGCCTTTCGCTCCGCAGGGTGCTCTGGACGGCCCTGTAGCTCGTGTCTCCGGGTCCCCCTCGCCGTGACGAAGCCCAGCCTGCTGCTCATCGAAGAAGCCAGCGTCGCCCGGGAGCTCCAGGTGCTCGCGCTGGAGAGCCAGGGGTGGCAGGTCGTTGCCCTGGCGGACGTGGGGGCCGCCGCCTCGCTGCTCCAGGCCCAGCCGGTGTTGCTGGTGGTGGCCGCCGCGGGGCTGTTGGCGGCCGGACAGGAGGGACTGGCGGCGTTGCGCCGGGCGCTGGAGACGACGGCGGTGGGGCTGTACGTGCTGGCCTTCCCCGCGGAAGAGGAGGTGGTGCGCCGTCACTCGCTGCCGCTGACGGGCTTCTTGTGGCGCCCGCTGAGCCTGTCGGGGCTGGTGGAGGGCGTGCGGCAGGCCTTGCCGGGGCTGGAGGCACAGGCGCCCCGGCCGCTGGTGCTGGTGGCGGATGACGACCCGGTGTCGCGCAAGCTGCTCCAGCTGTTCCTGGTGCCCCTGCGCTTCCAGGTGGTGTCCGCGTCGGACGGCCCGCAGGCGCTGGACGTGGCGCGGCGGCGGCGGCCGGACGTGGTGCTCGCGGACGCGCTGATGCCGCGCATGGATGGCTACAAGCTGTGCCTGGCCCTGCGGCAGGACCCGAGGCTTGGGCGCGTGCCGGTCATCCTCACGCACGCGCTGGCGCCGGACGAGCTGGATTTGCGCATGGCGCAGAACGTGGGGGCCAACGGCTTCGTGCGGCGCGCGCAGGATGGGGACGAGCTGGTGGGGACGCTGCTGCGCGCGCTGGAGGCGGGAGGCCCCGCGCCCCTGGTGCCCGCCGGGGAGCTGTCCACCGAGGACCACCTGTACCGGGTGGTGCGGCAATTGGAGCGGCGGGTGGGGCTGCTGGAGCATGCGGAGCGGGGCGCGCGCGAGAGCGAGGAGCGCTTCCGGCGGGTGGTGAACGGCTCCTATGACGGCATCTGGGACTGGGACCTGCGCCGTGGCTCGCTCTACTGGAGCCCGCGCCTGTTGGAGATGCTGGGGCTGACGCCGGAGTCGTTCGCCGGCACGTACGAAGCCTTCGTGGAGCTGCTGCACCCGGAGGACCGGGCGGGCGTGCTGGCCGCGCTGACCGAGCACCTGGAGCGGGGCGTGCCCTACGACGTGGCCTTCCGGCTGCGGCATGCGACAGGGGGCTATCGCTCCTGCGTGAGTCGGGGGCGCGCGTCGCTCGACGGCCAGGGGCAGCCGGTGCGGATGTCGGGCATCATCGGCGACGTGACGGAGCAGCTGCGGCTGTACCGCGAGGCGCGCGAGGCGGTGCGCGCGCGCGACGACTTCCTCAGCGTGGCGGCGCATGAGCTGCGCACCCCGCTGGCCGCGCTGCGCCTGCGGGTGCAGGGCGCGCAAGGGGCGCTGCGGGTGCTGGGCGTGGCCCAGGCCGTGCCCAGGCTGGAGCGGGCGCTGGAGGCCGCGGACCGGCAGGTGCAGCGGATGTCGGACCTGGTGGAGTCGCTCCTGGACGTGTCCCAGTTCCAGGGCGGCCCGCCCCACCTCCACCTGGACGTCGTGGACCTGTCCTCGCTGGTGCGTGACGTGGTGGCGCGCTCGGAGTCGGCCGCGGCGCGCGCGGGCTGTGAGCTGGTGCTCGGGCCCATGTCACCCACGCGGGGCCGCTGGGACGGCACGCGGCTGAGGCAGGTGGTGGCGCACCTGTTGTCCAACGCGATGAAGTTCGGCCCTGGCAAGCCGGTGGAGGTGGAGCTGGCGCACGAGGACTCCACCGCGACGCTGTGGGTGAAGGACCACGGCATCGGCATCGCCCCGGAGCGGGTGGAGGGCCTGTTCCGCCGCTTCGAGCGCGCGGTGCCGGTGCGCCACTACGGCGGGCTGGGGCTGGGGCTGTACCGGCTGCGCCGCATCGTCGAGGCGCATGGCGGCGAGGTGTCCGTGGACAGCACGCCCGGCGAGGGCTCCACGTTCCGCGTCCGCCTGCCCCTGGACGGTCCCCCCACCGCCCGCGCCTGACTCAGAGCGAGTCGAGGAAGGCCACGAGCGCGTCGCGCTCCCCCTTCGACAGCGCGCGCACGGCCTCGCGCGCGGACGCGGCCTCGCCGCCGTGCCAGAGGATGGCCTCCAGGGGCGTGCGCGCGCGTCCGTCATGCAGCAGCCGCGAGTGTCCGCTCACCTCCCGCGCGCGGCCCAGGCCCCACAGGGGCGCGGTGCGCCACTCGCGGCCCGAGGCGAGGAAGTCCTCGCGCCCGTCGGCCAGCGCGTCACCCAGGTCATGCAGCAGCAGGTCCGAGTAGGGCCAGATGAGCTGGCCGGACAGCTCCGGGTAGCCCGCGAGCGTGCCGGTGGTGACGGACGGCCGGTGGCACTTCGCGCAGCCCACGCGGTGGAAGACGGCCTTGCCGCGCAGCACGTCGGCTAAGTCCACGCCCGTGCGCGTCGGCACCGCCACGGTGTGCGAATAGAAGTCGAGCGCTTCCAACTGCCGCTCGCTCACCTCGGGCACGCCGCCGTGGGGCGCCGCCCGACATACGGCCTGCGCCGCCGTGCAGCTCTCCTCGGTGAAGAGGGTGGTGGTGAGGCCCAGGTCGCCCAGCAGCGCCGCCGCGTTCTGGTGCTCGATGTCCGGCTGGTTCGCCTTCCATCCGAAGCGGCCCACCACCTCGCGGCCCTGGCGCTCGCTCCACACGCGGTTGGGCCGCCCGGAGATGCCGTCGCCATTCGCGTCGTCCGGGTCCGCCCACGCAAGCAGCGTCTCGTCGCTCACCGCCGCGAGCAGGCCCAGGCCCACCATGGGCTGCGCCACCCGCGCGGACGTGCGCGTGTCGGGCGCCAGCGGCCCGTACGCCAGCTCCGTCAAATCCAGCTCCGGTGCCTGGAGCGTGTAGGGCTCCGCGTCCGCGAAGGTGCCGGGGACGTCCGTCCACTTCACGCGCACCTGCCCCTCGGCGGGCACCGCGCCGACGCTCCGGGGTTGGAGCTGGTCGCCATAGGTGGGCTCGGGCAGCGGGCCTCCGTGCGCGCCGACGCCGGGCACCGACAGGCGCACCAGCAGCGTGTCGGCGACTTCGTTCCCCTCGGGAGGACGGCCGCGCCCGTTGCCCAGGTGGCAGGCGATGCAGGAGACGGAGTGGAAGAGCGGGCCCAGGCCGTCGCGCTCGGGCTGCGAGCCGGGCGCGCCCACCCAGTTCGCCTCGAAGACGGACTCGCCCACGAAGAACTCGGAGCGGCGCGCCAGCACCAGGTTCGCCGCGGGCTTCGTGAAGGCGGCGGCGCCCGCCACCGCCACGCTCGTCTCGCCGCCGGGCCGGTCCTCGCCCACCTCCACCACGTCGAAGCGCGGAAGGGGCTCCTCGGGATTCGGTTCCTCTGGATTCGGCTCCTCGGGATTCGGCTCCTCGGGAGTCGGAGTGACGGGGCGCGCCTCCCCGGACCCGTCGCAGGCGACGAGGCCGAGGAGCGTCAACAGGAGGACCAGGCCCGCGGCGTGTTTCACGGCAGCGTCACCGGAACGGGGTCGGTGTAGGACCAGCGGTCGATGACGGCGTCGGGGCCGAGCGAGCCGTTGAAGTTCCAGCCCCACGCGTAGACGGAGCCGTCGCCGCGCACGGCGATGACGTGGGTGGCGCCCATGCCCATGGCGGACAGGGGCTTCACCTCGGGAGACGACTCGGTGGGCACGGCGCGGTCCTCATCGTCGCCCACCCCGAGCTGGCCGTTGCCATTCTGGCCCCACGCGAGCAGCGAGCCGTCCGCGCGCCGCGCGAAGCTGTAGTTGCCGTTGGCGAAGACGGCGCTCACGTCCGTCGCGCCCGGCACCTTGCCCGGCGTGGCGCTCTGCGTGTTCGCTCCGGACGTCCCGTTGCCCAGCTGCCCGCTGACGCCCAGGCCCCACGAGGACACGGTGCCATCCGCGTGCACCGCGAGGATGTGGTCGCGCCCGTTGGCCAGGTCCACCACGTCCGCCAGGCCCGGCACGACTTCCGCCGTGGGACGGCCCTGCGTGCCGGCCGTGCCCGTGCCCAGGTTGCCGTAGGTGTTGCGACCCCAGGTCCACACGGTGCCGTCGCGCTTGAGCGCCACCGAGTGCATGGAGCCGGCCACCAGCTTCACCACGTCCGTCAGGCCCAGCACCGTCACCGGGTAGTCCCGCGCCGTCGTCGTGCCGTCGCCCAGCTGGCCGTCCGCGTTGTTGCCGAAGGCGCGCACCGTGCCGTCCTCCATCAGCACCAGCGCGTGACGGAAGCCAGGGGCCACCGCCACCGCGCCCGTCAGGCCGGGCACCTTCGTCGCCGCGTAGCGAGGCGCGACGTCGGGCGTGCCCGGCTGGCCCAGGCCCAGCTGGCCGTCCGCGTTCTCACCCCAGGTCCACACCGCGCCGGCCGAGTCGAGCGCCATGGAGAAGTTCTGGTTGAAGGCCACGGAGGCCGCGTTCTCGATGCCCGGCACCGCCTGGGGCTGCGTCTGGTTCGCCGTCACGTCCACGCCCAGGCCCAGCTGGCCGCGGTTGTTGCGGCCCCAGACGTAGACGCGCCCGTTGCGCAGCGTGCCGCTGTGCAGGCCGCCCGCGGTGGACAACCCGCCGAAGCGGAAGGTCACCGTCTTCTCACCCGTGTTGCCCTTCGCGTCGCGCGCGCGCACCACCACCTGGTTGGCACCCGGGCGGGGCGTCACCTCGAAGGAGACCGCGCCCTCGGCCGTGGTGGGCAGCGCCAGCGTCTGCTCCTCGCCGTCGTTGAGCGTGTACGAGAGCGCCGTCACGGCCACGTTGTCCGTGGCGACCGCGTCCACGCGCACGCGGCGCACGGTGATGGCCAGCCCCTCCTCGGGGGACAACACCTGCACCTGGGGCGCCTGGGCGTAGCGCAGGCTCAATACCCGCGCGCTGGTGCCGCCGCTCTGGTCCACCGCCTCCAGCCGCACCTCGTTGTCGCCCTCGGGCAGCGTGAGCTCCACCGCGAAGACGCCCGCCGTGGACGTCTTCTCCGTGTATTCCACGGCGCGTGCCTCGCCGTCGTTCACCCGAGCCGTCAGGCCGGCCAGCTTGCCCGGCACATTCACCGTGCCGGTCAGCCGCACCACGGGCTCACTCAGGGTGTCGCCCGACGCGTGAGACATCACCTGCATGAACGGAGAGACGGGGACGCCGGGCGTGGACTCCACGTCGGACCCGCACGCGGCGAGCCAGAGGGTCACGAGCGCCAGGACACAGGCACGGGACTTCATGGGGACTCCTGAGTTGTTGAGATTGATTTGCAGAGTCAGAAAAGTGCCCGGCCTCATATCGCTCGCGGCTCAAGGCGCGCAAGCGACAGAGGGCTCAATTTGGCGGTTGCCGCCCGGGATTCCCCGAGGGAGAAGCGTGCGCGGGAAAGCCCGGGAAGCGCTTCAGGGAGCCTGGCGGACACGGTTGGCGGGATGACCGGGTCTTGGGATTCGGAGGCCGGGCGGGCGGGCAGGTGTGGGACACTCGCACGGTCAGCACGGGGGAGCGTCCAGGCCCTCCCACTGCTGGTCCCTGTCCCAACGTACGATTGTCCTCCAGTGGAAGGTGGCGGGGAGGGGGGCTCGACGTTCTCTTCGCAGGCCGGGGAATCGCTCTAGGTTCGGCGCTCGTCGCCAGGGGAATTCATGTCAGAGGTGCTCGTCGTCGATGACAGCAAGGTGATGCGGGACATGGTGGTGGCCTGTCTCAGGCCCTACCCGGGCCTGAACTTCACCCACGCGTCCAGCGGGCTGGAGGCCATCGAGCGCCTGTCGCTGAGCCCGTATGACCTGCTGGTGTTGGATTTGAACATGCCGGATATCGGCGGCATCGAGGTGGTGGAGTTCGTGCGGGGGCAGGATCGGCTGCGCACGCTGCCCATCATCATCGTGACGACGCGTGGGGACGAGGCGTCGCGCGCCCGGGCCCTGTCCGCGGGCGCCAACCGCTTCATGACCAAGCCCTTCACTCCCGATGCCATCCTCGCGGAGGCGCGGGGGCTGTTGGAAGAGAAGCCGGCTTGACGGCCTCCGTGGACCTCGCGGACTTCCTGCCGGCCTATCTGGCGGAGGTGGAGGAGCTGCTCGACTCGGCCCACCGTCAGTTGATGGCGGTGGAGGCCAGTGCGCGGCGTGGCGCCGCCCATCCGAAGTCCGTGCGGGAGCTGTTCCGCGCGTTGCACACCATCAAGGGCCTGTCCGCCATGGTGGACGTGGAGCCCATCGTCTCCATCTCCCACTGGATGGAGACGTCCCTGCGTCAGGCGGACCAGGCGGGCGGGCGGCTTCCCGAGTCCAGCGTGGAGCCGCTCATGGAGGGCCTGCGCGCGGTGGAGCAGCGCATGCGCCAGCTCGCCGCGGGCAAGGACGCCTCGCCCGTTCCTCCGGGACTGCTGGAGCGACTGGAGGCGCTGGGGGTCTCCTCCCCCGTGGTGGCCAGTACCGCCCGGCCCTCGGCATTGCTGCTCGATGAGACCCTGGCGCTCGCCCCCCGGCTGACACCCACCGAGCGCGAGCAGCTCACCTCGGGCGCGGGCCATCGTCGCCCGGTCCGCGTGGACTTCATCCCCGGTGCCGAGCGCGCCGCGCGGGGCATCACCATCAACAGCGTGCGCGAGCGACTGGCGGCGCTGGGGGAACTCGTCAAGGTCGTCCCAGTGGCGGGGCCGGCGCCGGGCGGCGGCTCGCTCACGTTCGTGTTGCTGCTCAGCACCGATGCCTCGGACGCCGTGCTCAAGGAAGCGGCGGGAGGAGAGCCCGCCCAGGTGCGCGCGCTGTCCACCGCGCCCTCGGCCGTGGACGGGCCGTCCGTGCCGGAGCGGGAGCCGGAGCTGGAGGAGGAGCCCGAGGAGGGGCGCCGGTCCAGCGGTACCTTGCGGGTGGAGGTGTCGCGGCTGGACGAGGCGCTGGAGCGACTGGCGGCGCTCGTCGTCAACCGCTCGCGGCTGCAGCGCGCGGTGGTGGACCTGACGGCCGTCGGGGCTCCGACGCGGGAGCTGCGCGCCATCCTCCAGGAGAACGGACGGCAGCTGCGAGACATGCGCGCGGCCATCCTCCGCCTGCGCATGGTGCGCGTGGGGGACGTGCTGGAGCGGCTGCCGCTCCTGGTGCGCGGCCTGCGTCGCACCACGGGCAAGGCGGTGCGGCTGGAGCTGGAGGTGGGCGACGCGGAGCTGGACAAGGCGGTGGCGGACCGCATGCTGCCCGCGCTCGTGCACCTGGTGCGCAACGCGGTGGACCACGCGCTGGAGTCTCCCGAGGAGCGCCGCGCCGCGGGCAAGCCCCCGGAGGGCCGCGTGCGCCTGGGCTGCCATGCGAACTCCAGCGGCTGGGTGGACATCACCGTGGCCGACGACGGGCGGGGCGTGGACGCGGGGGCGGTGGCCCGGCGCGCGGGCGTCCCGGTTCCCCGCGGCCCGGATGACCTGCTGGAACTCTTGTGCCGGCCCGGCTTCTCCACCCGCGAGGAGGTCACCTCCACCAGCGGGCGTGGCATGGGCATGGACATCGTCCGCCGCATCGTCGTGGACCAGCTCGGTGGCGAGCTGCGTCTGGAGACGCGCGTGGGGGAGGGCACCACCTTCCACCTGCGCGTGCCCCTGACGATTACGCTGCTGGACGCCATCATCTTCGAGTGCGCGGGGCTGCGCTACGCGGTGGCGGTGGGCTCCGTGGAGGAGCTCATCGAGGTGGAGGCCGCGCGGGTGGTGCGGCCCGCGGGCGCCCACGGCGTGGCATTGGTGGAGCGGCGGGGCCAGTCGGTGACGCTGGTGTCCCTGGCGCGGCTGTTGGGTTCCGCGTCCGCCCAGGCCGTGGACGCCACGCCTCCTCGGGGGTTGGTGGTGCGACAGCGCGGAGAGCTGGTGGCGTTCGGAGTGGACCGGTTGCTCGGTCAGCAGGAAATCGTGCTGCGCCCGCTGGAGGACCCGCTGGTGCGGGTGCCCGGGGTGGCGGGAGCCACGGACCTGGGAGATGGCCAGCCCACGCTGGTGCTGGACCTGAATGCGCTGGGAGCGGCGCGCCGCCCGGGGTCCGGTGGACGAGAGGAGCGCGCGACATGAGCGTGCTGCATGTGGTGTTCAAGGTGGATGGCGCCGAGTACGTGCTGCCGGCTTCGGACGTCCTCCAGATGGAGTCCTTCTCCGGGGCCACGCCCGTGCCCGGCGCGCCGGCGCATGTCGCGGGGCTGGTGCAGGTGCGCGGGCGCGTCATCCCCGTGGTGGACGCGCGCAGGCGCTTCGGGCTTCCGGCCCTGGAGCGCTCGCTCGACACGCGGGTGGTGGTGGGGCAGTTGGGGACGCGGACGGTGGGGCTGCTGGTGGACAGCGCGCGCGAGGTGCTGAAGCTGGACCCCGCGAAGTTCCAGCCGCCGCCGCCGCTGGTGGTGGAAGGCTCGCGAGGGTTCGTGAAGGCCGTGGCCCAGGTGGGGCCGAGGCTGGTGATGCTCATCGATTTCCCCCGGGTCATCGGGGAGGAGGCGCCAGATGGCGACGGAAAACGGTAACGGCCCCCAGGGGCAGGATGACGCGCGCGGGCTCACCGAGCGCTTGTCGCGCGGAGTCCGGGAGGGCGTGGCCCTCCTGCAGGACGTGGAGGCGCTCGCATCGAGGCTGGCCGCCAGTGGCAACGAGCAGGCCGCGGCCTCCGAGCAGGTGCGCGCCTCCATCGAGTCGGTGGCCGCCCATGTCGAGGCGACGAGCGTCGCGACGCAGACGCTGGCGCGCTCCCAGCGCACGGTGAGCGACTCCGCCCGCGCGCTGCAGCAGGAAGCGGAGGCCACCGCGGGCTCCGTGCAGGAGGTCAGCGCGTCGGTGGCGGGGGTGCGCAAGGACGCAGCCCACCTGGCCGCGGAGGCGGACACCACCGCCGCCACGCTGGAGCAGGTGACGCGCTCGGTGAAGACGGTCAACTCCAACGCGGAGGACCTGGCCGCCTCCAGCGAGGAGCTGCTGGCGTCCATGACGGAGATGAACTCCACCGTCGCGGACCTGGTGACGCGCAACCAGTCGGGCGCGGCCTCCACGGAGGAGGTGGGCGCGACGATTGAGGAGATGGCCAAGGGCATCGCCCGGCTGGCCACCGACGCCCAGGGCGTGGGCGAGCGGGTGACGCTGGTGACGGGCGCGGTGGTGGGGCTGGGCAAGTCCCTGAGCGACCTGTCCCGGGACGCCACCACCATGTCCTCCGGCGTGGAGGAGACGGCGTCCACCGCGGAGGAGCTGGCGCGCAGCGTGCGCGGCGTGGCGGAGAGCGCGCGCGTGCTGGAGACGCACGCGGCCTCCACCGCCTCCACCGTGGAGGAGGTGGCCGCCAGCGTGGAGGAGGTGGCCGCCACCGCGGAGAGGAACTCCGCCGTGGTGGATGCCAACGCGGCGACGATTGAGCAGCTGGCGCGCTCCGCCCAGTCCGTGGCCAAGGCCTCCGAGTCCATCAACGGCCTGGCGTCCTCGAGCGCCAGCGCGTCCGCGCAGCTGGAGGTGTCCACGCGGCGGGTGGCGCAGATGAGCGAGGAGGCGCGCGCCACCTCGGACCGGGTGGGCACCATCGCCCGCGAGGGCGGCGCCACCGTGGTGCGCTCCATCGCCGGCTTCAGCCGCATCCGTCAGTCCATCGTCGAGTCCTCGGGCGTCATGAAGGAGATGGGCAAGCGCGCCGAGGAGATTGGCGACATCGTCCAGACCATCAACCTCATCGCCGACCGGACGAATCTCCTGTCCCTCAACGCCAGCATCGAGGCGGCGCGCGCCGGGGAACACGGGCGCGGCTTCGCGGTGGTGGCGGAGGAGATTCGCGCCCTGGCGGACCGCGCGGCGGCGGCCAGCTCGGACGTGGCGAAGATTGTCCGCGGCCTCCAGACGACGGCGCGCGAGGCGGCGAGCGCGAGCGCGGAGGGCATGCGCGCCGCGGACGAGGGCGCGGCGCTGGCGTCGGACGCGGAGCGGGCCCTGTCCACCATCCTGAAGGGCGTGGATGACGTGGGGCAGAACGTGCGCGAGGTGAGCCGCGCCACGACCGAGCAGGTGCAGGCGGTGCAGTCGCTGGCGCAGGGCACCACGAAGATGAGCGAGCAGGGCCGCGTCATCGCCGCGTCCGCGTCGGAGCAGGCCCAGGCGGCCCAGGCGCTGGCGCAGGGCGGCACGGAGATGCGGCGCATGGCCCGGCAGACGACGCAGGCCACCGCGGACCAGGCCCGCGCGCTGCGCGACGTGGTGCGCTCCAACGGGCAGCTGGCGGAAGTCGCCCAGAAGGTGTCCCGCGCGGTGCAGGAGCAGGCGGCCGCGGCGGCGGACCTGTCCAAGGGCGCCGCGCAGATGCGCCAGCTGGTGCAGGGCGTCAGCGCCGTCGTGGGCACGCAGAGCAAGGAGGTGACGGGGATGGCGCAGGTGGCCCAGGACCTGGCGAGCACCACCCAGCGCACCCTGGCGGGGCTGGCCGAGCAGGCCAAGGCGGCGGCGGAGGTGACGCGCGCCATGGAGGATACGCGCAAGGAAGTGGCCCAGTCCGCGCGCGGCATGGCGGAGCAGGCGCGCGCGCTCAAGCAGGGCGAGACGGCCAGCCGCCAGGTGGCGAAGCTGGCGTCGTCCGTGACGCGCGCCACCGACGAGCAGGCCCAGGCGCTCGTCGCGCTGGTGAAGGGCGCGGACGAGGTGCGGCGCGTGGCGAAGGGCACGGCGCGCGCGCTGGACGAGCAGTCGGAGGTGCTGACGGGGCTCGCTGCTTCCGCGCAGCGGCAGGCCACGGGCACCGCCGCGGTGGCGCGCGCCAGCGGCGATGCCACGCAGGTGATGGAGGGCCTGGTGAAGGGCGTGGAAGAGATGCGGGTGAGGGCGCGGGAAATCACCACCACCACCGCGCAGCAGGTCCGCGCGTCGTCGGCCACCGCGGGAGAAGTGCGCGAGGTGGCGGGACGACTGACGCACCTGTCGCGACTCCAAGCCGAGCAGGTGGAGAGCCTGGAGCGCCTGGGCAGCGTGCTGGGGAGTGGTAACACCCCGCAGGCTTCCGAGGCGGGGGGCTCGCGCTCCAGGGAGCGACAGACATGACGGAATCGACTTCCGTGACGGGCTCCCCCCTCTTCCTGTCCGCGGAGGACAGGGCGCGGGTGGAGGAGGTGGAGCAGCTGGCCCGAGGGGGCGCCGGCAGCCTGGAGAGGCTGGTGGCCGGACTGGACACGTCGAGCTGGGCGGTGCGCCGCGCCGTCGTGGCGGCGCTCGCGCGGCTGGGCACCCCGGCGGTGCCTCCGCTGTGCGACGTGCTGCGCCACCGCCGCGACAACGAGGCGCGCCTGGCGGCCGCGGTGGAGGCGCTGGTGGCGTCCACGGGCGCGGTGGAGGAGTCCCTGGAGGGTCTGGCGGACAGCCCGTCCGCGCCCATCGTCTGTGATGCCGCGCAGGTGCTGGGGCGGCGGCGCAGTCGGCGCTCGGTGCCGCTCCTGGCGCGGCTCACCGTGCATCCGGACGACAACGTCGCGGTGGCGGCCATCGAGGCGCTGGGCCGCATTGGCGGCGGCGCGGCGGTGGACGCGCTGCTGGCGGCGCTGGGCAGCGGCAACTTCTTCCGCATCTTCCCCGCCATCGACGTGCTGGGCCGGTGTGGGGACCCGTCGGTGGTGCCCGCGCTCCTGGGGCTCCTGGCGGACCCCTTCTACGCGCTGGAGTCGGCGCGCGCGCTGGGCCGCACCGGCCAGGACGCGGCGGTGCCCGCGCTGGTGAGCCTGCTGCGCCGGGGCAACGACGCGCTGGTGCGCGTGGCGGCGGTGGCGCTGGTGGACATCCACGAGGCGCAGGTGCAGCGCTTTGGCGGCGCGCGCGCGGTGCAGGCCGCGCTGCGCTCCGGTCCCGGTCCGGACCTGTCCATGCTGGGCCGCAGGCTGGCGCAGGCCATCACCAGCGCGGACTCCGCGGAGCGGGCCGCGCTGGCGCGACTGCTGGGTTGGGTGGGAGGGCAGCTGTCTCTTATACACCTCT
>NZ_VIFM01000509.1 GCF_006636215.1 Myxococcus llanfairpwllgwyngyllgogerychwyrndrobwllllantysiliogogogochensis | reverse complement strand
CCCCCATGGCGTCGTCCCCTGGGGTAGCGTTGCCCCCTCCTGCACCTGCCGAGAAAGAAAGCTCTCCTGTGAAGCGCGCTCCCTTTCCGATGCCCCCTCCCGCCGAGTCCACCTCCAGGAAGCCGAAGACCCTGGCCTCCCGTCCGAGCTGGCCTCCGTCACCGTGGGCTGGGTTCCTCAAGACGTGCGCGGGTGCTTCTGCTGCCGCTGCGCTCTCTCTTGGGTGCCCAGGTGCCCAGGTCCGGCCCGAGCCGGGCGACTGCCCCTCCGAGGCACGCGACTTCATGTTCAATCGGGACCAGAAACGGGGACTGCGTTTGAGGCCGGGGTATTCAGTGATGCTGACATTGGACATCCGCCAGCCTGGGGACATAGGCGAAGCGGGTTCCTATGCTGACGGCCCTGTCACTGGGGTAGTGAACATCAGCGACGTGCGTGGCCTGCCAGAAGGCACGCGGCTCTCGGGCTACCTATGGACCGGAGGGGAGGTCCTCGTAGGGCGCTACACAGAGGCTCACCTGCTTGATGGCCGCACCGTGCCGGTGTGCATCGTCCTGGGAAAGCGGGGGTACGTTGAAAAGGAGGACTGGTCCAAGCCAGGAGCTGCGGTGGTGGGGCGAAGTCTTCCGGCCTATCCCGTCGATCGCTGGCCCTAGTTTCCCTCTGAGGGCGTAAAGGGGCTTTGCAGAATGGGTCCTTTCTTGTTCACTCGGGGTGAATGATAATTCCATCTTTTTAGACCTGTCAGGTCGTTCAGGTCTGGAAGGGCTGGCAGTACCTTGAGTCTGCCTTTGCGCGAATCCCTCTCGCGCGGGCACTCGGAGCTTCCCGCCCATGTTCAATCCGTCTGACTCTCGGCCTGCCGGGAGCGTTGTCCTATTCACGAACGGCGACACCTCTTACGAGTTCTTCAGGGACTTGGGAGAAGGCCGCGTCGGTGAGCGAATCCTCCTCGCGCAGACCCGCACGCCCAAGGGCCTCGGGGAATGCGTGGTGCTCAAGTGCCTGCCGTTGCCGAAAGCGGCGGACGTGACGGAGAAGTTCCTTCGCACCCGAGCCCGTCTGGAAGAAGAGGTCCGGTTGGCGCAGTACCTTCGTCACCCCCGAATCGCCCGCGTCCATGGCCTCTTTGAAATCGAGCATGGCCTGTGCGTGGCGATGGAGAACGCCGAAGGGCTCTCGCTCAACACGCTGTTGGCCGTTGCCCAGGCGCGCGGTCGCTACTTCTCCGAGGCGTTCATCCTCTACGTGGGCGCGGAGGTCGCTGCTGCGCTGTCCTACGCTCACACATGCACGGATGACGCGGGCTTCCCGCTTGGCATCGTCAACCGCGACGTGAACCCCGCCCGCATCCGGCTGGGGCCGCATGGCGAGGTGAGGCTGACGGATTTTGGCGTGGCCCTCTCGCGCCTCACCGGGCGGCTGGCCACCTCCCTGCCGCGCCCCCAAGGTGAAGTCCTCTACTCGGCTCCCGAGATGCTGTTGGGCGAAGTGGTGGACGCGCGCGCGGACCTGTTCTCCCTGGGGCTGACGCTGCTGGAGTTCGCCACGGGGCGCCACCTCTACGACCCAGGGCACGTCCGCATTGAAGAGGTGGAGGCGCGGTTGTCGAAAGAGGCGCGACAACAGGCGCTCGCGGCCTCGGTGGCGTCCATGGTGACGGAGCTGCCAGCATTCGCGGAGGACGCTATCTGGTGCGCCATGGCCTATCACCCCCGGGACGTAGAGCACGCGGCGCAAGGGCTCTCGGTTCCGCTCCGGGACATTCTCCACACGGTGCTGCGGCGCAACCCCTCCGAGCGCTTCGCCACGGCTGCCGAGTTGGAGCTTGTCCTGCGCTCACAGTTGGCGCGGCTGGGCGGGTACACGCGCGAGGAGGCATTGCAGGAGGCCCAGCATGCGCTCGGGGAGGCCAGCGAAGGACTCTGGGACTTCGAGTTGCCGAGCGACGAAGGCGGCATCACGCCCCCTGTCACTGAGGTGTGGAGTCGCTCCGAGCCCACGACGGATTCAGCCTCACCCCGGGGCGCGCGGCGAGCGTCGTTTG
>NZ_VIFM01000508.1 GCF_006636215.1 Myxococcus llanfairpwllgwyngyllgogerychwyrndrobwllllantysiliogogogochensis | reverse complement strand
GAGGGCTGCACTGATGGCCGGCGACTGGCGCGAGGAGGCCCAGGCGCTGTGGGACCGGGCGGGCAAGCAGAAGTCGAGCGAGAGCAAGGTGAAGCTGCTGGAAGAGGCGGTGCGGATGGCCGACTCCCACGGCGACGTGGACCTGGGATATCAGCTCCGCGACGACCTCATCGACGCGGCGACCTTCGGCGGCTACCCGGACAAGGCCCTGGTGGCCTTCGCGTGGTGCCGGGGCCAGCAGAAGAAGGACCCGGAGCGCTTCGAGCCGGAGGGCCTGCTCTGGAAGCAGAAGTGGGTGGTGGGGCGCATCAAGGAGTTCCCCCACATCTCGCGCAAGCAGATTACCGACGCGCTGGACGACATCGAGCAGTGCTTCACCAAGGTGGATGCCGGCAAGCGCTCGGTGCTGAAGCTGCGCTACCAGACGGCGCGGGACATGGGCGACGACGCGGCGGAGGTGGACCGGTTGTGGGCCTCCTGGCTCGCGACGCCCAGGGACCACCTGACGGACTGCCGCGCGTGCGAGCTGGATGACGAACTGGACCACCACGTCGAGAAGGGCGAGTGGGAGCAGGCGCTGCGCAAGGCGAAGCCCATCCTGGAGGGGCGCGTGAAGTGCGCGGAGATTCCGCACCTCACGCTGGGCACGCTCTTGTATCCGCTGTTCAAGCTGGGCGAGCTGGAGCGGGCCGCGGAGATGCATCGCCGGGGCTACAGCCTGACGTCGAAGAACCGCGACTTCCTGGCCACGGTGGGCGACCACATCGAGTTCCTCACGCTGACGGGGAACCTGGCGCGCGGGCTGGCGCTGCTGGAGAAACACCTGGAGTGGACGCTGGACCACGGGAGCTTCAATGACCGCTTCATCTTCCTCGTGGCGGCGACGTTCCTCCTGGAGCGCGTGAAGGCGACGGGAGACCGGGACGTGGTGAGCCTGCGGCTGACCAAGGCCTTCCCGGAGCACCGCGCCGACGGCGGATACGAAGTGAAGGCGCTGCACGCGTGGATGCTCAAGCAGGCGAAGGACATCGCCACGCGCTTCGACACGCGCAACGGCACGGACCGCTACGCGCGGCGGCTCGCGCGAATCCAGCGGCTCGCGGAAGAAGTGCGCGAGTTCCCGCTCGATTGACGCACGGCGTGACGCGGGCTGCCCTTAGGGGGCCCGCGGACGCGCACGCGGCCCGAACCGGAATTGACCGAAATCCGGATTTTGCCGCGTTGCGTCTGTGAATAAAGCATCAGTCCTTGCGAGTCATTGCGGGCTTCGCACTTCCATCCCATGGACTTTCACATATCAATAGCGCGCGCCCATCCCAGGCGCCCCGACGGATGCTTGCCATTCCGCCGGACCCTCGAAGTCAGACAGGACGCACCATGCATCTCGTAAGGCTTTCCCTCCTGACGGTGTTCGCAGTGGTCGCTACGGCTTGTGGTGGTATGGAGTTGGACGAGGGAGGCACGACGGAGCCCGTCACGCCGCCCGCCCAGGAGCAGGTGTCGCCCGACACGACGTCGGAGGACGGCAACAACGTCAGCGCGTTCGCCGCGTGTAGTGGCTATGACGGCAACAACTACTGCTTCGCGGAATGCAACGACACCATCAACTACTGGTACGTGGTTGGACATGTCTCCACGGTCGGCTACGGCAACTGCGCCTCAGCGGCGTTCGCCTTCTGCAGGTCCATTGGCTACAACGGCCACAATGGCGCCTGCTGGGGTTACCCCTAGCCGTCAGCCATTGACGCTGTACCCATAGACAGACGTCACGCCCCGCCAAGGTCCACCGGCGGGGCGTACTTCCAGGCGTCTCGACAGCCCCCCACCAATCAGCGCTTGAGGTTCTTGAACGGGTTGTTGAACGGCTCCGGGCCCTTCTTGTCCTTGTCGCTCCCGCCCGAACCCGGCCGCTGACCTCCAGACTGCGAACC
>NZ_VIFM01000507.1 GCF_006636215.1 Myxococcus llanfairpwllgwyngyllgogerychwyrndrobwllllantysiliogogogochensis | reverse complement strand
CCCCCGCCCCGCCCAGGTGCCACGCCAGTTGATTCGCTCGCTTCTCCAACTGCGCGTACGTCAGCTCCTCCCCCTCGAACACCACCGCCACCGCCTCCGGCGTCCTCCCCGCCTGCGCCTCCACCAACTCGTGCGCGCAGACCTCCCAGCGTGGGCCCGTGGCTGAAGGGTTCCACGCCTCCAGCACGAGGCGTCGATCCGCTTCCGAGACGAGCGGCAATTCGGACAAGCGGTGGAGCGGGTTGGCGACCGCACCTTCGAGGAGCCGTTGCAGGTGCGCCACCAGTCGCTCCGCGGACGCGGGCTCGTAGAGGTCGGTGCGGTACTCCAACGTTCCGGTCAGACCGGTGGGCGTCTCGCGCAACATCAACGTGAAGTCGAACTTCGCGGTGCCACTGTCGACGTCCACGGACTCGAAGGAGAGTCCCGGAGTGGCCAGCTCCATGGGCGGGGTGTTGAGCAACACCATCGCCACCTGGAAGAACGGCGTGTGCCCCGGCTGCCGTTCGGGCTGGAGCACTTCCACCAGCTTCTCGAAGGGCACATCCTGGTGCGAGTACGCCCCCAGCGTCGTCTCACGCACGCGCCCCAGCAGCTCGCGGAACGTCGGGTCTCCCTTCAGCTTCGTGCGCAGCACCAGCGTGTTCACGAAGAATCCGATGAGCTCTTCGGTCTCCATCTGCTGGCGACCCGCGATGGGTGCCCCCACGCAGATGTCTTCCTGTCCCGAGTACCGCGACAGCAACGCCTGAAGCCCCGCGAGGAGCCCCATGAACAGCGTGGCGCCCTCGCGCTGGCACAGGCTCACCAGGGCCCGGGTGAGCTCCCGTGAGAACTCCACCTTGATCACCGCGCCTGGATTGCGAGCATCCAGGGCACGAGGATGATCGGTGGGAAGCTCCAGCAATGACGGTGCGCCCTCGAGCTGTTGCTTCCACCAGGAGAGCTGTCGCTCCAGGACATCGCCCTGGAGCCACTCTCGCTGCTGGACGGCGTAGTCCACGTACTGAAGGCCCAGCTCCGACAGCGGGGAGTGTCGCCCCACGCTGTACGCCTCGTAGAGCGTGACGACCTCTCGGATGAGCACGGCGATGGACCAGGCGTCCGCGATGATGTGGTGCATCGTCACGAGCAAAAGGTGCTCGTTGACGTCCAGCCGCACCAGCCCCGTGCGCAGCAGGGGGCCGCGCGTCAAGTCGAACGGCCGTCGGGCCTCGGCCCAGACCAGCCGCAGCGCCTCTGCTTCCTTCTCGGACTCCGGCAGTGACGCCAGGTCTTGAAGCGGCAACCGCATCCGCAGGGGCTCGCCTCGCGAGATGACCTGGACCGGCTTGCCCTCACGGGACTGGAAGACGGTGCGCAAGGACTGGTGGCGTCGCACCAGTTCGGTGAAGGCCCGCTCGAGCGCCTGCACATCCAGCGCGCCCTTCAACCGGAGCGCTGCGGGGATGTTGTAGAGGGGACTGCCGGGCCTGTACTGGTCCAGGAACCAAAGCCGCTGCTGGGCAAAAGAGAGCATCTCTTCCTCCGTGTCTCCCTGCTCGTTGGAACTACGGAACCGCGCACGCGCTCGCGCGAGCATCGACTGCGGAGCGTTGCCAGGCTTGAGCCGGACATCCGCCTCGATGCGCTTCGCGAGCGCCGCGACAGATGGCGCTTCAAAAAGAGTCCTCAAGGGAACCTCGGCCTTGAGCAAGGCGCGGATGCGCGCCACCAACTGGGTCGCCAACAATGAGTGGCCACCGATGCTGAAGAAACTGTCGGTGACGCTGACGCGCGGCAACTTCAGCACCGCCGCGAAGGCCTCCGCCAACTGCACCTCCAGCGCGTCCCTCGGTGCCACGAAGGGCGCCGCGCCCCGCAGGCTCTCCACGTCCGGCGCCGGCAGCTTGCTTCTCGCCAGCTTCCCGCTCGGCGTCAGCGGCAGTGCCTCCAACTTCATCAGCGCCGGCGGCACCATGTGCTCCGGAAGCTTCCTCGCCAGCGCCTCTCGCAGCACCTCCGGCTCCCACTCCACGTCCTCCCCCAGCACCACGTACCCCACCAGCCTCTTGTCCCCCGGCGCGTCCTCGTGCACCCCCGCCGC
>NZ_VIFM01000506.1 GCF_006636215.1 Myxococcus llanfairpwllgwyngyllgogerychwyrndrobwllllantysiliogogogochensis | reverse complement strand
GGGGACTGTTTTCATGAGGTGGGAAGCGATGGGCGAGTCGCCCGGCGAGGACAGGCGAGGCGGTACGGAGGGCGCGGCGGGCCGGGCCTCGGGGCGTGCGTCCCTGCTGGCGGTGCTGGCGGAGAAGCCGTCCGTGGCGCGCGACATCGCCCGGGTGCTGGGCGCGCAGGAGCGCGGCGACGGCTTCCTGCGTGGCAACGGCTATGTGGTGACGTGGGCGATTGGCCACCTGGTGGGCCTGGCGCAGCCGCACGAGATTCGGCCGGACTGGAAGAAGTGGAGCCGGTCGCTCCTGCCCATGTTGCCGGGTGACTGGCCGCTGGTGGTCTCCGAGCAGACGCGTTCGCAGTTCGACGTGGTGCGCCGGGTGCTGACCTCGCCGGACGTGGGCGGGGTGGTGTGCGCCACGGACGCGGGCCGCGAGGGCGAGCTCATCTTCCGCTACATCTATGAGGCGGCGGGGTGTCGCAAGCCGGTGCGGCGGCTGTGGGTGTCGTCGCTGACGGAGCGCGCCATCCGGGACGGCTTCCGGCAGCTCAAGGAGGGGCGGGAGTATGACTCGCTCGCCTCGGCGGCCATGGGACGCAGCCGCGCGGACTGGCTGGTGGGGATGAACCTGTCGCGCCTGTACACGCTGGCGCACGGAGGGCAGGGGGAGATGTTGAGCGTGGGGCGGGTGCAGACGCCCACGCTGGCGATGGTGGTGGAGCGGGAGCTGGCCATCCGGAGCTTTGTTCCCCGGGACTATCTGGAGGTGGTGGCCACCTTCGCGCCGCAGGGGAAGGGCGTGGCGGCGGGGGCTCGGTACGACGGGACGTGGTTCCGCTCCGGGCCGGATGGCAAGCCCGTGGTGCCACCGGGCATGGAGGGCGTGCGCGAGTCCCGGCGGCTGGACGCGGATGGGGTGGATGCGCAGGCCGTCATCGACCGCGTGAAGCGTGGACGGGCGGCGATTGAGTCGCTGGACGCGGAGGAGAAGAAGATGGCTCCTCCGCTGCTCTACGACTTGACGGAACTGCAGCGTCACGCCAACCGGCTGTATGGCTTCAGCGCGCAGCGCACGCTGGAGGTGGCGCAGGCGCTCTACGAGAAGCACAAGCTCCTGAGCTATCCGCGCACCGCCAGCCGGCACCTGTCCGAGACGGTGGCGGACACGCTGCCGGAAGTGGTGGGCACCGTGCGCGGGCCGTACGAGGAGGACCTGGCGCCGGGGACGGGCGCGCGGCCCCTGGGGCGGCGCTACGTGGATGACGCGAAGGTGACGGATCACCACGCCATCATTCCGACGCCCACGTCGCCGCAAGGACTGCGGTTGTCTCCGGACGAGCAGCGCATCTACGACCTCGTGTGCCGGCGGTTGCTCCAGGCATGGCACGAGGACCACGTGTGGCGGGTCACCACGGTGGTGACGGCGGTGATGTCACCGGGGCCGCAGAGCGCGGTGCCCGTGGTGGACCGCTTCCAGAGCACGGGCACCCAGGTGGAGCGGGTGGGCTGGAAGGTGCTCGATATCGGCGGAGGCAAGAAGGCGCCGAAGCCGAAGGCCGAGTCGCGCAAGGGTGACGAGGACGCGGAGCCGGACGACGAGCCTCAGTCGTTGCCTTCGGGGTTGGAGCGAGGGCAGCCGCAGAAGGTGGAGGACGTGAAGGCGGTGAAGAAGCGCACGCGTCCGCCTCCGCGCTTCACGGACGCGTCGCTGCTGACGGCGATGGAGACGGCGGGAAGGGCGCTGGACGAGAAGGAGCTGGCGGATGCGATGCGCGAGACGGGGCTGGGGACGCCCGCCACGCGTGCGTCCATCATCGAGGTGCTGCTGGACCGCGAGTACCTGGTCCGCTCGGGGAAGGTGCTGGAGGCCACGGAGAAGGGGCTGCACCTCATCCAGGTGGTGCACCCGGACGTGAAGACGCCGGCGATGACGGGCCAGTGGGAAGCGTGGCTTCAGCGCATCGAGCGAGGGGAAGGACGGCTCGACGAATTCATCCGGGGCATCGAGAAGTATGTCACCGAGGTGGTGGGCCATGGGCCCACGGGGCCGGCCCAGGCGATGCCGTACGGGGCCTCGACTTCGCGTGTCGTGGGGGCGGGGCGAGGGATGGATG
>NZ_VIFM01000505.1 GCF_006636215.1 Myxococcus llanfairpwllgwyngyllgogerychwyrndrobwllllantysiliogogogochensis | reverse complement strand
GGTGGAGGAAGGGGCTCCGGCTCGGGTGGCGGGGTGAACAGACCAGCGAGCTCCGGCACATCCGCGCCGCGCTTCCAGTCCGCCATGCCCTGCTGCCAGAAGAAGCTGCGGCCACTGATGGTGCCAGTGGCGACGAGCTCCCGGAGCGCCCCCTCGTCGAGAGGGCCTTCCTGCTTGTTGCGCACCATCACGAACCAGGGCGAACCCGTGGCCCGCAGGGGTGCGGCACGCGTGGGCTCATCGTCCCAGGGCGTTTGAAGCGCGGCGGGTGGCGCCTTGGCCAACGCGGGCGCGGCGGTGACGGGCGCGGCGGCGGGCTCGGCCAGGGAGCGCTCTTGCGCTCTCAGCCGCTCCACGTCCGCGAGCGACACCACGCGGGTGCTCTCCTCTTCGGCGGGTCCTTCGACGGTGATGACGTTCTGGCAGTTCTTGCAACGGACCTTGACCGTCTTGCCGCGGACTTTTTCGTCCGCAATGGAGTACCGCTTCTGGCAATTGTCGCAGGTGAAGTTCAAGGGGAGCGTCCGGCTCACTGAGGGGAGACTGGGTTCTGGATGCTACCGCTAGAAATCTCCCGCGCAAACCATCGGTTGACTCCGTCTTGCGCGCCAACTATGCAGCCGCCCTCTGTCTTCTCTCGGCCTTATTCAGAAGGTGGCGAATGCCGGCGAAGGACCTCGGATCGAAGTTCGTCTGCTACAAGTGCCAGACGAAGTTCTACGACATGAAGAAGCCTGACCCGCTGTGCCCCAAGTGCGGCGCGGACCAGCGGGAAAGCCCTGCTCTCAAGCCCCAGCCCGAGGGACGACGCGGACGCTTGGCCGCCGCCCCGAAGGTCATCGAACCGATTGAACCCGAAGAGCCCGCCGCCGCGAGCGAGGAAGAGGAAGAAGACCTCGACTCGTTCGACGACGACGAGACCGCGACCGCGGAAACCGAAGAAGAAGAAACCTGAGTCGTGGGGTTGTAGGGACTCCCTGGCATTCGCCGGGAGTCCCTGCGCCTCGGTGGTACCCACGAGGCCTTGAAGCGAGGCGCGCCCGTCAAGGGGCGCCGCCAGGGCTCCGTTCAGCGTGACGCTTCGGCTCCGCTCAAGTCCCTGACGCCAGCGACAACTCCATCAGCGCACGGCGGATCTGCTCGTAGAGGCCAGGCCCCATTTCCTGCATCCCCACCGGCCGGACTTCCTTGCGGGTCGGCTCCTGGTGGGTGTGTGCCTGGCTCGTCAGAGTCGTTCGCTTCTTGGCCTGCTGCATGACTCGGCCCCCCTCTCGTGGTGTTGCTCGCCAGTATTGTAGCAATTTTTCCGCCGCAGCGGAAATGAAATCCGGATCACCCACGCCTCGACATGTAGAACGCGCAGCGCCGAAAAACTTCCAGACTCTTTTGCTACAGGCCTGGGCGGGCCAGCTACTTCAGGTCTCCTACCGCCCAGGACTGCTCCACCTCGACGACCTCTCCGGCGCGGACATTCACGGTCTGCTCGGCCTGGGGCAGCCGCTCGTGCCAGAGGACGAGGGTGTGGGTGCCCTCGGGGACCTCCAGGCGGAAGCGCCCCTCCGGGCTGGTGGTGGCGAAGTACGAGTGGTCGAAGGTGCGCACCACGGCGCGCATCCACGGGTGGATGTCACAGCGGATGGGCACCACGCCCGGCTCCGCGGGGAGCGGCTTGCGGGTGGTCATCCCCTCCAGCGGCATGGCCACGTTGAAGAAGGAGCGGTTGGAGCCGGAGGCGGCGCGCACGTTGTGCACGAGCGGATCAGAGTTTCGCAGCGTCAGGGTGCCGCCTGCCCGGGCGGCCAGGACGGGCGGTTCGTAGACGCACTTCTTCTGGTCCAGCACGGGGTCGGCCGGGAGGCTCGCCGGTGCGGGGAGCCCGGCGCCGGACTTGAGGGAAACCACTGTGTGGGCGAGTGCCCCTTCGGCGCCGACGACGAGGGAGCGGTCCTCCGCCTGCTCGCCGCATACGGACACGACGGTGCCGGTGGTGGGAGACAAGGTGGGGGCCGGGGGCGTGCCCGTGAGGCGAACGCGACCCTCGATGACACCCCACTTCACGTCGGCGGCAGGGCGCGCGGGCGAGGGAGCCGTCGGCGGGGGAGCGACGGGGGCCGAGG
>NZ_VIFM01000504.1 GCF_006636215.1 Myxococcus llanfairpwllgwyngyllgogerychwyrndrobwllllantysiliogogogochensis | reverse complement strand
AGGCGGCGGTGGGGTGAAGGCCCTCGTGATGGCGCGCTTGGCGTCCTCGGCGAAGGCGAAGACACTGGGACACTTGCCGATGAACTCCGTCATCTTCGGGCCGATGGCCGTCTCGACGTCCTGCACCGTGAGCTTCTCGCAACAGCTCGCCTTGCGAGACGGGCAGTGCGCACGCTTGGACAGCATGGCCATCCGCATGAAGTCACGGAAATCATCGGGCGAGCGGAAGACCTGACACCCCTCGGAGAAGTCGTTCACCTCGCGCCCCCGTCTCCAGGAGCCGTTCTCTCCGTCGACCGAGCGGTGGATGTTGGTGGCGCCGGCGGTGCCGAAGACGACAAGCACATTGCGCTCTGTCAGTCGCAGGGTCCTGGGCGGAGGAGGGGCAGCCGGCTCGGCGGGAAGTCCCGGAGCGCTGGTGGGAACCGGAGGCGTGGGGACCGGAGGCGTGGGGACCGCGGTTGACGCAGGGGGCATGGCGGGAGGAGGAGGCGGGGCCTGGAAGACGAGCTGGAGGCCCACCTTCATGGGCGCCTTGTCATCCTCCACCACCTCCAGGTGGGACAACTGGTTGTCTTCCGCCTCGAAGTTCTGCGTCTCCGCGCCGCTGGCGTCCTCGAGCCGGATGAGCCTCTCGCTGGCGTCAATCTTTCGCTTCACCTTCAGCGCTTCGGAGCCATTGACCCACGCGTCGAGCATCTCCCGAGCCTGCTGCTTCCGGTGCTCGGCAATCCGGGGCTTGTAGTACTCGCGGTTCCGCGCTTCGAGCGCCGCCTCCACCGCCCGCGCGAAGGCCACTTTCTGCCGGGCCTTCTTCCGCGGCAGCGTCTCGCCGAGCTTCACCTCGAGCTCCGCGCGAACCTTCTTTTGCTCCTCCTCGTCGTCTTCGGCGAACTTCGCGCGGAAGTCCTCATCCCGGCCGCTGTCGTGCGCGGCCTGCGCGGCGTTCAGGAAGTCGGAGACGGGAAAGCGCCGCCGGGCGGGGATGGAGGGCGCGGCGAACTGGAGCGCGGCGTAGGAGGTGGGCGGGTTGCTCGCGCCCTTGTGGAGACCCACCCGGTAATACCCGTTGTAGATACCGGGAGCGATGGCCCCCACGTCGTTCGGGAGCAGGGTGTAGTTGTCGAAGTCGGGGAGCGCGTTGCCCTTGTCGTCCTTCAGGGCAGGCTTGTCCTCGTCGTAGCCAGGCTCGGTGGTGATGGGCAGGACAGCCACCCGCCAGTGCTTGCACTGCGGACACGAGACATCCACGCCGGGATGGGGCCAGTGCTTCGGGACCGGCCACTCCGTCTCCGCGAGCACGGCATCCACATACGCCTGCGCGTCCGTCAGGTTCTCCGCGCGGAGTCCCTCGGCCTCGAGGACGGTCTTCTCTCCTTCCTTCAACAGGGCCGGGTCGTAGAGCACGACGAGCAGGTCGTCGAACTGGTTGGACAGGGAGCGCTCCCGGCGCAGGCCCACGAGCTGGAGCGTGAGCGGGTTTGTCCGCTGCAACTCCAGCTCCTCGTCATCCTGCAGGTGGAACCGTTGGTTGCCCGGGTCGAGCTCCTTCTGGTTCCGCAGGCTCTCGCTCGCGAACTGCTTCAGCAGGCCCACCGCGCAGTCCGAGCACTTCGTCTCACTCAGCGTCGCATGATGCGCCTGTTTCTCCGGCGCCGTCGCCGCAGCCACCTTCTTGGGCTTGTCCTGCTTCGGCGCGGCCTGCGGGGGCGCGTCCTTCGCGGTCTTCTTCTTCGCGGCCTTGGCTGCCATCGGTATCTCTCACGTAAACGGGTTCAGCTCCCGTGCAGCTCCTCAAGCCTCCGCAGGGTTTCCACGTCCAGGTGGCCGGTGACTTCCAGGCCGCAGCGGTGCTGGAAGGCGCGAATGGCGCTGCGAAGCTCCAGCGTCATCTTCCCCGTGGGCTCCAGCGCATAGCCCAGGTTGATGAGCCGGGACTCCGCGCCGGAGACACCGTGGTCAGGAGTGTCCCTCATGGGACGCAGGGTGCCCAGCGCGACCTCCCAGGACAGGCCCTCGCACTCCAGCTCCACCTGGCTGACGGTGAAGGGGACCTTCGCCTCGAGGAAGCCCTCGTCATCCGTACTGCCTTCGATGACCTCCTGCTCGAAGGTGAGCAGGTAGGGC
>NZ_VIFM01000503.1 GCF_006636215.1 Myxococcus llanfairpwllgwyngyllgogerychwyrndrobwllllantysiliogogogochensis | reverse complement strand
GGCCACGGGAGCCACGGGGGTGGGGGGCGCGCCGACAACGCGGGTCGGGTCGGGCACGCCCGCGTCGGGCACGGGCTGCGCACCGGCGAGGAGGGAGACGAAGCAGAAGAGAAGCGCGAAGCGGTTCATGCGCATGGGACAGAGCACGCTGCGTTCCAGCCGCCGCGTCGGGGCAAGTGCTTGAAAGGACGAGAGCCGTCCAGCCGTGCCGATGTCATGGACACATCCTGATGTCGAATCGAGATGTGATACTGACATCGAGCCCGGCGATTGCCGCGAGCCACCGGGTCCCTTCGAAGTGGCACTCCGTGTCCGGGCGGCCCGTGCTGCTGGCGGGCTGGCCTCGGCTCAGTGAGGCGCCCCAGGGAGGCAACGCGGGCTCAGCCGGGCCAGGCGGCCTGGTTCTCGCTCCACCACTTCAGCCATCCCTGGCGATTCGCCTCCAGGTTGCCGACCACGCCGTCACCGAACGTGGTGACGCCGGTGATGCGTCGCAGCGCCGCGCCCCAGAAGACGCTGCCGTCGCGATAGCGCTCGATGATGAGCGGCACCGCGGGCCGTCCCAGCGCGACGAGCGCGTCGAACGACGGATGGTCCAGGAACACGTAGGGGTTGGACGACTCCCGGTGTTCCGCGCAGTGCCGCTCCCACTCTTCGGCGAGGGAGTCGAAGCGGGCGACAGGCTCGCTCATGAGGCACTCACGGGGGACTGACGGGGACGCACGTAGACTCGCACGGGTTCACCATACGAAGGGCCGGTGAGGTCGTCAGCGCTGTTGTGCCGGATGAGCGGCTGGGTGCCAATCTTGCTCGTGAAGCGGCCCTGCTCGTCCATCAGCGCGCCGTGCGTCACCTCGAGGGGGCCGTTGCCCGTCATCGGCTTGCGCCCGTAGATGACCACCTTCTCCAGGCTGGGGTCGTTGCTCAGGTCCAACGAGTCCATCGGCTTGTAGCCCTGCGTCGCGTAGAGCTTGTCGAAGTCCTCCACGCGTGTGCCCGGCCACACCCACTCGTCGCGCTTGCCCACCGTCCACGCGATGCAGTTGTAGCGCTCCGACGCGGGGCCGATGCCCACGAACTTGTCCGCGCTCAGGTTGGGGAAGCTCTTGCTCTTGAGCAGCTCGTTCTTCCACCCTGGCTCGGCGTCGTCGCGCGTGACGCCGACGGGGAACTTGAAGTTCTGCCCGTTGGCCGAGTCCCACGTGGTGTTGTCGTCCGCCTTGCCCCGGAACCAGACCTGCACGTCCGTCGCCTCGAAGGGCACGCGGACCGAGGGCAGGAAGTCGCCGCCCGCGTTGCCGGCCTGCCCTGGCTGGAGGTCGAGCGGGAACTCCAGGGGCGGTCCGCCATTGAAGGACACGCAGGCGACGACGTCGGAGGGCGTCTTGCCTCCCGCGAGCGCCTTGAGGCGGTCCTGGTCATACGCGAGCTGGAGCTTGTCACCGGCGCGCAGCGTGCCGTCGACCTGCGTCTTGAAGTCCTCCGTGAAGGACACCGTCGCGCCCTCTTTCGAGGCGACGGACGCGTCGTTGCTCGGGTCCCACTGGTTGCTCACGCGCCCGTCGGCGCCCGTGGTGCGGAACGACAGGCGCACCAGACCCGTGGCGTCGGGAGGAAGGTCGAACGTGCCGGGCTGGATGTTCAGCCGGCCATTCGCGTCGCGGCTGCCGTCGGTGAGGGGAATCGCCGTCTCCGTGCCTCCGGGGACCAGCCGCCACACCAGCTCCACCTTCTCTGTCTGTGACGAGAAACGCGCCGGGTCCGCCGTCACCGTCAGCGGCTTGCCCGCCTCCGCGTGGAAGGACGGGCCTCTGCCCGGGCCGGTGGGCAGGTTCACCTGTCCCTGGCCTTCGACGAAGGCGGTGGCCTTCCGGCCGCCCTGCTCGAAGCGGGCCTCGTAGCCCGTGGCCTCGTGCAACTGGGGCTGGAGGTCGAGCGACTTCGCGCTCACGGCCGTCGTCGCGGCGGGTCCACTCAGGAGGGATGCACTGACGTGGGGGCGCGTGGCGCGGGACTCGAACTGGTCGACCTGCGAGTGGCCCTGGTTCGCCTTCTCGCCCGAGGGGCGGGCCGCTCGCTCACGCTCCGCGCTGACTCCAGGCTGGGTGGCGGGGACGAAGGTGGGGCGGCCGATGCGGTTCGACATGGGGCGGCTCTTCCTGAAGG
>NZ_VIFM01000502.1 GCF_006636215.1 Myxococcus llanfairpwllgwyngyllgogerychwyrndrobwllllantysiliogogogochensis | reverse complement strand
TCGAGGAACAGCACCTCCTCCTGGATGTCGGGCGCCAGCAACCGCAAGTCCAACAGGTGCGTCACACGCGCCCGGGTAAAGCCCAGTTGACTCGCGACGTCCGCCGCGCTCGCCACGAGCCCCCGCTCAATGGCGGACTCCACATGGTGCGCCAGGGCCAGCATTCGCGCGACGCGCGAGGGCCTTCGCGCCACCTCTCGCGGCGACGGCGGCGCCCCCTCTCGGAAGCGCACCTTCGAGCGATGCACGCGGTGGAAGGGCGCGCTGACGAGGCCGGCCTCCGCCGACTGGGATTCGGGGCTGGTGCTCACGCCGCCACCCCTTCACACCCGGGCGATGCGGCCTCACCGGCATGGGCCAGGTACACGTCGACCTGGCCCGTCGCCTCGTTCATCACCACACGGCCAACGAGGGCCCGAAGCAGGCGTCCCCGGTTGACGGCGGTGAGGGCGTCCCACACCGCGTCGAAGTCCGCCAGGGCCTGGGCCACCCACGCCACCTCCAACCGCTCCCCCTCCGTGGCGTCCAGGGCGCGCTCCACCTCCGCCAGTCGCTTCTTCATGCCGGCGACCTCCTCCTCCGTGGCCGTCAGCTTCTCCTCCAAGAGGCGCCGCGCGGGGCCCTCCAGCTTGGTGAGGGAGTCCACCCACTTCCTCGACTCCCCAGCGCGCTTGGCCAAATCCCTCGGCAACTGCGTGCGCTCCACACGCAGGGCCTTGCGCTTCTCCTCCAGCCGCGCGGTAAGGCGTGCATGTACCTGCGCCGCGAAGCCCTGGCCGACGGAGACTTCCCGCAGGCGCTCGACGACGAAGTCTTCCAGCGCAGGCCCCGGCAGGGGAGCTGCCCGGCACCCCTGCTTCCCCTCCTTGTCCCGAGTGACGCAGCGGTAGTAGCGGTACTCCCGCGTGCCCTTGCGCGTGCTGCCGGGCGTCATCGCCTCGCCACACAGGCCGCAGCGCAGCAGCCCTCGCAGCACGTAGTCGGGGTTGCGCCCGTGGTACTGGATGCCTGGGCGCTCCAGCATGTCCCGCACCTGGTGGAAGGTGGCCCTGTCTACAATCGCCGGGTGCTCTCCCGGGTGCATCTCATCGCCGTACGGCACGAAGCCCGCGTATAGGGGACTGCGCAAGAGGCGCAGTACGTCCTGCGTCGTCCACTTCCGAGCCGCGCGCGTGGCGCCGCTCTGGGCCTCATAACGCTTCGTCTTGCGCCCCCTCTCGTTGAGGAGGCGCGCCACCGCCGAGGCCTGCTGGTGCTGGAGGTACAGCTCGAAGGCCTCCCGCACCACCACCGCCTCGTACTCATTCGCCACGAGGCGCTTGTCCTTCACGTCGTAGCCCAGCGGCGCGCGCCCTCCCGTCCACAGCCCCTTGCGGCGCGCGGCGGCCACCTTGTCCCGCGTGCGCTCGGAGATCATCTCCCGCTCGAACTCGGCGAAGGACATCAGCATGTTGAGGGTGAGCCGCCCCATCGCATCGGCGGTGGAGAAGTTCTGCGTCACGGAGACGAAGGACGCGCCCGCCGTGTTGAGGCGCTCCATGACTTTCGCGAAGTCGAGGAGGCTGCGGGAGAGGCGGTCCACCTTGTACACCACCACCACGTCCACCCGGCCTGCGTCCACATCCTGCATCAGCCGCTGGAAGGCGGGCCGCTCCATGTTGGCGCCGGTGAAGCCGCCATCGTCGTAGCACTCGTCCACCAACGCCCAGCCGGGCTGTCGCTGCACGTAGGTGACACAAGACTCGCGCTGGGCGTCCAGCGAGTTGAACTCCATCTCCAGGCCCGCCGCCGTGGACTTGCGCGTGTACACGGCGCAGCGCTTCGCGTCCGAGGGCGCTGGCTTGCTCTTCCTCATTCCCCCTCCGAATTCCCGGGCGTCGTCGGCCGCGTGGGCTCGGCGCTCGAGGCTGGCGGTTGCCCAGCGAAACGCTCCGCCGCAGCCACCAGTCGCTCTATGTTGTCGTTGAGGCGCTTCAACTCACGGACGAGGGCCGGCATCGTCCCCTCGTAGAAGCGCTGCCCCATGTGCGTCTGGAAGAAGGAGGGGGCGCTCATCGCGTCACCGCCTTCTGCTTCGAGCCGCCGTCCTTGAGGCCGAAGAAGCTGTAGCCATTCCAGGCCGTGCCCGTAATCAGCTTGGCCACGAAGGAGAGGCTGCGGTGGAGCTGGCCTTCGTATTCAATCCCGCCCTC
>NZ_VIFM01000501.1 GCF_006636215.1 Myxococcus llanfairpwllgwyngyllgogerychwyrndrobwllllantysiliogogogochensis | reverse complement strand
CATCATCCGCTTCACCATCTGCGCCTTGAATGCGTCTGTGTACGGCACTTCAACCGCCTGCGCTCGCCCCCAGGGCGTCGTCAGCTCGGCACGTCAGCCGAGGCGACATCTTCCCTGACACAGGGGGCTACGACTTCGTCTTCGACGGCTGCGCCAACGGACAGCAGCTCAAATGCCTCACGGTGGTGGACGAGTGGACGCGCGAGTGCCTTGCCATCGACGTCGCAGGCGCCATCCGCTCCGGAAGGGTAGTCGAGGTGCTGTCGAAGCTGGTGAGTCAAAGAGGGGCGCCCAGGCACATGCGCAGTGACAACGGGCCGGAGTTCGTCGCCTCGGCCATCCTGCGGTGGGCCGCGGAGGCTCGCATCGAGCTGGCGCACATCGCGCCGGGCAAGCCCTGGCAGAACGGCACCGACGAGAGTTTCAACGGACGCTTTCGCGACGAGTGCCTCAGCATGGAATGGTTTCGTTCCAGGGTAGAGGCAAAGGTTGTCATCGAGGCGTGGCGGCAGCACTACAACCTGGTCCGGCCACACTCGAGCCTCGGCTACCTCACGCCTCTGGAATTTCGACGGCAGTGCGAAGCAGTGGTACCCAACCCATCCCGGCCGGCACCTCTCTCGTAATCAGTGGTCCGAAGGATCCAGGCAGGTCAGGAGCTCCGCTTGGCCACCCATCGAGCACTCCAAGACCCAGGTCCTCCGCCAGGAATGCCCTTCCATTGAGCCTTCGGCTCACCTGCGAGCAAGGTGGGGGCGGGCCACAGGCCCGAGCTTGAGCGCGAAGACACCGAGCACAGTCACGGCCTGTCCTATCAGGAGCACGATGCCCACAAGCGTCATGCTGGAACCGTGAGCGACCAGGAGCGCCACGCTCCCCATCACCCACAAGCCATCCACCGTGAGGTGCACCAGCGCGGCCAGGAGGGGAACAGACGGCTGGCCGGAGACCCAGGCATTGAAACCAGCCCACGGCACGAGAAACAACCCCACGCCGAACAGGAAGGCGGGTGGCAACGACCAGCCTGCGAGCGTGGTGAGGGGCGTCGCCACAACCAGGAGGGCACTCCCCATGGTGATGGCGGCAATGGCATCGAAGCGATAGACGAGGCGGTCTGTCATGAGGAAGCTTTCCGGTGACGAGAGAGCCTGAAGATTCGATTTTGCCCAGCCATCTCGCAATGACCTCGGAGGGAAGTGCGTCGGCGGGCATGAATCGACTAGAGCCACGAAAGGGGCCTTTTGATGCGCGATATCGACGACGTGCCGGCGAGGGGCCACCGGAAGAACGGCCCCGGAACCACCAGCGAACTGGGTACGCTGCTGAAAGATTGGCGTGCGTTGCGAGGCAAAAGCCAGCTTGGGCTGGCGCTCGACGCCGAGGTCTCTCCTCGACACCTGGCATTCATCGAGTCAGGCCGGACGACCCCCAGCCAGTACATGGTCATGCGACTGGCTGGAGCATTGATGCTGGGCTTGCGAGAGCGCAACGCCCTGCTTGTCGCGGCGGGCTTCGCGCCTGAGTTTGGCGAGAGTGATTGGAACAGTGAGGAGATGAAGGAGATCCGCCAGGCCGCGGCGATGATTCTCAGAACGCACGACCCCTATCCCGCCCTCGTGCTCGACGCGGCATCGACGGTGCTCGACGCCAACACCGGCGCACTCACGCTGATGGGCCAGGGACGAGACGCGCTCAGGAGAATCAACCTGATGGACCTGGTCTTTTCCCCAGGTCGTGTGCGAGCGGCGATTGGGAACTGGCCCGAGGTCGCGGGCTTCCTGCTCAGTCGGCTCAGGGAGAATGCACGGCTGCGCGGTCCCCGCTCCGAGGTCGCACGCGTATTGGAGAGAGTACTCACCTGCCCGGAAGCCCGTGCGCTACCAGCAACAATGCCTGGCGGTGCTGGATCCGTCCTGGTTCCGCTGACCTTCGAGGTCGACGGAGTCACCACCCAGTGGTTCACAACAGTCACGACCTTTGGCGCGCCCCTCCATGCGTTGGCGGAGGAGATCACCATCGAGCAGTTCTACCCACGCTGAGGCAAAAAGCCTGATCGATGGCAGGGGCTCGACAGCGAATCGCGCTGTCTCGTCAACGAGAGAGCCCCTGGCGGCCTTCGGGCACCTGGTGGCGTACGGGAGCGCGAGCGGGCCCCCAGCGGCGGTAGAGGTGGAGACGCTGTACGCGAAGTCGTTGAAGGTCAGCGCGTACTGGCTGCGCACGCCACACCCGG
>NZ_VIFM01000500.1 GCF_006636215.1 Myxococcus llanfairpwllgwyngyllgogerychwyrndrobwllllantysiliogogogochensis | reverse complement strand
GCCCTCCCCCTCCCCCGAGGCGCTCCCGGCCCTGGCCAGCACGGTGACGGGCCGAGGTGAGCGGGCCCTCGTCATGGGCCGCGTGCTGCGCGCGGGTGGCATCGAGATGGTGCAGGCCCTCATCTCCGACGAGGAGGGCGTCCTCCAGTTGCAGCTCCAGGAGGCGAGCCGGAGCATCTGGCGCCGCATCCTCAAGGACGGACTGGAGCAGGGCGGCACGGTGGAGCTGCCCCAGCACGAGGCGGCGGCCCTGCTGGCCGAGGCCGCTGGCCTCAACCTGCGCGCCCACACGCCCTTTCCCGAGGGGCTCGATGTCGCGCTGCGCCACTTCGGCGTGCAGCCCCAGCTCGAGCCCACCACCCTCCCCCAGCCCGAGCCGGAGGACGTCCGCCACGCGCTCGACGGAGACCTGCTGCACGAGACACCGGAACTGGCAGCGTGGCTCCCACCGGAGTCCATCACCAGGCGCCTGCTCGCGAAGCTGGACGAGGTGGTGGTCAGCCCCCTGGCGCTCAGCGACGTACAGCGCCAGGACCAGCTCCAGGGCGCGGTGCGCACGGTGACGCAGGAGTACTTCACCCCCGACATGTCCCGTCGCTACGCCCTGCGGCTGTGGAGGATGGCGGACTTCTTCGAGCGGACCGGGAGGAAGCGCGAGGCCGAAGTCGCCCGGGGTGAGGCGCGGCGCCTCTTCCACGGCGCCACGCAGCCCTTCTCCCGCTTCGCCCAGCATCTCTTCGAGAAGGTGGTCGGTCTGGTCGCCGCCGCCGGAGCCCGCGAAGAGGCCGCCGCCCGGCGAGCTGGGAAGGCACCTGGCGCCAGTGCACCCTCGCCCACGGAGGCCGCCCCCACTCAGGAGCGGCGCAGCCCCGGTGGCCTCATCCTCCCCTGAACCTGGGGAGGATGGGCCCTGCCGAGTCCTTCAGTCCGGCGAGACGCGGGCGCGCAGCAGCAGGTCCAGGTTCTCCTGCTCCCAGGCCTGGGCCCGCGTGTAGTCGTGGAAGCGCTTCTCGTGCTCGATGAGCTCCGGCGGGTGGATGCAGCGCCGCCCGTCGTCGCCCTTCCTCGTCCGGTAGATGTGGTGGAGCATCTCGTGGAAGACAATCCACTCCACGAAGTAGCGGGGCACCACCGGCTGGTCCAACGCCGGATGGATGCGGATGACCTTGGAGTCCGCCGAGTAGGAGCCCATCTTGATGCTCTTGCGGGGCCCCTTCACCCGAGGTGCCGGGCCGTAGGTGATGGCCGCATCGATGCGACGGGTGCTGAAGTACCGCTCGTTGAGCCGCTCGAAGATGCGCTCCAGGTCGTGGTGCTGACCCAGGGGCTCCAGCCGGATGCGCTTGCGCATCTGCGCCGGAGACAGCCGCCGGATGTACATCTTGTTGCGCTCGATGTAGCGGTCCAACAGCGTGCTCGCCTCCGGGTCCCCTTTGCGCACGAAGCTGGCCAGGGCCTGCACGACGTCATCCGGCGCCGCCAGGAACATGTGGTGCAGCCGCAGCCGCCACATCGCCCGGTGACGTTGGAAGGTCAGCATCGTGTGCGTGTTGTCGTGGACCTCCACCGCCACCTTCGCGCGTAAGCGCGTGCGGAGGCGGCGTTCGAGCACGCGTCTCCAAACCTTCACGAGCCGGTTCGGTTCTGGTGCGACAGGCTGCTGTCGCACTACCCGTCCGGCCGTGTAACTCCTCTTCGTCACGATGTTTTTCTGCTTCTTGAGGCGCGCCATGGAGCGCCGGATTCTACGGCCCCGTCTGACATGCGCAATGCGCGCGCGCCTCGGAAAAGCTAGGAAATCCAACGACTTAAGGGCACTCAAGCCCACCCAGTCCCACTTGTCCGATTCGGGGGGAGCACGGCCCATACGGGCAAGTGCCCGTCCGGACTAGCGCCGGACCTTGCAGGGGACCTGAAGCACGAGCGGCCCCGGGGTCGCCTGCTCGATGAGGTAGGGTATTGCCCCCCGAGGTGCGCGTCGTCCGGGGCAGTCGTAGGCCACCTTGATGAGGCCGGGCGGCAGGGCCAGGAGCCGGTTGACGGGCAGCCGCTCGCCCCCCTCCTGGCGAAGGATGGTCTTCGCAGGGGCCTCGAACCGCACCTCGACCAGGGAGGGAGCTGGCGGAGGAAGGCCGGAACCACCGTTCGCCGTGCCGCCGGGAGCCGCCGCCACCACCGCCGGGTCCGGAGCCGGGGGCACGGGCGACGGAGGGGCGGCCGCCTCGGGGGCGGTCGGCGTCAGAG